>NZ_JBFRFV010000037.1:0-43503 GCF_052115005.1 Massilia sp. 2TAF26
GTCGACGGGAACACCAGGTGCTTGCCGTACTTGGCGGCCGAGCGCACGATCGGCAGGTTGGCTTCGAAGTCGAGTTCGAACACGCGCAGCGGCGCCTGGACATAGGTCGACGGGGTCGCAATTGCGACCAGCGGCAGGATCACGTCGCACTTCTTGACGTGGTACTCGACCCACTCCTTGTTGATCGTGATGTCGCCTTCGAAGAAGTGCATGCGCGGATGAGCGAGCAGCTCCGTGATGCGGTCGGTGCTCATGTCCATGCCGTAGACTTCCCAGTCGGTGGTCTCGAGGATGCGCTTGGACAGGTGGTGGCCGATGAAGCCGTTGACGCCGAGGATGAGGACTTTTTTCATGGTGTGTTTTGGTATGCGTTATTCGGCGGACAGTTGGGCCTTCAGTTCGGCCGGCGAGATGCGCAGGCCGTCGGCCAGCAGGCTATGGATGGCGATCGCGCGGCCGTCGCCGCAGACGCCGAGGATGGCATTATCCACCACCGCCAGCCCGGGCGGCAAACCCAGGGCCTGGATGTCGCCGCGGTAGGGGCGGGCGCGCTCGATCACGTAGCGGCGCGGGCCGACGTCCGTGAAGGCGCCGGGGTAGGGTGGGGCCACCGCGCGGTGCAGGTTATAGACCTGGCTGGCAGGCTGGGACCAGTCGATGCGGCCGTCTTCCGGCTTGCGGCCGCCGAAGTAGCCGCCCCTGGTCAGGTCGTTGGGCGTGCGCGGCGCGGTCCCGGCCAGCAGCTGCGGCAGCACATTGTAGAGCGCCAGCTCGGCCGCCACCGTCACCTTGCCGAACACCTCGAAGGCGGTATCGTCGGGCAGGATGGGCACGGCCTGCTGGGCCACGATGGCGCCGGCATCCGGCTTGACGGTCATCTCGTGCAGCGAAGCGCCGGTCTCGAGCGCGCCATGCAGCACCGCCCAGTTGGTCGGCGCGCGGCCGCGGTAGGCCGGCAGCAGCGAACCGTGCATATTGTAGGCCGGCGCCACGTCGAGGATGGCCTGCGGCAGCATGTGGCGGTAGTAGAAGCTGAACATCAGGTCCGGCCGGGCGGCTTTCACCCGTTCCAGCAGCTCCGGCGACTTCGCATCGTCCGGGGTGACGAAGGGAATGCCTTCGGTTTCGCACAGCGATTGCACGGACTCGAACCAGATGTTTTCGGTGGCGCTGTCCTGGTGGGTGACGACCAGGGCGACGTCGACGCCGCCGGCGAGCAGGACTTTCAGGCAGCGTACGCCGACGTTGTGGTAGGCGAAGACGACTGCGCGTTTTTGTGGGTTGTTCATGTCAGGAAGTCGATAGGTCGGATTAATTCATGGTCGTTCCCGCGAAAGCGGGAACCCATACTGAGCATCAGAATTCGGTCCATCTGCCGATCGAATTCTTGTTCGACTTCGGCGCCTCAGCATGGGTCCCCGCTTTCGCGGGGACGACGTATCTCATCTGCGACTGCTTTTCAGCGCACCACCTGCCGCTTCTCCAGCGCCTCCACCTCGGCCCCGGCCGGCATGCCCTGCAGGATGGTCTGCACCACATAGCGCGGCCGTGCGCGTACCTGCTGGTAGATCCGGCCGACGTACTCGCCCACCAGGCCGATGCCGAACAGGATCACGCCCATGAAGAAGAAGGCGATCGCGAACAGGGTGAACACGCCTTCGGCTTCGGCGCCGAGGACGAAGCGGCGGATCAGCAGGAACAGCACCAGCAGCGCCGACAGCAGCGACATCGTGATGCCCAGCATCGAGAAGAACTGCAGCGGCACCAGCGAGAAGCCGGTCATCAGGTCGAAGTTCAGGCGGATCAGGCTGTACAGCGAATACTTCGATTCGCCGGCCGCGCGTTCCTCGTGCTCGACCACGATCTCGGTCGGCTTGCGCGAGAATTTATAGGCCAGCGCAGGCACGAAGGTGTTCACTTCGGCGCACTGGTTGACCAGGTCAATCACGTTGCGGCCGTAGGCGCGCAGCATATTGCCCTGGTCCGTGATGTGGATGTTGGTGATCTTCTCGCGCAGGCGGTTCATCATCTTCGATGCCACCGTCCGCCAGGCAGAATCCTGGCGCTTGCGGCGGATCGAGCCGACGTAGTCGTAGCCCTCGCGCATCTTGGCCACCAGCTTGTGGATCTCTTCCGGGGGATTCTGCAGGTCGGCGTCGAGGGTGATGACGATCTCGCCGCGGGTCTGCTCGAAGCCGGCCAGGATCGCCATGTGCTGGCCGTAGTTGCCGTTGAAGAGGACCACGCGGGTCACGTCGGGACGCTGGCGGTACTGCTCGGCCAGGATCGACACCGAGTTGTCGCGGCTGCCGTCGTTGATGTAGATGATCTCGTAGGGCAGGCCCAGCTTGTCCATCGCCGGATACAGGCGCGCGAACAGGTTGGCCAGGCCGGCTTCCTCGTTATAGACCGGGATGACGATCGACAGCTCCGGTTTCACGGCAGCCAGCGTCATTTTGCCAGCACCGCTTTGACGGCCTTGACCGCGCGCTCGACGTCGGCGATGGTCATGGCGTTGAACATCGGCAGGGTCACGGTCAGGCGGCCGATCTTCTCGGACACCGGGAACATGCCTTCCTTGAAGCCGCGTTCGCGGTACATCGTGAACAGGTGGATCGGCGCGTAGTGGTAGCCGGTGCCGATATTGTGTTCCTTCTGCATGCGGGTCATGAACTCGGCGCGGGTGCCCGGGCCGTGGTCCGGCAGGATGATCTGGAACAGGTGCCAGTTGCTGCTGCCGAAGGCCTTGATCGGCAGCTGGGCGCCGTACTTTTCCTCGAAGTCGTCGCCGAAGCAGTCGAAGTAGTGCCGGGCCAGCGCCGCGCGATGGGCGGTCAGCTTGTCCAGGTTCTTCATCTGGCCCAGGCCGATGGTGGCCATGATGTCGCTCATGTTGTACTTGCCGCCGAGGACGTCGACGTCGATGCCGTCCACGCCGCTGCGGGTCACGCCCTGCAGGCGGTATTTCTCGGCCAGGCGCGCTTCCTCCAGATTGTTCAGCACCAGGCAGCCGCCTTCGCCGGTGGTGAGGTTCTTGTTGGCCTGGAAGCTGAAGGAGACGAAGTCGCCGAAGGAACCGATGCGCTTGCCCTTCCACAGCGAGCCGATGGCCTGGGCGGCATCCTCGACCACGCGCAGCTTGTGCTTCGTCGCGATCTCGTACATGCGGTCCATGTCGACCGGCAGGCCGGACAGGTAGACCGGGATGATGGCGCGGGTACGCGGGGTGATCGCCGCTTCCAGCTTGTCGAGGTCGATGTTGCGGGTGACCGGATCGATGTCCGCGAATACCGGGGTGGCGCCGACTTCGATGATGACGTTGGCGGTGGCCGGCCAGGAGATCGGGGTGGTGATCACCTCGTCGCCCGGTCCAACGCCGGCGATGCGCAGCGCGATCTCCATGGTGCAGGTGCCGGAGTTGAAGGTGCGTACCGGGCGCCCGCCGAAATACTCGGACAGCTGCGCCTCGAAAGCCTGGTTCTTGGGACCGGTGGTGATCCAGCCGGAGCGCAGCACCTCGCCGACAGCGGTGATGGTGTCCTCGTCGATGGTGGGCCGGGAAAAGGGCAGGAAGGGCAGCTCGGCAGTCATGGGAAGCTCGATCGAATTGTTATTGGTAAAAATGCGGTTGTCATTCTATCAGTCGGATGAACCGGCCGATCCTCAGGAGCGCGCCAGCAGGGCGACGCCGACCATGATCACGGCAATGGCCAGCAGGCGCTGCGGCGAAATGGTCTCGCCCAGGAACATCCAGGCCCCGAGCGCCGCCACCACATAGCCCAGCGAGAGCATCGGGTAGGCGATGGTCACGTCGGTGCGCGACAGGCCCATGATCCACACCACCAGCGAGAGGGCGTAGCAGGCCAGGCCGGCCAGGATCGGCAACTGGGACGCGACCCGGATGAAGGTCTCGAAGGCGTTGCCCACCGTGAGGTGGATGGCGCCGCCCAGGGCGTTGGTGCCGGCCTTGAGCAGCACCTGGGCGCAGGCGTTCAGGAGCACGCCGGAAATGATGAAAGCGAAAGTGGTGAGGTTCATAGTTCAGAGGTGAGCATCACTGAGTGGCGATCACGGTGCGGCGCGCATCGGCGGCGACGATGCGCAGCGGTACGCCCTGGCGCTGCAGGTCGGCGGCGATCTCGGGACGGGTGATGGCGACGCTCCTGACACCGGCCGCCGCGTCGGCGCGCCATTGCTGCACGAAGGCCGGGATGGTCGGGATCGAGAGCTGCGGCTGCTGCTCGAGGCCGAAGGTGAATTCGTCCCAGTAGTCGACCAGGGTCACCGTGCGCTTGAGGTAGTAGGTCAGCGACTGTTCGTAGATGCCGACCGAGTAGACGCGGGTGGCCGGATCGGTGGCGCCGGCGGCCGCCAGGGCCGGCATCAGGTTGGTGCCGGCGCGTACCTTGCCGATCGGCTCGAAACCCGCCAGCAGCAGCTGGGTGCCGGCGAAACCGGCGATCGCCAGCACCAGCACGGTCAGGTCGCGCTGCATCTGGCGCGCGTACAGCATGGACAGGGCGCCGCCGATCAGCAGCACCAGGCCGGCCGCCAGCACCCATGGCTGGTAGGCCGCGTACAGCAGGTCCTCGCCCGGATGGCGCGCCAGGCGCAGCATGAAGGGCACGAAGCCGAGCAGGCCGGCGCCGAACAGGGCGGTCAGGGCAGCGGTCAGCATGCGGCTGCGGCGGGTGCCGACGTCCAGGTAGTTCGCGATCAGCATGGCCACCGCCGGGAACACCGGCACGATGTAGCCGGGCAGCTTGGAATTCGACTTTGTGAAGAACAGGATGATGAAGGCGGTCCAGACCAGCAGCATCAGGCGCGGCTTGAAGCGGGCCGGCGCGTCCTGGCCGCCTCTTTCTCCCCTTGCGCCCAGCACCAGGCCCTGCACCAGTACGCCGACCCAGGGCAGGCTGCCCACCGCCAGCAGGACGAAGAACACGTACCAGGCGGCTTCGCGGTGGTGTTCCTTCTTCAGGAAGCGGTCGAAGTGCTCGTGGATGAAGAAGAAGTGCGGCTGTTCCGGATTCTTCAGGCCGACCAGCACGAACCAGGGCGCGGCGATCAGGAAGAACAGCAGCAGGCCCTTGACCAGGTGCAGGCGGGTCCAGATCTTCCAGTCGCGCGAAAAGAGGGTGTAGAACACCAGCACGCCGCCCGGCAGTACCAGGCCGATCAGGCCCTTCGCCAGCACCGACAGGGCCATCCCGGCCCAGCACAGCAGCATCCAGTTGCGCTGCTCGCTCGGCGTGGCGTCGTCGCGCTGGGCCACCAGCAGGGCGCACAGGGCGATCGTCATCATGGCGGACAGGCTCATGTCGACCGAATTGACCTGGCTGCAGATCACCCAGTAGAGCGAGGAACCCAGCACCAGCGCGGCGTAGAAGCCGATGCGGGCGCCGAACACGCGCATGCCGGCATAGCCGGTCAGGCCGACGCCGAGCAGGCCGCACAGGCCGGTCCAGAGACGGGCCTGCCAGTCGCCGAGCCCGAAGACTTCGAAGGTCAGGGCGTTCATCCAGGTCTGCAGCGGCGGCTTTTCGAAATACTTGATGCCGTTCAGGCGGGTGGTGATCCAGTCGCCGCTGGCGAACATCTCGCGCGCCATCTCGGCGTAGCGCCCTTCATCGGGTGGCACCAGCGTACGCGCCCTCAGCACGCCGAGCAGCACGGCGGCGAAAGCGATGAACAGGGTCCAGACGAGGGTCTTGTTCTTGTGGAGTTCTTTCATTCGATGATCAACGCCAGCGTCACCTTGCGCCCTTCGCCCATCAGGATGTTATAGGTGCGGCAGGCGGCATGGCTGTCCATGCTTTCCACCCCCACGCGCTGGTTCGACAGGCTGGCGACCAGGCGCGGATGCACGAAGCGCTGGCGCTCGCCGGTACCCAGCACGACCACGTCGGGCTTGTCGGCGGCGATCTCTTCGAAATGTTCGGCGGTGAGGTCTTCGAACCGGGTCACGTTCCAGGGACGCGGCGGCGTCTCGGGCATCACCAGCACGCTGTAGTCGTAGCGCTTGGCATTGATTTCGACGCCGGACTGGTCGTAGCCGGTAACGGTCTGGTATTTTTCGGTATTACTGGAATGTAGCTTCATATGAAAGCCGTGAGTGTGCGTGCCGTAAAAACAAACGATGCGCGGGAGCGCGCAAGCCGCATATTGTAATTGGTTTTTCCGCTACACCAGCGGCCGGGTTGATTAATCCTTCCTTATTGGGCAGAATGGGATTTTTCGCATTGCAACAAATTACATTGGCAGGGTGACATTTTGCGACCGATCCTGAAATCGAACAAGCTGGACGACGTTTGCTACGAAATCCGCGGCCCCGCGCTCGAAAAAGCGCGCCAGATGGAGGACGACGGCCACAAGATCATCAAACTGAACATCGGCAACCTGGCCGTATTCGGCTTCGACCCGCCGGACGAGATCGTGCAGGACATGATCCGGAATATGTCCGGCGCCGCCGGCTATACCGACTCGAAGGGCATGTTTGCGCCGCGCAAGGCCGTCATGCACTACACCCAGGAAAAGAACATTACCGGGGTGAAGATCGACGACATCTACCTGGGTAATGGCGCTTCCGAACTGATCGTGATGGCGATGCAGGGCCTGCTGAACAGCGGCGACGAAGTGCTGGTGCCGGCGCCCGACTATCCCTTGTGGACGGCGGCGGTCAGCCTGGCTGGCGGCAACCCGGTGCACTATATCTGCGACGAGCAGGCCGGCTGGATGCCGGACATTGCCGACATGCGCAAGAAGATCACGCCGAACACGCGCGCGATCGTCGTCATCAATCCGAACAACCCGACCGGCGCGCTGTATTCGCGCGACGTGCTGCTGGAAATCGTCGAGCTGGCGCGCCAGCACGGCCTGATCATCTACGCCGACGAGATCTACGACAAGACCCTCTACGACGGCGAAGAACACGTTTCGCTGGCCTCGCTGGCCGACGACGTGCTGTTCGTGACCCTGAACGGCCTGTCGAAGAACTACCGTTCCTGCGGCTACCGCGCCGGCTGGATGGTGGTGTCGGGCGAAAAACGCCATGCCAGGGATTACATCGAAGGCCTGAACATGCTGGCCTCGATGCGCCTGTGCGCCAACGCGCCGGGCCAGTACGCGATCCAGACCGCGCTCGGCGGCTACCAGAGCATCGCCGACCTGGTGGCCCCCGGCGGCCGCCTGGCGCGCCAGCGCGACCTCGCGCACAAACTCCTCACCGACATTCCGGGGGTGTCCTGCGTCAAGCCAAAAGCGGCGCTGTACATGTTCCCCCGCCTCGACCCCAAGATCTACCCGATCGCTGACGACCAGCAATTTATCTGCGAGCTGCTGTCCGAGGAAAAAGTCCTGCTGGTGCAAGGCACCGGCTTCAACTGGATCGCCCCGGATCACTTCCGGCTGGTGTTCCTGCCCAATTCCGACGACCTGACCGACGCGTGCGGCCGCATTGCGCGCTTCCTCGACGGCTACCGGCGCCGCTACGCGCGCTGAGAACGATAGAGTAGATAGAACAGTATATGAAACCCATCAAAGCAGGCTTGTTAGGCATCGGCACCGTCGGCGCCGGTACCTGGCACGTGCTCCAGCGTAACCAGGAAGAAATCCGCCGCCGCGCAGGCCGCGGCATCGAAGTGGCCATGGTGGCCGCCCGCAATCTCGAGCGCGCCCGCCGTATCGTCGGCGAAGACGTCGAGGTGGTCGCCGACCCCTTCGCGGTCGTCAACAACCCCGAGATCGAGATCGTCGTCGAACTGATCGGCGGCTATGAACTGGCGCGCGAACTGGTGCTGCAGGCGATCGCCAACGGCAAGCATGTGGTGACCGCCAACAAGGCCCTGCTGGCCATGCACGGCAACGAGATCTTCGAGGCGGCCCATGCCAAGGGCGTGATGGTGGCCTTCGAGGCGGCCGTGGCCGGCGGCGTGCCGATCATCAAGGCCCTGCGCGAAGGCCTGTCCGCCAACCGCATCGAATCGGTGGCCGGCATCATCAACGGCACCACCAACTTCATCCTGTCCGAGATGCGCGACAAGGGCCTGGACTTCGACACCGTGCTGAAGCAGGCCCAGGAGCTGGGCTATGCGGAAGCCGACCCGACCTTCGACATCGAAGGCGTGGACGCGGCCCACAAGCTGACCATCATGGCCGCGATCGCCTTCGGCATCCCGATGCAGTTCGCCGGCAGCCACGTCGAGGGCATCAGCCAGCTGCAGGCGGTCGACATCCGCTATGCCGAACAGCTCGGCTACCGCATCAAGCTGCTGGGCATCACCCGCCGTACCGTGGTCGACGGCGCCGAGGGCATCGAGCTGCGCGTGCACCCGACCCTGATTCCGTCGACGCGCCTGATCGCCAACGTCGAAGGCGCGATGAACGCGGTGCTGGTGAAGGCTGACGCGGTCGGCACCACGCTCTACTACGGCAAGGGCGCCGGCGCCGAGCCGACCGCATCCGCCGTGATCGCCGACATGGTCGACGTGACCCGCCTGGCGACGGTGGATCCGTATTCGCGCGTGCCGCACCTGGCCTTCCATCCGGGCGAGCTGGCCGACCTGCCGATCCTGCCGATGGAAGAGATCCGCACCGCCTACTACCTGCGCGTCTATGTGCAGGACCAGCTGGGCGTGATGGCCGACCTGACCCGCATCCTGGCCGAAGCCGGCATCTCGATCGACGCCGTGCTGCAGAAGGAGCCGGGCGAGAAGGCCCGCACCGACATCGTCATCATCACGCACCAGACCCGCGAAAAATACGTCAACGCCGCGATCGAGAAGTTCGAGCAGCTGTCGACGGTGGTGGGCAAGGTGGTCCGCATCCGCCTCGAAACCCTGGGCTGAAAGGCTCAGCGCGTCAGTCCCGGCCCCTCGGCATGACTGGGGGGGCGACTCCAGCAGCTGAAGAAGTCGTCGGCGAATTCGTCGACGCAGCGGGGCGCTTCCTCCCGGCCCTCGAGCGGGGCCGTGGTGAGGGCGAGCAGTTCCTGCTCGATCTGGTCGAACAGCGCATCGGCGGCGCCGTACTCGTGGTAGAGGTGACGGGTCGTATCCATGCGCGCATTCTACCCGCGCTGCACTGCACAAAAAGCCCGTGCTTCAGGGAAGCTTGTGCTTGCTCAAATCCACCAAGTTTTGCCGTTTCGCATGCTTGGTTACGCGCAATATGCGTTGCTAAACAGCTCCTGTTTGGCGGCATTTGCCGCTACCTCAAGTCCAGTCTGGTAGTGCCTGCCATTCCCTTGCGAGAAACCCAGCCTTTCTTTAATGTAGAACAAGCTCGTCCGCGGGTGCGATTACCGGCGTGGCGGCGAACAGGACGCAGACTTTCAGGCCGCGGCCGCTGTCGGCGCGCTGCATGGCCAGCCTGGCGCCATGCAGGCCGGCGATGTCGCGTACGATCGCCAGGCCCAGCCCGGTGCCGCCGGGATTGATCTCCAGCGCCGCCTGGGCGCGGTAGAAGGGCATGAACACCTTGTCGTATTCGGCCTCGTCGATGCCCGGGCCGCTGTCCTGCACTTCCAGCAGCACGCCGTCCGCCACGCGGCGCACGCGCAGCAGCACGCTGCCGCCCGGCGGCGTGTAGCGGATCGCGTTGTCGGCCAGGTTGGTCAGCAGTTCGTGCAGCAGCAGCTCCTGGCCCTGCACCGTGGTCCTTTCCTCGTCCTCGGCTTCGAGCGCCAGGTCGATGTTCTTCTGCACCGCCGGCAGGGCCAGTTCGAGGCCGACCTGCTGCGCCAGCGCCGCCAGCGAGACCGGGCGGTTGTCGGCGCCGCCGTTGCCGTGTTCGAGCCTGGCCAGGGTCAGCAGGCGGTTCGCCAGGTGGACCGTGGAATCGGTGGTGGCCGCCATCGAGCGCACGATCGCGCGCAGAGCGGCCGGATCGTCTTCGCGCAGCGCCAGCTCGGCCTGGGTCTTGAGCACCGTGAGCGGGGTGCGCAGCTGGTGCGAGGCGTCGCCGATGAAGCGCCGCTGGCTGGCGATCAGGCTCTGCATGCGCGCCATGGTGCCGTTCATCGCCGCCACCAGCGGCCGTACTTCGCGGTGCACCAGCGAGGCGTCGACGTCCGACAGGTCGGACACCGCGCGATTCTCGACCACCTGCTTCAGGCGCATCAGCGGCTGCAGCACCAGGCGCACCGCGAACCACACCAGCGTCGCCACCGCCAGCACCAGCAGGGCCTGGCGCAGCAGGGTGTTCAGGAGGATGCGGCGCGACAGCGCGCGGCGCGCGTCGAGGGTCTCGCCAACCTGGATCAGGGCGATGCCGCGCATCGAATCGTCGTACACCGGCTGCAGCAGGGCGGCGATGCGCAGCGGTTCGCCGTTGTAGTCGGCGTGGTAGAAGCGCACCAGGGCCGGATACAGTTCCGAACGCGGCACGTTCTTCGGCACCGGCGGCAGGTCGTCGTAGCCGGACACGGTCTCGCCGTGCAGGCCGCCGACCCGGTAGTAGATGCGGCCCAGGGTATCGGTCTCGAAGCTGTCCAGCGCCACGTAGGGCACGTCGGCCACCACCTTGCCGTCATGGACCGAGACCCGCTCGGCCAGCGCGCGCGTCGAGGCCAGCAGTGAGCGGTCGTAGGCCATGTCGGCGGCGTCCAGCGCGTCGCGGTAGAGCGAAACGGCGTTGATCGCCACCAGCGCCACCAGCGGCACGATCAGCCAGCGCAGCAGCTGGCTGCGCAGGCTGCCGAGCGGCGCCGCCGTGGCGGGACGGCGGACCGCGCCGGCCAGTCGGCGGAACAGGGAAGGCAGCCGCGCGGCGTGCATCGCTCAGGCCGGCCGCTCTTGCAGCAGGTAGCCGATGCCGCGCAGGGTGACGATGGCGGCGCCGCCCTCGGGATGGCGGTCGAGCTTCTTGCGGATGCGGTGGATGTAGAGCTCGATGGCGTCGAGGTTGGCGTCGTCGTCGAGCGCGAACACGGCGTCGAACAGCTTTTCCTTCGACAGCGCGCAGCCGCTGCGCGCGATCAGCGTCTCCAGCAGCGCGTGCTCGCGCGGCGTCAGCTGCAGCGGCTCGCCGCAGTAGCTGAACATGCGCGCCACGGTATCGAAGCTGAGCTGCCCGCAGCGGTGCACCAGGGCTTCGTTGCCGACGCTGCGCCGCAGCAGGGCCTTGACCCGCGCTTCCAGTTCGGCCAGTTCGAAAGGCTTGGCCAGGTAGTCGTCGGCGCCCAGGTTCAGGCCCTGCACCCGTTCTTCCAGGCCGCCGCGCGCGGTCAGGATCAGCACCGGCGTGCGTGCGCGCTGGCCGCCGCGGGCGCGCAGGCGGCGCAGCACTTCCAGCCCGTCCATCTTCGGCAGGGTCAGGTCCAGGATCACCAGGGCGTAGTCCTGGGTATGGAGCAGGGCGTCGGCATCGGCGCCGGTGGTGGCGCATTCGACGCTGAGTTTGGCATCGCGCAGCGCCTTGGATACCCAATGGGACAGCTCGACGTGGTCTTCGACTAACAGGATTCGCATTTTTTTAGTGTAAGCCGAAACCGCCGGCCGCGGATAGTGGTGGCTTTCGGCGACTGAAAGCTGATTGAAAGCTGGGCCCGCATATAGTTGGCTCCAACAAGTAGTTACAAAAAAGAATTTTTACAACCGGAGACACCATGAAGAAGTCGGCCCTCGCGCTCGCCGTCCTGGCAGCGTTTTCCCTGAACACCCAAGCCCAAGCCCAATCCAACGTCCAGGTCTATGGCCTGATGGACGCCGGCGTCGAGTACGTCACCAATGCCGGGCCGAATGGCAACAGCATGACCCGCGTGGTCTCGGGCGGCAAGAACACCTCGCGCTGGGGCTTCCGCGGCACCGAGGACCTGGGCGGCGGCCTGAAAGCCGTGTTCAACCTGGAGGGCGGCGTCCTGCTGGATACCGGCGCCCAGGATGGCACCCTGTTCAAGCGCCAGGCCAACGTCGGCCTGGAAGGCGGCTTCGGCCGCGTGGTGATCGGCCGTTCCTTCACCACGACCTACGACCTGGTGATCAAGTTCGACCCGCTCGGCTTCGCGCCCAACTATTCCTGGGCCACCAGCGGCAACGCCACCGGCCCGTCGAAGTACGGCATGACGACCGCGTTCGACAACCTGATCAAGTACACCGGCCACACCGGCGGCTTCACCTACGGCGCCACGATCGGCCTGGGCGAGCAGGCCAACAGCCAGGCGGACGGCCGCAAGTACGCGGTCGGCGGCTCCTGGTTCGGCGGCGGCTTTGGTGTGATGGCGTCCTATGAGCAGGTCAACGGCAACACCGTGGCCGCCACCGGCAACCGCGACAAGACCACCGCCTACCACCTGGGCGCCGACTACAAGGCCGGCCAGTGGCGTTACGTGGCCGGCATGCGCGGCTACAAACTGGAGTCGGGCAAGGCCGCGACCCCGGACCTGCGCGGCGACACCTACTGGGGCGGCATCACCTACAACGTGCAGGCCTGGACCCTGACCGGCGCCGTCTACCACGTCAACACCAAGGAACTGCCGGCCGCCAAGGACGCCGACCCGACCATGCTGGTGGCGCGCGCGATGTACGCGCTGTCCAAGCGCACCGACCTGTACATGGTCGCCGCCCACGCCAAGGCCGACCACGGCCAGCTGGTGGGCCTGTCGCGCGACGATCCGGGCTTCGGTTCGACCCAGAACGGCTTCACGGCCGGCATCCAGCACCGCTTCTGATCGCCGCCGGCCATCCGCGCCAGTATCATGCGATTCATGAAGACACTCAGAATCCTGATCGCCGCGGCCATGGTTAACTCCCTGGCTGCGGCCGCCATCCCGGCAATTGCCGCCGATGCCGAATGCGTGGTGCCGTCCAAGCCGGGCGGCGCCATGGACATCACCTGCAAGCTGGCCCAGAAAGCCCTGCAGGCGAGACCGAACGCGCCGAAGCTGAAGCTGAGCTATATGCCGGGCGGGATCGGCGCGGTTGCCTGGCACACGATGGAATCGCAGCGCCGCGCGGAACCCGACACCCTGGTCGCGTTCTCGGGCGGCTCGCTGCTCAACCTTGCGCAAGGCAAGTTCGGCAAGGCCACCGCGAACGACGTGCGCTGGGTCGCCGCCCTCGGCGCCGACTACGGCATGATCGCGGTACGCGCCGATTCGCCCTACCACAAGCTGGGCGACCTGGTCGATGCCCTGAAGAGCGACCCGGCCAAGGTCCTGATCGGCATGTCCGGCACCATCGGCAGCCAGGACTGGATCAAGATGGCGCTGCTGGCGCGCCAGGCCGGGGTCGACCCCAGGCAGCTGCGCTTCGTCGCCCTGGAAGGCGGCGGCGAAGAGTTCACCGCGATGCAAGCCGACTACGTGCAGGTGATCTCGGGCGACACTTCCGAGGCCACGCTGTACGTCGACCCGCGCAAGATACGCGTGCTGGCGGTGCTGGCCGACCATCGCCTGCCGGGCGTGCTGTCCAAGGTGCCGACCGCGCGCGAGCAGGGCTACGACGTGGTCTGGCCCATCATCCGCGGCCTGTGGATGGGGCCGGGGGTCTCGGATGCCGATTACCGGCGCTGGGTCCAGGCTTTCGAGCACATCGAGACCGACCCCGGTTTCGCGAAGATGCGCGCGGAAGCGGGCCTGCATCCCTTCTCGCTGACCGGCGATGCGCTGAGCAACTATATCAAACAGGCTGTAGCCGACTATAACCGGCAGGCCAGGCAGTTCAACCTGGTCCGCTGAGCAGACCAATAAATCAAGGAGACGACATGCATTTCACCAAGACCCTCATCGCCGCCGCCGTAACCGTGCTGGCGGCTCCGCTGGCCCTGGCCCAGGTGCCGGCCGGCTATCCCGCCAACTACCAGCAACTGGTCGACGGCGCCAAGAAGGAAGCCAAGCTGGTGATCTACGGCGCCACCGACAGCAAGGCCGCCCAGCCGCTGATCAAGGATTTCAATGCCCTCTACCCGGGCATCTCGGTCGAGTACAACGACATGAACTCGACCGAAGTGTACAACCGCTTCATCTCCGAGAACGCGGCCGGCGGCGACACCGCCGACGTGCTGTGGTCCTCGGCGATGGACCTGCAGATGAAGCTGGCCGCCGGCGGCTACGCGATGCCCTACAAATCGGTCGAAGCGTCCAAGATCCCGGGCTGGGCCGTGTGGAAAGACACCGCCTACGGCACCACCTTCGAGCCGGCCGCCTTCGTCTACAACAAGCGCCTCGTGAGCGAAGCGGAAGTCCCGCATACCCATGCCGAATTCGTGAGCCTCATCAGCAAGCCGAAGTTCCAGGACAAGGTCACCACCTACGACATCGAGAAGTCCGGTGTCGGCTTCATGTTCATGACCCAGGACGAGCATGACTTCCCGCAGTTCAAGCAGCTGGAGCAGGCCTTCGGCACCGCCAAGGTGCGCGTGCAGTCCTCGACCGGCACCATGCTCGAGCGTATCTCGTCGGGCGAGAACCTGATCGGCTACAACGTACTGGGCTCCTACGCCCTGGTGCGCGCCAAGACCGACCCCTCGCTGGGCGTGGTGCTGCCGAAGGACTACACCCTGGTGATTTCGCGCGTCCACTTCATCAACAAGGCCGCCAAGCACCCGAACGCCGCCAAGCTGTGGACCGACTACATCCTGTCGCAGCGCGGCCAGACCGTCATCGCCAACGGCTCCAAGCTGTATGCGATCCGTTCGGACGTCACCGGCGAGACCACGTCGAGCGACCTGATCAAGATGGTGGGCGAGAAGAACATCAAGCCGCTGCCGGTCAACCCGAGCGTCGCGGAATACCTGGATCCGGCGATCCGCATGGCCTTCCTGAAGGAGTGGAAAGCCACCGCCGGCAAGAAGTAAGTGTCGAAGGCGGGGCGCGGCTGCGCTCCGCCTGCCGGGCAGCGCCATGCGCACTGCTCTGTGTTACCGGTTTCACCCTCCCGATCGGATCTCATCATGCCTACCTTTTCCCTGCCGGGCGCACGCGCGAAGTCCGGCGCCGCGCATGACGCTGCGGCCGCCCGCAAGCCGCGCCTGAACTGGACCCGTGCCATCGTCGTCCTGCTCACCTGCCTGGCGATCTTCCTGCCGCTGTTCCTGGTGTTCTACCAGAGCGTACTGTCGGCACCTTTCTTCATGCCCGACAAGGTGCTCGGGCTGGACGCCTTCCGCTTCATCTTCGACGACAGCGATTTCTGGCTGGCCTTCAAGAACGGCATGCTGCTGGCCTCGGGCCTGGCCGCCATCGCCGTGCCGCTGGGCGGCATGCTGGCCTTCCTGATGGTGCGCACCGACCTGCCGGGCCGCAGCTGGATCGCGCCGGTGCTGCTGGTGCCGATCTTCGTGTCGCCGATGGTGATGGGCTTCGGCTATGTGGTGTCGATGGGACCGGTCGGTTTCTACACTACCTGGGTGCACCAGCTGCTGGGCGTCATTCCTTGGAACGTGTATTCCTTTCCCAGCATCGTCGTGATCGCCGGCCTGACCCACGTGCCGCACGTCTACCTGTACGCGTCGTCGGCGCTGAAGAGCCTGGGCTCGGACGTCGAGGAAGCCGCGCGCGTCTCCGGCGCCTCGCCGTGGCAGGTGATGCTCAACGTCTCGCTGCCGATGATCATGCCGGCCCTGGCCTATGCCGGCGTGCTGGTGTTCTTCCTCGGCTTCGAGGTGTTCGGCCTGGTGCTGGTGCTGGGCGATCCGGAAGGCCACCTGGTGCTGGCCACCTACCTGTATAAGCTGACCAACAAGCTGGGCACCCCGTCCTACCACCTGATGGCGGCGGTGGCCGTGTGCCTGGTGGCGGTGACCATGCCGCTGGTGATGCTGCAGCGCTGGCTGCTGAAGTCCGCCAACAAATACGTGTCGATCAAGGGCAAGGGCGCCCGCCAGAAGCAGCTCCCGCTGGGCAAATGGAAATGGGTGGCGCTGGCCGTGCTGGGCGCCTGGATCCTGGTCACCGTGGTGCTGCCGCTGTCCGGCATCGTGCTGCGTTCCTTCGTCCAGTACTGGGGCGAGGGCGTGAACCTGGCCGACGTGCTGACCCTGCAGCACTTCCGCGACATCTGGGAACAGCCGTCGCTGGTGCGCGGCATCGTCAACACCATCCTGATCGGCGTGATCGGCGGCGGCCTGGCCGTTCTGTGCTACACCGCGATCGCCCTGGCCATGCACCGCAAGCCGGACGGCGTGACCCGCCTGCTCGACTACAGCGTGCTGGTGCCGCGTGCGGTGCCGGGCCTGCTGGCCGGCCTGTCCTTCCTGTGGGTCTTCCTGTTCGTGCCGAGCTGGCTGGACGGCTTCCTGCACAACTTCGACAACGACGTGGCGCGCTGGCTGTCCGCACACTTCATCCCGCAACTGCGCCAGGTCCGCTCCACCATCTTCGCGCTGTGGCTGGCCTATTCGGTGGTGTGGCTGGCCTACGGCATGCGCCTGATCTCGACCTCGCTGCTGCAGGTGGGACCGGAACTGGAAGAGGCGGCCCGCGCGGCCGGCGCCAGCCGCGGCCGCGTCACCCGCGACGTCACCATCCCGCTGATCAAGTTCGGCATGCTGGGCGGCTGGCTGATGGTGTTCCTGATCTTCGAACGCGAATACTCGACCGGCGTGTACCTGCTCTCGCCGGGCACCGAAGTGATCGGCGCGATGCTGGTGTCGCTGTGGGCCGGCGGTTCGACCGACCTGGTGGCGGCGCTGTCCTTCATCAACATCACGCTCGTGGCCATCGGCCTGGGCATTGCGCTGCGCTTCGGCGTCAAGCTGCACAACTAAGCACCATGACTAACGAATTGCGAGACCTCACCATGAACGTTTTGACCGTCAACGACCTGCACCTCGACTACGGCAGCGGCGCCACCGCCAACCCGATCCTGAAAGGCGTGTCGATGCACCTGCAGCGCGGCGAAGTGGTGGCCCTGCTGGGCCCATCGGGCAGCGGCAAGACCACGCTGCTGCGCGCCGTCGCCGGCCTCGAGAGCCCGAAGTCGGGCACCATCGACATCGGCGAGCGCCGCGTCTTCGACGGCAGCAGGAAGCTGGAGCTGCCGGCCGAGGCGCGCAACCTGGGCCTGGTGTTCCAGTCCTATGCGCTGTGGCCGCACAAGACCGTGTTCGACAACGTCGCCTACGGCCTCAAGCTGCGCAAGACGCCGGCGCGCGAGATCGAGGCGACGGTGAATGAAGTGCTGTCCCAGCTCGGCCTCGGCCACCTGGGCGAGCGCTTCCCGCACCAGCTGTCCGGCGGCCAGCAGCAGCGCGTGGCGATCGCCCGCGCCCTGGTCTACAACCCGCCCGTGATCCTGCTGGACGAGCCGCTGTCGAACCTGGACGCCAAGCTGCGCGAAGAAGCGCGCGCCTTCCTGCGCGAGCTGATCGTGCGCCTGGGCCTGTCGGCCCTGATGGTGACCCACGACCAGGCCGAGGCGATGGCGATCTCGGACCGCATCCTGCTGCTCAACAACGGCAAGATCGAGCAGCAGGGCACGCCGCAATCGATGTACGAGTCGCCCGACACCCTGTTCACCGCCGAGTTCATGGGCAGTAACAACCGCCTGCCGGCGCGCGTGGTGTCGCGCAACGGCGAGGCGGCCCGCCTGCAGGTCGAAGGCATGGCGCTGAACGCCACCGCGCGCGGCGCCGGCAGCGAGGCCGCCGAGGCTGCGGCCCTGATCCGCGTCGAGGAAGTGCGCATCGGCCGCCAGCCGGTGGAGAACGGCATCCAGCTGCCGCTGTCGACCTGCATGTACCTGGGCGACCGCTGGGAGTGCCTGTTCAAGCAGGGCTCGTCCAGCGTGCGCGCCTATTCCAAGCACCGCATCGACCCGGGCCAGTACTGGCTCGAGATGCCGGCCGAGAAGCTGTGGGTGTTCTAAAAGGAACGCTGCGCACTTTCCTGCCAGCGCTGCTGCTGGCCTTCGGCGCAGCCGAAGCCTGCATCGCGCTCGACACCCCGCTGCCGTGGATGATCGGGCCGCTGTTCTCGACCGCGCTGGCCTGCATGCTGGGCGCCCGCCTCGGCGCCCCGGTGCAGGCGCGCGAGGCAGGGCAGTGGGCGATCGGCACCGCGCTCGGCCTCTACTTCAGCGCCCCGGTGCTGGCCGCGCTGGGCCGCAACCTGCCGTGGATCGCGCTGGCGGTGGTCTTCGCGATCTGCCTGGGCATGCTGGGGGGCGCCATGCTGCGCCGCCTGTCCGGCAGCGACGAAGCCACCGCCTTCTTCGCGATGGCGGTTGGCGGCGCCTCCGAGATGGCGGTGCAGGGCGAGCGCCACGGCGCCGTGGTCGAACGCGTGGCCGCCGCCCACAGCCTGCGCATCATGATGGTGGTCGGCACGATTCCCTTCGCGGTGCGCTGGTGGAGCAGCCATGGCTGGGGCGCGGGGCTGGACATGTTCGTGCCGCTCGCCGCCAGCGTCCACCTCGGCGGCCTGCTGGTGCTGATCGCGCTGACGTCGGCCGCCGCGCTGCTGCTCAAGCGCCTGCAGGTGCCGAACGCCTGGGTGATCGGCCCGCTGTTGGTGGCGCTGCTGCTGACCGCGGCCGGCATCCAGCTGTCGCGCCTGCCCGAATGGATGATCCGCGCCGGCCAGCTCTTCATCGGCGTCTCGCTGGGAACGCGCTTCACGCCGCGTTTCGTGCACACGGCGCCGCGCTACCTGGCCAGCGTGGCCCTGTGCACCGTCTGCACCATGCTGCTGGCCGCGGTATTCGCCCTGTGCGTGGCCGAGGTGACGGACCTGCATCCCGGCACCATGCTGCTGGCGACTTCGCCGGGCGGCATCGCCGAGATGTCGCTGACGGCGCGCGTACTGCACCTGGGCGTGCCGGTGGTGACGGCCTTCCACGTGTCGCGCATGGTGGTCGTGGTGCTGGCGATCGGACCGCTGTACCGGACCTGGGCGCGCTTGCGCGGGGCTTCCGCGAGTGGCGTATGACGCTGCTTTGTGTCGATGATGTTGCGTATTTTTGGTGGAATGGTATCGATTTGCGCGACTATATCTAGTGTTTGGCAACATCGTGTATTCAAGTCCGGTGTTGTGCGGTAGATTACGCATCTCTCACAACACCGCGACCCGACCGCATGAGCCACTCCAGCCATCCCAGCCAATTCGCCTTGCTGACCCAGCGCCGGTTCGGTCCCTTCTTCTGGACCCAGTTCCTCGGCGCCTTCAACGACAATCTGTTCAAGACCGCGCTGCTGGTCGTGCTGACCTACGACGCGCTGTCCTGGACCACGCTGCCGCCGGCCATCCTCAACAACCTGATCCCCGGCCTGTTCATCCTGCCTTACGTCGTGTTCTCGGCGACCGCCGGCCAGATCGCCGACAAGGTCGAGAAGGGCAGGCTGGCGCGCTGGGTCAAGCTGCTCGAAATCGGCATCATGGCGCTGGCGGCCGTCGGCTGGTGGACGCATACGCTGTGGCTCCTGATCGCGGCGGTGGCCGGCATGGGCGTGCACTCGACCCTGTTCGGCCCCGTCAAATACGCCTACCTGCCGCAGCACCTGAAGCCGGAAGAGCTGGTGGGCGGCAATGGCGTGATCGAGATGGGCACTTTCGTGGGCATCCTGCTGGGCGAGGTGATGGGCGCGGTACTGGCCGGCCACGGCACCCTGGGCATCCACCTGGTCGCGATCGGCACGCTGCTGGTCGCCGTGCTGGGCCTGGCCACCAGCTGGCGCATTCCCGCTTCGCCGGCGCCGGCGCCGGACCTCGTCATCAGCCGCAACCCGATCGCCGAGTCGCTGCGCAATATCGGCTACTCGCGCCAGAACCGCACGGTGTTCCTGTCCATGCTCGGCAATTCCTGGTTCTGGTTCTACGGCGCGCTGGTGCTGTCGCAGTTCCCGCTGTACGCCAAGGACTACCTGCACGGCGACCACAGCGTGTTCGTGCTGCTGCTGACTATCTTCTCGCTGGGGATCGGCGCCGGCTCGCTGCTGTGCGAGAAGCTCTCGGGCCGCAAGGTCGAGATCGGCCTGGTGCCCTTCGGCGCGATCGGCCTGTCGCTGTTCGGCATCGACCTGTACTTCGCCAGCCTGGGCTACACCAACACCACCACGGTGGACTTCACCGGCCTGCTGCACCAGACCGGTACGCTGCGCATCCTGGCCGACGTGCTGCTGCTGGGCGTGTTCGGCGGCTTCTTCATCGTGCCGCTATTCGCCCTGATCCAGACCCGCTGCGATCCGAAGCACGTCTCGCGCACCATCGCCGGCATGAACATCCTGAACGCGCTGTTCATGGTGGCGGCGGCCGGCGTCGCCGTGTTCCTGTACAAGCAGGGCTTCTCGATTCCCCAGATGTTCCTGACCACGGCGCTGCTGAATGCGGTGGTGGCCATCTACATCTTCTCGCTGGTGCCGGAATTCCTGATGCGCTTCCTGGCCTGGCTGCTGATCCACACCATTCATCGCGTCTCGACGGTGGACACCGACCGCATCCCGGAAGAGGGCGCGGCAGTCCTGGTCTGCAACCACGTGAGCTACGTCGACGCCATCGTGATCATGGCCGCCAGCCCGCGCCCGATCCGCTTCGTGATGGACCACCGCATCTTCAGGACGCCGCTGCTGGGCTTCATCTTCCGCACCGCGAAGGCGATCCCGATCGCACCAAGCAAGGAAGACCCGTGGCTGATGGAGAAGGCCTTCGTCGACATCGCCCAGGCCCTGCACGAAGGCGAGCTGGTCTGCATTTTCCCGGAAGGCAAGCTGACGCGGGACGGCGAGATCGGCGAGTTCCGCGGCGGCGTCGCCAAGATCATCGAGCGCAGCAAGGTGCCGGTGATCCCGATGGCGCTGCGCGGCCTGTGGGGCAGCCTGTTCTCGCGCGATCCGTCGAACGTGTTCGAGCGCTCGTTCTCGCGCGGCTGGCGTTCACGGCTGGCGCTGGCGGTGGGCCGGCCGGTGCCGCCGCAGGAGGTGACGCCGGAGGGGCTGTACGACGAGGTGCTGGCGCTGCGCGGCGACTGGAAATAGATGCTGTGTGACAAAAAGCTTAACCCTTGCGTCGGGCTCTGATATAATTGCAGGCCGAGTCGGGGCGTAGCGCAGCCTGGTAGCGTACCTGCATGGGGTGCAGGTGGTCGGAGGTTCGAATCCTCTCGCCCCGACCAATGAATTCAAAGGGTTAGCGGAAGCTAGCCCTTTTTCGTTTGCAGCCGCTGAGCCCAATGGGTACACCTATGGGTACACCAGCTAACGTCAAGACGCAGGGTGAGGTTGGCCGACACCGCGCTGACATAGTGGCTGCTGATTGATCTGGGCATCCTGCAGCGTCCGCCGCTGTTGTTTGCGGTGCTGGCTAGGGCCTAGTAAGCCTTCAGGCGTTTCCGTCGCCTTGCACTTTGGGACAAACGGGCGCGGTACCGATACATCATCGTTCCAAGTACCGTGGCAGCTCGCAAATTTCGTCGCGACGAAATTTGAGTTCGTCATGACGAACTTTTTTCTTCACACTAACTGTTCATTGCGACGGTCTCCCGCAAGAAATGAGCGGTCTGTAGGCCAGCAGCGTACACGTACGTGGACACCGCCGGCGTATTGTGTGCTCGGCTGGCATCGCGGACCGAAGGCGACCCACTGGCCAAGGCTGGGCGTGACCTATGTGCTTTCGCAGATAACTGAGCATTCGTCTACAAGAGGTTTGTACAGGTCGTTGGAGGAAGCGAATGTGGCGTGCGCTTCCTCTTGTCCACGCTGCGCTACGAGTCAGGTCGACTGGGATGGATACACTGGACTGAATCGCCACCACTACACTAGATACTCCTGAGCCATAATCCTAGGCAAAAGTAGTCAATATGAGTGGAAAGCGGTACACGGAAGAATTCAAGATCGCGGCGGTCAAACAAGTGACCGATCGTGGACACCCAACGGCAGAGGTGGCCGAACGGCTCTGGGTCAGCATTCATAGCATCTATGCCTGGACGATGCACTACAGCGCCCCTGCGGATGAGCGCGAGGCGCAGGACGTACAGGCCGATGAAGTACGGCGACTGAAAGCTGAGCTCAAGCGCGTCACCGAGGAGCGCGACATTCTGCGAAAGGCCGCGGCGTACTTTGCCAAGACGTCAGGGTAAGGTACGCCTTCATTCATCAGCATCAGGCGATGTTTTCGGTTCAGCGCATGTGCAAGGTGCTGAAAGTCCATCCCAGCGGCTACTATGCCTGGCGCAGCAATCCTGAAAGTCTGCGAGCGAAAGATAGCCGGCGCCTGCTTGGTCACATCAAGCAATCGTGGCTGGAAAGCGCTGCAGTCTATGGATATCGTAAAGTCTTCGACGACTTGCAGGAACTGGGCGAACGTTGCGGCATCAATCAGGTTCATCGCCTGATGCGCAGTGAAGCAATTCGATCCCAAACTGGCTACGCCAAGCGCAAGTACAAGAACGGCGGTGCGCCATCCGTCGTGGCGCAGAACCATTTGCAGCGAAAATTCAATGTGACCGAGCCAAACAAAGTCTGGGTAACGAACATCACGTACCTGCGCACTTACGAAGGTTGGCTGTATCTGGCTGTCGTTATTGACTTGTTTTCGCGCCAAGTGTCGGCTGGTCCATGAGTTCGCGCATCGACAAAGAGCTGGCAATGAGTGCTTTATTGATGGCGGAATGGCGTCGAAAACAGTCAGCCCCAATGCTGGTACATTCCGATCAAGGAAGTCAATTCAGCAGTTACGACTGGCGCGACTTCCTCGAATCACACAACATGGTGCAGAGCATGAGCAGACGCGGCAACTGTCATGATAATGCCGTGGCGGAGAGCTTTTTCCAGCTGCTGAAACAGGAGCGCGTTCGCCACAAGGTTTATGCTACCCGCGACGAAGCTAGGCAGGACATCTTCGACTACATCGAGATGTTCTACATTCCGAAGCGGCGCCACAGCTTCAACGAACGACTGTCACCAGTCGAATTTGAAAAGCAACATTTCTTACGGCTGGAGAGTATCTAGGAAAATAGTGGCGATTCACCATCACAGTCACCGCCACCGTCACCGTCGCCTTTACCTTCACTTTCACCTTCACTAACGCCGTAGCACCGCCATTTTGGTTAGGCGAAGATCACCCCTGCGGATTTTACTTCTGGAATGGATGCTAATTCCCACAGGGGAACCGCATAATTAGATACATGGGCACTTCCTAGAAAATGCAGTCCGGTGACTTGTCCTAGCTCTATGTCAATTACAGCAGAGCCAGAGTTACCACCTAGTGTAGAACAGTCGTGCATTAGAGCATTTACTTGAGTTCCATAGGATTCAATCAAACCTAATCCGTTGACCTTTCCCGGCATAATACGTTTCTTTGAATATGTGTTTCTAAAAACCAGGGATTGTGCCGTCGAGTCCTCATCAGGATCGTATGAAGGGTATCCTATAGTAACTACCGTTTTGTTTTCTATAATTGCGGGTTTTCGACTGCATAAAGGGAGGGGGGTAACCCCGGTTGGAGAGCTGGCGATTTCAAATATCGCGACGTCCCATTGATGTAGTATTTGGACGGGCGCAACTACATCTAGAACAATTGAGTCGGGAATTGCGACTTCTTGCTTCAGATCAATTTTGGCGCTCATCCCGGGTTTGAAGGACAGTTCTTTGCTTTCATTCGGCGCACTGACAAAGACCTCTGCGACATGCCGATTGGTCATCAGCACGTTCTCGCCAACTATAAACGCTGTACCTACAACAGTTCCTAAAGGATTTCCTTTTACACTTACTCTACCTATACCTTTAATAAGTGGTACCAGAGCGGGACGAGCTTCATTAACATCGTTCCAGTTCGAGTCCAGGTCATCAAAAGTATCATAGGTGATATCTGCCGACGGCCGCAACGTCGGGTATAGTATTTTTTCGAGGCTAATTACCTGATCTGGATTAAGATTCTGTCCCGTTTTTAATGCTGCCAAAGACGAAGTGGCGAGTGCCTTCTCATATTGATCAAACCCGACTTTTCCTCCATTGCTCGTGTCCATTATCTTCGACAGCTCATATGGGCCAACGCCATCGCGTTGCGTAATGCGTTGCACGTTTTCAATTATCCGCTGCGTTTTGTTTTGTGTCATTTTGATGCTCCTGGCTTTCGTTTATCTCTACAGTGTTCTTTACATCCTGGACCGAAGTATATCCGCCGTGGATGGGAATTAAATCCGCTGATAACAGCCTCCCGTCCCGTCCGTCGAATAAGGAAAAGCTCGCAACGGCGCTGCCCATAATGAAGAAAGGCATCTTTCCTAACGCGGTCAATAGATTTTTCTTTGTGTAAAGACTTCCGTTTGCGTTATGAATTTTGACAATCAAAATATCGGTATCCTTACTTAGCGCATCGGCAATTGAATTTTCTTTAGTTAGTGCAGACAGTGGTATAATCCCTTTTTCGTCTGGCGTAGTTATTTTAGTGAGAAATGCATCTATTAACGTGGCGGTTGATTTCCATTGATCGGCTGCCGCTTTTTGAACGTTGGCTCGTTCGGCGTCGATTGTGCGGTCGGGTTCGTTTTTCTCAGGCTTTTTACTTTCCGCAACATAGAAGTCCGCAGTGCGGCTGTGCCGCGCTGAACGCGCGACGCATTCGTCACGTTTCTGTGCTAAGCCGAAGAAAACCGAAATCACTGATGACCCGGCGGTTGCAAGTGCATTTCCGTTGAACGTTGTCGGTAAGGTTACCTGATACTTTGTTTTGCGCGTATTTGTAATCTCCCCGCCAAGAGCGTTTACGAGCATTAAATCCTCAACAGTAATATCTACGCCCTTAATCGAGTAGTCGGTTCGAAAAAAATTCAGTAGCTTATTGGTCGCATCTAATGCGAGGCCAATAGTTTGCGGGGCGACAAACTCTGGAGTTGCGGGTGGAGCAGCGCGTTCATCGGCATCTTCAGCTTTTTTTTCCGAGTCTTTATAAGCCTGCTCTATAACAGATTTTTGGATTCTGAAGTTTTGTACTGCACTGAAACTTGGAATGTCTGCTGTCGACATTATAATTATGTTTCTCGGGGTCGCTCGCTGAGTGCGCTCAGCATAAGCCGCATCCATATGCGTAACGATGCGAGTTGCAATCTGTTTTATTGCCACAGCAGCTAATAATGCAGCCTCCGCATTGCCGCTCTTTTCTCCCAGGGTAACTGTCCCGGTAAACGGTCCGTCTGGAATATTTCCTATTTTACTCTTGGCAAGTTCTAGTTCTGCCGCTGTCTTATCCGATTTTGCCTTGGTTAAGTTTAATTCGCTTGTGAGCCGCGCGAGCTCTTCGTCATTGCTTATTTTGCTCGCGCTAGGTGAAACGAGGGCTGCGGCGAGACTTTTTTGACTATCGGAAAGACTCTTTTTTGCATTGTTGAGTAGCGTTTCTGCTTCAATTTTTTTCCTTTGATCTTCTAAAGTTAGGTCAGGATTATTGTTCGGCGAAGAAACATCTTGCTCGGCCATGGCAGTCTCCATGCAAAGGACGGTAGCGAAAAATATCAATGAGGAAATGAAAGTTAATATGCAGTTCGGTTTCATAGGCGCGTTCCTTTCTGGGATTAATTTTTCTTGTAGATATTCCTTTAGGCAATATAAATCGCCCGGACAGGTGGGTCCCGCCAAGCCAAATATTAATTTAAATAGCATTTAAATTACTGCGCATTCAGAAGGGGGGCAAGAAAAAATTTCGGGAGCTTCCTAATCGTTGTATATTCGATTAATTTGCATTAGGCAATTTCAAGCGATAGGTTTTCAAAATGTGTAGACTCGGCCTAGCAAATTCGGTAATTCGATCGCACAACCTTCTCTCTGTTGCCTACATCTAATTCAGCCTACGGTTTTAATTGACGCTTTACGCTTCACCCTTATAAATTGCTCTTCAATCCCGATTGGTTTCCTGCGAGTATCTATAGTGAGGCTGCCCTCCCCAGTCGAGCCTGAGAATCCACCAATGAAAAGCTCGGCTACTGGGAGTGGTGGTTGTAGCCGCGCCAAGATTCCGACCTTACATATTCTCAATGCATGCCAATTGTTGTATTCATGCCATCAACATCCCCATCTCGGGCCTGCATATCACGATGATTGCCGGGCTGGCTGCACTGGTCGTCTCCAGCCTTTGGCGGCGGTCCTTCTTCATCGCCGCCCAGCTCCCGCTGCGGCCGCCGGCACCAAAGGTGTGGACTTGAGCGGGCGGTGGTCGCGCTCTTGTACGTGCTGACGGTGGTCGCGCTGGCGCCGTGGATGGGCAGGCTATCGAGCGTCACTACGTGCAGTGCGCGGCGCTGGCCTTGGTCGTGCTGCTCGATCCCTGGGCCATGCTGTGGCCGGGATTCTGGCTATCCTTCGGCGCGGTGGCGGTGATCCTGTTCGGCGGCTATGGCGGGATCGGGCTGCGCGGCGCAGGAGTGAAGGAAAAGCTGAGGACGGCCTGGTGTAGGTAGTGGTCGGTCACGCTCGGCCGTGGGCAGCGCGGAGGCTTGTCGTGCGATAGAGCATGTTTAAGGCGTTTTTCACTCAGTAAGCTACGCCGCTTTTCTTATCGCCACGGTGTTAGCCGATCAGGTCACATCAGTCGCCTAATATTTTTTGTTGCCACACAGCAGTATTGCTTACCTAAAAAAGCAGGGTGTAAATTTTAGCCTCAATACAGCTGCCTCGGCACCATGTAAGGCGCGGCGCCGGGCTCTCCCTCACCTGTCCCGTAGTTGCCGAATCCGGCCACGGCGCGCAAGCGCCGTTGACCCACCGCCAGCCTAAGGTTGACGGTAAATAAGTTGCTGTAAAACCAGCAACAGGAAACTTCTCCATGACACCACGATGGAGAAACCGATGCGACGATCCCTTCTTTCTGCTCTGGTACTGTCGGCCGGCTGCGCCGCAGCGGCGCGTCCCCTGGGCGTCTTCCCCTGGCACCTGTCCGGCAATGACTTTGTGGCGCAAGTGGCCGGTCAGCCGGGCGTGGACAAGTGGAAGCAGAGCGCCGACGCGGCCTACCGGCAGCGCTACGCGGAGGGTTATCAGGCTGGGGTGGTCGATGCCACCCATGGACGGCTATGGTGTGCGCCGCCGGGCATGAAGCCGTCCGAGGTGGACGACCGGATATGGAGCGAGCTGCGCCAGCCTGCCGGCACCATGCCAGGCAGCGCCGCCGAGCTGGTGCGCCTGTATGCCGCCCGCTTCCCTTGCCCGGCCGGGAGCTAGAGCGTTTTCAAGCTGACTTGCCATAGCCAGCATGGCGAATATAGCGCTCGCACTCATCGAGTGGGAATTGGTCCAGTAGGCAGCCAATGGCCGACCAAAGCTGGTCGACGGTGCGTTTGGCCGCTTTCCTGAGCAGGGTTTTCAACTTAGCAAAGACCAGTTCGATGGGATTGTAGTCCGGACTGTATGGAGGCAGATAGCGCACCTGCGCGCCGGCAGCCTGGACCGCCTCTGCAATCCCGGCGACCTTGTGCGAACCCAGGTTGTCCATCACCACGATGTCGCCTGGATGCAGCACCGGGACCAGTACTTGTTGAACCCATGTGCGGAACGCCGCCCCGTTGACCGGGCCATCGATGACCCATGGCGCAACCAGGCCTTCGCAGCGCAAGGCACAGATCAGGGTTGTCGTTTTCCAGTGACTTTGCGGTGCGTGCCCGATGCAACGTGTGCCGACCGGCGAACGTCCGCGCGTCGGGGTCATGTCGGTGGTGGCCCAGGTCTCGTCCAGAAAGACCAGTCGGTCCACGTCCAGTTCAGGTTGCTCGGCTTGCCATGTCTGGCGTGCCTGCGCTATCTCCTGACAGGTTTGCTGCTCGGTGGCACGCAACGACTTTTTTTGAGGCTGATCCCCATCCGCGCCAGGGTCTTCCACAACGTCGACACGGCAACCTGCACGCCATGCTCGGCTTGCAGCCACTCACACAACTGTTGCAGCGTCAGGTCGTTCGCCGCTGCCACCTGATCGGCCAGAATCTGTTCCATGCCGGCGAGCTTGCATGGAACGTGGTTGCACTGCACCCCGGGTGTGTCCTGGCCGAGCCGACGGCGCCGGGACCGCGCCCTTGCCACATAGGACTCGCTCACACCGAACCGGGCAGCAAGCGCCTTGATACTGCCTTCGGTATCGAGCACGCGCTCGCGCAGATCCTGCGAATAGGCCCTTCCTTGATGCCAAACCATGACTGTACTCCCGATCACCTGTTTCACCTTGGATCGTTCGCCAGCGCCGCAAGTTCCACTACTTCACCTTGCTAGTCTGGTCGAATACGCTCTAATGCGATCCTTGAACAGCATCTGCGAGTTGGCCCGGATATACCGTAGCGGACACATAGACGACACTGCCATTCGAAATATGTAGTCTTTGTCGCCTGGCCGCCGTGCGATTAATGGTCTGGTGGTATCGACTCAACATACACGGCTATACTTTCAATATCCTCCAAAGTAAGCGAGTGGGCAATCGGCTTCATCATGGCACCATTGGGGCGCTCATCAGTCCGCTGAAATACCTGAAGTTGCTTGATCACGTAGTCCGCGTGCTGCCCGGCGAGGCGCGGGAACTGACCAGAACCCTCTCCGTGCGCGCCGTGACATGAGTTGCACGCCGGGACTGCATTGGCTGCAATGCCATTTTCGAAAATAACTTTTCCGCGCTTTTCCGTCGG
The DNA here is from genome assembly GCF_052115005.1 of Massilia sp. 2TAF26. NCBI lineage: Bacteria > Pseudomonadati > Pseudomonadota > Betaproteobacteria > Burkholderiales > Oxalobacteraceae > Massilia > Massilia sp. 2TAF26. The sequence goes on from NZ_JBFRFV010000037.1 coordinate 28,527, forward strand.
ATGTTTCTGCGTTTGTACGTACGGTGCGGGCTGCGCTGAAAAATAGGCGGCGAGGCCTGCGATCTGTCGATCGGTGAGTTTCGAACTGATACCCCACATATATTCGAAACCCGGTGGATCGAAGCGACCATGTGAGCGAAACGCTTTTAGTTGGGACTCCAGATATACAGCGGGTTGCGCTGCAAGGTTCGGAAAATTGGACGATGCGGACACGCCACGGACCCCGTGACAATTCGAACAGACTTGCTGAGCGGTTGTTACCGGCGACACGCTGGCGTCTTCCAGAGAGCGTGAGCGGTCAGCCGCTGAGCATGCACCCAACATCGCGATACAAGCCCAGCCATACATCACAGGCAATCTCGGGAGCAAACAGAGTCTCGAAACCGCGAACGCCGTGGAAGACCGAACGAAAAATTTGTGGCCGTCCATCAATATGCTCCCCAAACGTAAACGAAGAGTGTGTTGTTATCGCCCGGCGAGCGCCCTGCGCCGTCGTAATTGCGCGACGCCCCATGGAAGCGGTCAAACGTAAAATACTGCGCACCGACTCTAACATACTGAACAGGCGTCCAGAAGATCTCCGGTATCCAGCCGCGAGTGTCGGGATTGCCTGCCGGGTCGGCGTACAGCGTGCTATCGGAAGTTCCGGTCGTGCTGAAATACGATAGGCTTGCTCCGTACTTCGCGCGGTACACATAGCTTCCTTTCAAGCGAAGCTGTTTGAGGCGATTGTGCGAATTTGTTGCGATGCCTGTGACGTCGCCATTGCCGATCGATTCGTTGACGTAACTGAGCTGGGCCGTGATCGTGTGGGGATCAAGGAGATATTGATATTGGGCATCAATTCCCCGGTCGCGATAAGAAATGGTGGGGCCGGACGGGTTTAAGTTATCTGGGTACACGTTCGCATTAAATGCGAACGCCCCTACCATTGTGCTATGAGGTCCCCAGTCGCGACTATAGGCGAGGCGCAAATAGGGACTGGTGCCGCGTAGCTTGACTTGGTCGATGTTCGATATTCCCTGACTCAGGAACGACCAGATCCCGTTTGCTGTTTGGTATGCCGCGAGCTCCGCATACACATTCTGGTTCCAAAAAGCATATGCGCTGATTCCAGCAGTCTGTGCCCCGAGCTGGGCGACGATTGGCGCGGCATCAGGCCCCGTCACTCCAAATTTCGTGGGCACGTATTGTATCCACGCTGGTGCCGTATTCCACGGGTCAGCCACGGTGGGATTGTTGTTCAGTGACAATCCGAAGATTAGATCCCTATTCTGGTCGATGTAGCGGTCGGCATAGCGCAAATCGAAGTTATCCGAAGTGACCTTGTACTTCCAGTGACCAGTATTCGGATCTTGGCTGTCGTAGTTGTTAAGCGTTACCTGGGAAAAAAGTCCAACGTTTTCCGTTACTTTCCCCGCAAAAAACACGCTACCGGTTTGAAAGATTGCCACCGCATCTTTTGCGAACGCAGCATCTGCGGTCGGGTTGCTACTCTTGCTTAAGCTGGCTACACCCATCACCGACACCGGAATCTCGTGCCGGCCAATAGTATACCCAGTCAACTTGAATAGCCGACCGTACGGTGTAAGTTCGGGAAACTGGCCGCCTGCATGGCACGCTACACAATTTTGTCCTGTTTGTCGTGCAAATGCTGGCAGTGCGTTGGAAGGTATATGGGGTAATAGAAAAATAAAAAAAGCAATGATGTTAAAAGATGCTGATCGTAGGGCACCAAAAAACGACAGTCTGAATGGAATCATGATCAGCACCTTATGGTATCACCCCAAGACTTCCACATATAAATGTAGATGGAATTTTCAATGATACTTACCGAATTTAGAGTCACCAATTCTCGCAATTTTCGCCGAATTATGAGAAATGCTACACACTTAAAAAATAAAATCCTCAACTTTTATTGAAAAAACTAAATATTTCTTTTTGTCACGTAAAACCCAGAAGATAAGATATGTGATAGATTAAATAGTCTCAGCGCAGAAAATTTGATGTATATCAAAACTGTAAAATATTATTCGTTTGGATCATTTCGCATTCACCATTTTTGGCCGCTCCACAGAACCTAACAGCAGCGGGTGTCAGCATGGTTCTTTTGAGCCAATAAATTTGTGCAGCTTCGGCAGTGTGAGTCTTGGCTTGGATTTGAAGGCCCTGGGCCGATGCGAATAGGATAGCCCGCGATCATGTTGTAGCGCCAAGGCCGGGTGTGGTTGGATGTCAGCGCCGAGCAGGGGCGCTGACAGTAGTGGTTTCAAGATGAACGAACAGGTCTTTGCCAAGCTCAAAACCCTGCTCAGAAAAGCGGCCAAACGGACTATTGACGAGCTCCGGAAAGCCATCGGTTGCCTACTGAGCCAATTTCTTGCGGACGAGTGCAAGCGATATATTCGCCACTCGGGTTATGGCAGGTCAGCGTGAAAGCGCTCTAGCCATGCGAGCGATTACCTTCTATGCAAATACCTGCTCGATTCGGCTCAGTCTCGCTTTGCTGCGCTCTGGCGTCCACATTCCCGGCGGCCGACTTCAGGTTAAGATCGGGCCACACAAGGGGAAGATGATCGAGCCCGGGCAGGCCAGGTTGTCCATGATCCTGTCCAGGCCGACCATGCTGGGCGCTCCCGAGAAGTTCAGCGGCGGTCCGGCGATTGGCGAAGGGGGCATCTACGAAGGCGGCCATATCGACATCGTTTCGCCGCTACTCGGCGGGGCCGGGGCGCTGGCCTGCGGGATCGATTGCTACTGGACGAGCAAAGATGTGTGGTTCTGGCCGCTGAAGTAGGGGCGGAGAATCAATGTGGCAGGCCAGCTTTCGGGCTGGCCTTTTTCGCTTCCCGAATACCGGCGTAGAGCGTGCTAGGATTGTCTTTCACGCAAAGGAACCGCCATGGAAACCCAAGACGCCAACACCGCCGTGTACCGCGACCACACCATCCTCATCCATTCCTCCGGCAAACCTGGCGACGCCCTGACGGACGCCTTCATGATCCTGGAGCCGACCACCAACCCGATGTTCACGCGAACCCTGCACGAACATCCGCGTGACCAGATCAAGACCTACGCCACGGAAGCCGAAGCAAGGGAAGCGGCAATGAAGCTGGCGCGCGCCTGGATCGATGCCCGGCTGGACAAGCATCCCCAATAGGATGGCAAAGCGCGCGCCGCCGCCTGCTACGATTTTCCGTTGGTACTCCGATACGCCCAGGTATAGAGCGCCGGCAGGATCAGCAGAGTCAGCGCCGTCGACGACAGAATCCCGCCAATCACCACCGTCGCCAGCGGCCGCTGCACCTCGGCCCCGGTGCTGGTCGCCAGCGCCATCGGCACGAAGCCAAGCGAGGCCACCAGCGCCGTCATCAGCACCGCCCGCAGTCTCACCTGCGCGCCTTTGCGCATCGCCTCTTCTGGCCCATGTCCCTGCTCGCGCAGCGAGCGCACGAAAGAAATCATCACCAGCCCGTTCAGCACCGCGACCCCGGACAGCGCGATGAAGCCGACCGCCGCCGAAATCGACAGCGGCAGTCCGCGCAGCCACAGCGCCAGCACGCCGCCGCTCATCGCGAAGGGGATCCCGCTGAACACCAGCAGTCCATCCTTGACGCTGTTGAACATCAGGTAGAGCAGGGCGAACACCAGCGCCAGCGCGGCCGGGATCACGATGGCCAGGCGTGTTGATGCCGCCTGCAGATTCTCGAACTGCCCGCCTAAACCGAGCCACACGCCCGGCGGCAGCTTCACGGTGCCCAGACGAGACCGAAGCTCGCCGACGAAAGACCCCAGGTCGCGCCCGCGCACATTGGCGGTGACGACGATGCGGCGCTTGCCGTTTTCGCGGCTGATCTGGTTCGCTTCCGGCACGAAGCTCAAGGTGGCGATTTCGGACAGCGGAATGCTGGCCGCGCGGCCATCCCGGGCCGGCAGCGCGATCGGCAGCTGGCGCAGGCTGTCGATGTCGTTGCGTGTACCTTCCGGCAGGCGCACGGTGATGGCGAAGCGGCGGTCGCCTTCGAACACCATGCCGATCTCGCGTCCGCCCACCAGGGTGCCGAAGGCTTCCTGGACGTCGGCCACGTTCAGGCCGTAGCGCGCGGCCTTGATGCGGTCCACCGTCAAGGTCAGCGCCGGCAGCCCCTCGAGCTGTTCCATCTTGACCTCGGCCGCGCCGCCCACCTTGCCGAGCACCTGGGCGACCTGCTGGGCGGTGGCCGTCATCGCCGCGGTGTCGTCGCCGAAGACCTTCACCGCGACGTCGCTGCGCACGCCGGAGATGAGTTCGTTGAAGCGCAGCTGGATCGGCTGCGAGAACTCGTAGTTATTCCCCGGGATCGCGTTAGCGGCTTCCGTGACCGCCGCCACCAGTTCCGCATGCGACTTGCGCGGCTTCGGCCAGTCCTTTTCCGGCCGCAGGATGATGTAGCTGTCGGCGGCGTTCGGCGGCATCGGGTCGGTCGCCACTTCCGAGGTGCCGATGCGCGCGAACATGCGCTCGATTTCCGGGAACTGCTTCAGCAGGCTGGCTTCGAGATGCTGCTGCATCCGCACCGACTGCTGCAGGCTGGTGCCCGGAATGCGCATGGTCAGCACCGCCAGGTCGCCTTCGTTCAGGTTGGGCGCGAATTCGGTGCCCAGCCGGGTCGCCAGCAAACCGCTCAGCAGCACGCTCAAGGCAGCGAAGGTCAGCGCCACCGGCCGGTTGCGCAGGGTCCAGTCGAGCAGCGGCCGATACCAGTCCCGGGCCTGGTCCATCAGCCTGTTCTCGTGCCTGCCTGCGTGCTTGCCGACGAAGAGGGCGACCGCGGCCGGCACGAAGCTCACCGACAGCAGCATCGCCGCCGCCAGCGCCATCACCACCGTGATCGCCATCGGATGGAACATCTTCCCTTCGACGCCGGACAGGGCGAAGATCGGCAGGTAGACCGTCATGATGATCAGCTGGCCGAACAGCAGCGGACGGCGCGCTTCGGCTGCGGCTTCCGCAACGACGGCAAAGCGCTCCTCGCGTGTCAGGTCGCGGCCGGCGGCGTCCCGCGCCAGGCCCAGGCGGCGGATGCAGTTCTCGACGATGACCACGGCGCCGTCGACGATGATGCCGAAGTCGAGGGCGCCCAGGCTCATCAGGTTGGCGCTGACGCCGGCCTTGACCATGCCAGTGAAGACCATCAGCATCGACAGCGGAATCACCAGCGCCGTCACCAGGGCGGCGCGCAGGTTGCCGAGGAAGAGGAAGAGGATGGCGACCACCAGCAGGGCGCCCTCGACCAGGTTCTTGCGCACCGTGGCGATGGCCTTGTTGACCAGCACCGAGCGGTCGTAGACGGGCAGGGCTTGCACGCCAAGCGGCAGCGAGCGGCTGACGTCGGCCAGCTTGCGGCGCGCGTTTTCGGCCACCGCCCGGCTGTTCTCGCCGATCAGCATGAAGACGGCGCCGAGCACGACTTCGCGGCCGTTCTCGGTCGCGGCGCCGGTGCGCAGTTCGCGTCCGGGGATGACGTCGGCGACGTCGCGCACGCGGATCGACGCGCCCTGCACGACGTCGAGCACGATGTTGCGGATCTCTTCGAGGGACTTCACCTGGCCCGGCGTGCGCACCACGAACTGTTCGCCGCCGCGTTCGATGTAGCCGGCGCCGGCATTCACGTTGTTGCGATCGATGGCGTTGACCAGCGTGGCCAGCGACAGGCCGTGGGCCGACAGCCTGGCCATGTCGGGCGCCACCTGGTATTCCTTCAGATAGCCGCCGATGGTGTTGACCTCGGTGACGCCGGCCGCGCCGCGCAGCTGCGGCGCCACGATCCAGTCCTGGATTTCGCGCAGGTCGGCTGGTGTATAGGGGCTGCCGTCCGGCTTGCGGGCCTCGTCCGTAGCTTCGACGGTCCAGTAGAAGATCTCACCCAGGCCGGTGGCGGTCGGCCCCATCGCCGGTTCCACGCCGGCCGGCAGCGCGGCTTTCGCCTGCTGCAGTCTTTCGCCCACGAGCTGGCGCGCGAAATAGATGTCGGTGCCTTCCTTGAACACCACGGTCACCTGCGACAGTCCGTACTTCGACAGCGACCGGGTCTGCTCGAGCCTGGGCAGGCCGTTCATCGCGGTCTCGATGGGGAAGGTGATGCGCTGCTCGACTTCGAGCGGCGAGTAGCCGGCGGCGCCGGTGTTGATCTGGACCTGGACGTTGGTGATGTCCGGGACCGCGTCGATCGGCAGGCGCTGGTAGTTGTAGACGCCCAGGCCGGCCAGGCCGAGCACGGCGAACAGGATCAGCCAGCGCCGTGCGATGGCGAATTCGATGAGTTTCTGGAACATGTGGCCTCGCTCAGTCGTCGTGTTCGGCTTCGGCCTTGCCGAGGTCCGCCTTGAGCAGGAAGCTGCCGCCCGCCGCGTAGGCGGCGCCGGACGGCAATCCCTTCACGATCTCGGTGCGCTTGCCATCCGAGCGTCCGAGCGTGACGTCCTGGGCGCGAAACCCCCCGGCGGTGCGCAGGAAGACGACGTCGTGTTCGTGGATGGTCTGGATGGCGTCGCTGGCGACCGTCACCGCGGCATGCGCCGGGGTGCCGAGCAGGTCGACCGTGGCCAGCATGCCCGGCCGCAGCTTCAGTCCGCGGTTGGGCAGCGTGATCCTGGCGGCGGCCATGCGTGTGGCTTCGCCCAGAACCGGGCCGACGAAGGAGACGGCGCCGTCGAGCGCCTCGCCCAGGCCGTTGACGCTGACCTTGGCCGGCATGCCGGTCCCGATCTGCGCCAGGCTGTCGGCGGGGACGGCTGCTTCGATCCATACCTGCGAGAGGTCGGCGATGGTCATGAGCGGCTTGCCGCCATCGACAGCTTGTCCGGCGACGGCCGGCTTCTCGATCACCACGCCGTCCAGCGGCGCACGCACGGTGACGATGCTCGACACGCCGGCATCAAGCGCGATGCCGAGCGCCTGCAGCCGCTGGCGCGCGGCCTGGGGGGCAATTCCGGCTTCGTTCAGCGCCGACTGCGCGGCGTCGAGGTCCTGGCGGGCGGAGACGCCTTCTTCCCACAGGGTTTTCTCGCGCTGCCAGGTGGTCCTCGCCAGTTTCTCGCGCTCCAGCGCGCTGCCCAATTCGGCGCGCCACTGGGCCACCGCCGGGCTCCGGATGGTGGCGAGTGCCTGGCCACGCTTGACCGCGGCGCCGGGCGATACCAGCACCGACTGCACGATGCCTTCGGCCGGCGAGGCGAGGGCCACGCTACGTTCGGCGTCGACGCGGATCTGGGCCGGCAGGTGCAGCCGCTCCCGGATCGTGGATGGCCCTGCGGGCTCGATGGCGATGCCGTTGGCCCTGATCTGCGCCTCCGTCATCGCCACGCTGCGCTCGTCGGCCGCATCTTCCGCTTGCGTGTTCTCGTCCGGGTGGCGGTCGTCATGGCCGTGTGAGTCCTGGTGGCCGGCATGTTCGCCGACGGCCTGCGCGGCGGGCGAGGAAGGCTGCCGCCACAGCAGCAGGGCGGCAAGGATGGCGGCGATCGCGCACATTGTCCCGATCGTCAGTTTCTGTTTCTTTGTCATGGCTACGACTCTCTATTCGTTGGATTCGGCGGGGCCGGCGATGCGCTCGATCTCGGCCAGGGCGCGCCAGGCTTCGAGGGTGCTGTTCCAGCGGCGGGACTGCGCCTGGAACCAGGTGCGCTGCGCATCCAGCACGTCGAGGAAGGAAAACTTGCCGTGCTCGAAGCCCTTCAGGGTCAGCTCGTAGGCGGACAGCGCCTGCGGGACCACGTCCTGCCGCAGCAGCACGGCCTCGTTCCGGGCGGTCTCGTAGCGCGCGTGCGCGGCCGCCAGCGCCGCCGCGGTGGCGGTTTCGGCGGCGGCCAGTTCGTCCCTGGCCCGGTCGCTGCGCCGCAGGGCCGCGCGCAGCGCATCCTCGTTGCGGTTGAACAGCGGCAGCGGCAGTGACAGGCCGAGCACCGCCTGGCGCCGGCCGGCCTGCTCGTCGCGCTGGGTGCCGACCGACACCGTGAGGTCGGGGATGCGGGCCGCGCGTTCCACCTGCGCCTGGGCTTCCTGCACCGCCAGCTGGCCGCGCGCGCGGCGGATGCTGCCGGCCTCGCCGGCGCGCGCCCGCAGCGCCGCCAGCGCTTCGGGCGCGGGAAGTTCATCGGGCGCTTGCGCGAGCACGAGGGCATCTGCCGGCTGGCCGGTGAGGGCGAACAGTCTGGCTTTGGCGACGGCCAGCGCGGCCATCGCCTGTTGCAGCTCGGCGGTGGCGTCGAGCGCGGCCAGGCGCGCCTTGGTCTCGTCGATCGGCGAGACCTTGCCGGCGGCGACCCGCTTGCCGGCGACCTCGGCGCTGCGCCGCGCCAGCGCGGCCAGGGCCTCCGCCAGTTCCTTCTTGCGTTCCGCCACCATGGCTTCGTGGAAGCCGGCGATGACGTCGGCGCGGACGTCCAGGCGCCGGGCTCTCAGCTCGCTGTCGGCCAGCTGGAGGGCGCCCCGGGTCAAGGCGACGCGGGCCTGGCGCTTGCCGCCCAGTTCGAGTGGCTGGTTGAGCTGGACGGTGGTGGTGCGGTTGCCGGCCTCCTGGCCTTCGCGCAGGATCTGCAGCTCGGGATTCGGCAGGCGGCCGGCCTGGGCGCTGGCGGCTTCGGCCGCCGCCAGTTCATGGCCGGCCGCGCGCACGCCGGGCTGGGCGAGCGCCAGCCGGATGGCGGCCGGCAGGTCGATGGGGGCGATGCCGGACGACGCCGCCCGCACCGGTTCGGCAGCGCCGCAGCGCCACGCCAGTGCGGATGCGACGACCAGCACCGCCAATCGTTTCGATGGGGTGTTCATTCGTGCTCCTGAAGGTGGATGGTTTCAGGCGCGCGTGAGCGTGCGAGCCCTCTGGCTCGACGTATGGGGAATCCGCGCGCTGTTCAAGCGGCGGACGGCCACTTCGGCCGTTCGAAACGGTCCGCCGGCGGCGAAGTCGGGAAGAGGGGGATGAAGGCGACGGCCTGGCTTGCATGCGGCCCGGCGGGCGTCACGAGCAGGTCGGTCGGAATGCAGGAACTGTGGCCGAAGCTGCAGGCCGGGCAGTGAGGGTCGGATACGCCGGAGGCATCGTCGCCGGCCACGAAGGCGGATGCGGCCCGGGCTTCGCCGGCGCCTCGATCCTCGCTGTGGTGGGTCACGCCGGTGGAAGTCGTCACGCAGCACTTGTCCGCCACTGCCAGCGCAAGCTGGAATGGATAGACGAGCAACAGGATGATGAGGACCCAGCGGCGCATGGACGTCATCATACCGGCTGCCGTGCGATCCGGCCAGACGCGCCCTCATGCATCGGCGCTAGAAAGGCGGCGCTTCGTCCGGCGCCGCCGGCGGCTGGTCGAGGTCGATCTCGAAGCGCACCAGCCCATCGAGCTCGGCCCCTTCGACCAGGGCCTGGGCCTGGAAGGCCGCATGCGCGCGGAGCCCATGTGGCTGGCGCGATACGAGCATCACCGGCAGCGCCGGAAAGTGCGGCTGCAGCCGCGCCAGCAACGCATCGCCGATGCCGGGCACGACCCATGCGGGAGGCGGGAAGGCCAGCGCCACCCGCACTCCTTTCAGCACCGCCAGCGCGACCTCGATCTTCATGACTCAGATCCGGTCGCTTTCCTTGCGCACCACGCGCCCGATCACCAGGCATTCCGCACCCTTGCACAGCTTGCGGTGGTAGCGCCGCTGGTCCGGATTGTCCGAGGTCAGCCACCATTGGCCGGCGTCGCGCGCCAGGCGCTTGACCACCGCTTCGCCCTCGTAGTTGAAGGCATACACGGCGCCGTCGACCGGCTTGGTGTCCAGGGTGTTGACGATCACGATGTCGTCCTCGTACAGCGAGGGCTCCATGCTCTCTCCCTTGACCAGGATGGCGATCAGGTGCTCGGGACGCAGCTGGTGGCGCTCGATCCAGGAACGGCGCAGGCCGAGGGTGCCGCCGTCGCGGCGCTCCGGCTCGGTCTGGAAACCGGTGATGCCGGCCGACAGGCGCAGCTTGACCATCTCGATCTGGACGAAGTCGGCGTCGTCGTTGGCGGCGGCGTGGACCGGCAGCACGTTCCCGATGCCATGCAGCGGCGCGTGGCGGGGATCGCCTTCGCCGGTCATCAGCCAGATGTGGGAAAACCCGAGTTCGCGTTCGAGGTTCAGCGCATAGCGGATATCCATCGACTTGATCCTCCCGGTCAGCCACTGGTTGACGACACTCTTGGACGCGCCGGAAGCCTTGACCAGGCCGGTCTGGCCGCGCTCGCCCTCCAGCTGGGGCAGGTGGCGATGGATGGTAAGAAGGCGATCTGCGAGAGAGTTCATGTTTAGCATCCTAAACTCGATAGGTTTAGTATTCTTGACTTGGATCAGTTTAGAGTTCTATACTCGTATCAAATACTAAACCTTTGCAAGGCAAACATCAACCACTGGAGACCCGCCATGCACGCGATCACCTTTCTCGAGCTCGCCGCTGTTCCGTTTGCCGCCGGCCTGGCGGCTACCGGCCTCGGCTTCCTGTTGCTGTGGCCGAAGTCGGGCCGCGAGGCGGTCGCGCGCTTTGCCTGCACGCTGCTGGCCTGTACGGTCGCCGGGCCCTTCCTGGCGATCGCCGCCTATTGCTGGTGGCCGGCCCTGTTCGCCTCGGCGGGGCAGGCCGCGGTGCTGGCCGGCGCACCGGCCGAGCTCGGCGTGCTGCTGGCGGCGGCGCCCTTCCTGGTGCTGGCCGGCCTGCCGGCCTGGTGGCTCCTCGGCGCACTGCTGCTGTGGTTCGAGCGGCGCCGCAGCAAGGACATCGCCGAGATCGCGCACGATGCCGCCGAGGCCGTGCGCCAGGTGCGCGACACGCTGTGAAGCAAGTAGGCTCGGATTTGAGTAATATCAAAGTCGTGAACGCCCCAAAGGACACGGTGTCATTGCGCGGTACAGCCGCCGGGGGGAAGACGCGTGGACAGCAAAGCCGGGAAGGACAGCGACAGCAAGCCTGACGACAAGAGCGGAGCGATCCGCCCCTTGCTCTGGTATTGGCTGTTCGGGCTGCTGCTGTTCACGCTGTCGCAGTCGCTGTTCGAGATGATGACGACATCGCCGCTGGCCTATAGCGAATTCAAGCAGCTCCTGCACAGCGGCAAGGTCAAGGAAGCCACGCTGTCCGACACCACGGTTGCCGGCACACTCGAGCAGAGCGGGCTGGACGCCGTGCTGCCGAAGCAGCGCCTCGACGCCATCAAGTGCGGCGCGGATGGCGGCTGCCCCTTCACGACCGTCCGCGTGAGCGACCCCGATCTGGTCAAGGACCTGGATGYGGCCAAGGTGCGCTATACCGGCAAGCAGAACAGCGAGTGGCTGTCGACCCTGCTGTCCTGGATGCTGCCCATCCTGCTGCTGTTCTGGCTGTGGAGCGCCATGCTGAAGCGCGGCGGCATGACGGCCGGGCTGTTCGACATCGCCAAGAGCCGCGCCCGGGTCCATATGCAGAGCAAGACCGGGATCAGCTTCAGCGACGTCGCCGGCGCCGACGAGGCCAGGGAAGAGCTGATGGAGATCGTCGAATTCCTGAAGAACCCGCAGCGCTACCGCCGCCTCGGCGGACGCATCCCGAAAGGCGTGCTGATCGTCGGCGCGCCCGGCACCGGCAAGACCCTGCTGGCCAAGGCCGTGGCCGGCGAGGCCGGGGTGCCCTTCTTTTCGATCAGCGGCTCGGAATTCGTCGAGATGTTCGTCGGCGTCGGCGCGGCGCGCGTGCGCGACCTGTTCGTGCAGGCGCAGAAGGTGGCGCCCTGCATCATCTTCATCGACGAGCTCGATGCGCTGGGCCGGGCGCGCGGCATCGCCGGCACCGTCGGCGGCTACAACGAGCAGGAGCAGACCCTGAACCAGCTATTGGTCGAGATGGACGGTTTCGACACAGCGAAGGGCGTGATCATCCTGGCCGCCACCAACCGTCCGGAGATCCTGGACCCGGCCCTGCTGCGCCCGGGGCGCTTCGACCGCCACGTCGCCCTCGATCGTCCCGACCTGCGCGGACGCCAGCAGATCCTGCAAGTCCATGCGAGGACGGTAGCGCTGGCCGACGACGTCGACCTCGGCCGCATCGCCGCGCGCACGCCCGGCCTGTCCGGCGCCGACCTCGCCAACCTGGTCAACGAGGCGGCCCTGCTGGCGGCGCGGCGCGACAAGGAGCGGGTCGACCGCAGCGACTTCGACGAGGCCATCGACCGCGTCATCGCCGGCCTCGAAAAGCGCTCGCGCCTGATCAATCCGCTCGAGAAGGAAACGGTGGCCTTCCATGAGGCCGGGCATGCGCTGGTGGCCGAGTTCCGCCGCCACGCCGACCGCGTGGCCAAGGTCTCGATCATTCCGCGTGGCATCGCCGCGCTCGGCTACACCCAGCAGCTGCCGACGGAGGACCGCTACCTGCTGCGCAAGAGCGAACTGCTGGACCGGATCGACGTCTACCTGGGCGGCCGGGTGGCGGAGGAACTGGTGTTCGGCGACGTCTCCACCGGCGCCCAGAACGACTTGCAGATGGCGACCGATCTGGCGCGCCACATGGTCACGCAGTACGGCATGAGCGAACAGCTGGGGCTGGCCACCTTCGAGCAGGCGGCGGGCAGCACCCTCTACGCCATGGCGCCGGGCCAGCGCAGGGAATATAGCGAGCGCACCGCGCGCCTGATCGACGCCGACATCGGCCGCCTGCTGTCCGAGGCGCACGAGCGCGTGCGCGCGACCCTGGGCGAGCGGCGCAAGTTGCTCGATGCGCTCGCCCATGCGCTGCTGGAAAAGGAAACCGTCGACCGCGAAGCCCTCGATGCGCTGCTGCGCCAGGAACAGCAGGCGGCGACGCCCAGGGAGCTGGTGCAGCGCCAGGGCTGAGCTCGCGCCGAATCCTAGCCACTATCGAGCCGGACCTCGGCTGCCTGCATGACGGGAGCGGGCCGGCGCGGCGCCAGCAATTCCAGCGCGGCCTCCACCACGCGCTCCGGTTCCACGCCCGCCAGGCAGGCATGATGGCCGGCCGGGCAGGTGCTCCTGAAGCAGAAGCGGCAGGGCACGTCCTGGAACAGCACCCGGCTGCGCACCTTCCAGGGCGTGTGCTGGGGATTGGTCAGCGCATACAGGGCGACCACCGGGGTGCCGACCGCGGCCGCCACATGGGCCGGTCCGCTGTTGTTGGTCAGCGCCACGGCGGCCAGGCTCAGCGCCGCACCCAGCTCGCCCAGGCTCAGCTGGCCGGCCAGCGAATGCGTCGGCACGCCGCAGCCGGCACGGATATCCTCCACCAGTGCGGCATCGAGGGCGCCGCCGGTCAGCACCACCGGTAGTCCGGTGCGGCGCACCAGCAGGCCGAGGGCACGCGCCCAGTGGCCGGCCGGATAGCGGCGCGAAGCCGCGCTGGCGCCGGGGTGCAGCAACAGCCAGGGCCGGTCGGCATCGATACCCAGGCGCAACAGGCGTACGCGCACGGCGGCCAGGTCGGCGGCGCGCAGCGCGAAGGAGAGCGGCGGCGCTGCCGCCTGGCGCGGCACGCCGGCGCGGACCACCAGCTCGAGTTGGCGCTGCACCTCGTGGCGCACCATGCGCCGCGGTTCCGGATCCTCGACCCAGTCGCTCAGCAGGTGGTAGGGATTCTCGCGGCAGTGCGCCAGCCGCAGCGGGATGCCGGCCAGCCAGCACAGCATTGCCGCCGGCAGGGCGCTTTGCGTATAGGTCGTGAACACCACCGCCGCGTCGAAGCGGCGGGCTGCCAGTTCCGATGCCAGCGCCGTCAGGCCGGCGGGCCCGGCAGGAAGCTCGCTCTGCATCCAGGGCGCCGCGTGCACGATCGCCTCGTCGACCTCTGGAATGAAGGGCAGGGCCGCCGCGCCCGACGGCGAGGTCAGCAGGGTCAGGCTGCGTCCGGGGGCGGCGTCGCGCAGGGCCCGCATCGCCGGCGTGCACATCAGCACGTCGCCGAGGGCGTCCAGGCGCACGCAGAGGATGCGGTGAGCCTGCTGCCAGCACTGCAGCGGGTCCGGCTTCATGCGAGGTCTCCATGGCTGGCGATCAGCACCGCCGCCGCATACAGGTTGGGTGCCATGCGGGTCGGGATGCGGCGCGGGCCCAGCCGCCATTCGGTCTCGTTGCCGTTATCGAGGAGCAGCGTGCGGCAGCCGGCGCGGTTGCCGGCTTCGACGTCGTGCAGGATGTCGCCGATCATCCAGGAGGCGCGCAGGTCGACGCCGTGCTCGTGCGCCGCCTGCAGCAGCAGGCCGGGCAGGGGCTTGCGGCAGAGGCAGTCGCGGGCGTAGGCGGCGACGCTGCCTTCCGGATGGTGGGGGCAGTAATAAAAGCCGTCCAGGATGAGCCGTTCGCGGAACAGCAGGTCCTGCAGGCGGTCGTGGACGGTGCTCATTGCCGCTTCGCCGAAGCGTCCGAAGGCGATGCCGGCCTGGTTGGTGAGGACGAACAGCCGGTAGTCGAGCCGCGACAGCAGGCGCAGGGCCGCGCCGGCGCCGCTGCACAGCGTGATGCGCCCGGGCTCGACCTTGTCGGGCAGGTCGTCGACCAGGGCGCCGTCCTTGTCCAGGAAGACTGCCTTCATGGCCAGGAGGCCTCACGCAGCAGGATGTTCAGGCGGCGCATGGCCTCCCCCGTATGATGATCTGAGCCGTTCGACTGTGCGCGGAACGGCAGGGTTCCCTTGGGAGCGGAGGGACTGAATCTGCATCAACAGAAAAGGCTGTGTTCGCGTTAATTCGGTGACTGCGCCATTTAGCTGAGCTGGACGGCAGCTTGCAGCAGATGCCGGGGCGTCGTCAGCCGCCGCGCATCCAGCATGCGTTGCCAGCCCGAATAATTGATCAGGTAACGGCTTGCCACGCCGCGAAACCGCACCAGCCAGCTCTTGAACCGGCTATGCCAGCCGTTCACGTTTTGCACGTGGATCGCGCCGCGTGTGCGCTCTCCCGCCTGCACGTTCACCCACGCATGCGCGATACCTGAGCGCGC
>NZ_JBFRFV010000038.1:0-43752 GCF_052115005.1 Massilia sp. 2TAF26
TGTTTAGTTTCGTGTGATCATGTTCCGCGTCGTAGCTGGCCTTTGTTTCGTGCAAAGGCTATGCTGGCTGACTTGATTGCTGGGTTCAGCAGTCCCAGTGATCAATCCCACCAGGAGCAGTTTGCAGCATGAGTTCACGCATCCATCCGCAAGCCCGAACCACGCCGAAAATCCGCCAGGAAATCAAGGATTCCGGCCTGTCGTCCAGGGAAGCGGCCAGAGTGTTCAACGTCACACGGGCCACCGCACAGAAGTGGCTGGGGCGAGACGATGTGCAGGATCGCTCCCATCGTGCCCACACACTGCACACAACCTTGAGCACGGCCCAGGAGGCCATCGTCCTGGCTCTACGTCAGTCGCTCTACCTGCCGCTCGACGATCTGCTGTTCATCACCCAGCAGTACATCAATGCCGATGTGTCCCGCTCCGGTATCGCCCGTCTTCTCAAGCGCGAAGGCATGGCGCGCCTGGAGGATGTAATTCCGAAGGCCGAGGGCGAAACGATCGTACCGAAGAAAACCTTCAAGGACTATGAGCCAGGCTTCATCCACATCGACATCAAGTACCTGCCGCAGATGCCCGACGAGACCTCGCGGCGCTATCTGTTCGTCGCCATCGACCGCGCCACGCGCTGGGTTTTCATGCACATCTACAGCGACATGACCGAAGCGAGCAGCGTCGACTTCCTGCGTCGGCTCAAGCTGGCTTCGCCCATCAAGATCAGCAAGATCCTGACCGACAACGGCTCACAGTTCACCGACCGTTTCGTCACCAAAGACAAGAAGCCCAGCGGCAAGCACGCCTTCGACGTCGCTTGCGCAGCCCTACCTGCCGAGCATCGACTAGCACCGCCGCGTCATCCTCAAACGAATGGCATGGTCGAGCGTTTCAACGGCCGGATCAACGAACTGCTACAGCAAACCCGCTTCGACAGCAGGGCCGATCTGCAGACCACATTGCTGAACTACTTGAAGCTGTACAACCACCACATTCCACAACGCGCCATCGACAATAAAACGCCTATCCTCGCACTCAAGGAATGGCAGCAGAAGCGCCCAGAATTATTCGTCAAACGCGTTTACGATCAAACGGGACTGGACAAACCGGCGCGCCTGTCCAAAGTGGTACTGGCTCATCAAGCAACTCACGGGCAGCAGCGGCTCAGCAAGCGGCAACTTTAATACAGCAGATCTTAACTTCCTCGACGTCGTCTGACGATGACGATAGTTCGTTAGCCCAACAGCGCGCGCTTCGTGCAGAAGCCCAGGCTGCAGCTGTGGCCAGGGAGGAGCAACGGCAAGCTGCGCTGAAGGAACAGCGTTCTCGAACGCTTGCCGATGCGAGCGAAAAAATTCGGCAAGCTAATGAAGCTAAGTACCGCGAATCGCTCGACAATCCTTTCGGGTCCAACGATCGTCCAACTACAGCGGGTAGCGATGTCAATTCTCGTTTAGCAATCCGCATGGCGGCATCTTCTCATTCAGCGGCTCAATCTGAGGAGATTACGCGCCAAAAGGCAAATACCTTAAGCAATCCTAGTGCGTCGGGAGAATGCCCGACCACCCTAGCGCATCTCGCACCTCAACTGCCAGAGTATTCACACTCCGAGCTCACAGCGGTTCGAAATCAAATTTTGATTGAGGATGTGGAAGCGGACTATCAGAGGTTGCTTTCGCAACAAATTTCGCCGGGTGCTGCCGCACGGACTTTCTTGAAAAATGCTAACGAATCGGAAAAGCAACGAGTTGTTGCCATGCAATGTATGCGTACCGTTACCAATAATGCGGACCAGATGCGCGCAGCATTGGAAAACGGGACATATCGTTTTACCGGACGGGGTATTGCCGATAGCTGTGCTGCGAGCTACGTTAACATGTATTACGGCGCTGTGGCGATGAGGGAAATGGCGATCATCGTTTCATGTATGGCGCAGCGCGAAAGATGACTTTTACAAAAATGCTCTACCGGTGGATGACGTCATTCGATGTGCGCGACTCATAGCAATTTTGCTCTACCAAGTGATTGAGAAAGGTGAGGATCATGGTGTTCTTGAAACGATGCACGGTCGCCATGGCGATCCTTTGTTCAATTTCGCTAGCCAGCCAAACTGCGGCAGAGACTCTTCCGGACGTTCCAATTAACCCAACTTATTTAGATTGTGCCGGCGCGTCAGAAGAAATGACAAAGATCGTTTCAAAAGCATCGGACGAGACGATGCAATGTATGCGTCAGCCACCACACTTTGGTCGCTGCGCTAATTCGGGTATGACAGCATGGACTCAATGCTGCGCGCTGGATGCGCGGGCAAATATGTTACGCAATTTGATGTTTGAACGAAGGCAGCAGTGTACAGCGGCGGCGGCGTCACGCGTCAATCGCGAGCGGCAAGACAAAAACGAATCAGAAGAAAATCGTCGCATCGCGGAGCGACTAAAAAAAGCAAATGACTGGACCGAACAGTTCTCGACCGCAAAGGAAATATGGTCAAACCCGACGAAATTCTTTACCGAAGCGCTGAAACCAAATTCACCGCTTTCAAAAATGTTGTTTAAACGAGACAGCGGCGAGGTGCGCGCTGACTTGGGTGAAGAACTATATCGATATCTTCAGACCGGAGCCACTGGCTCTGTGGCTTCTAATCCCGTGATAGCTAAAATACAGAAAAGCTCCCTTGACGAGCTCTCTCGTTATCACCAAGCGTTGACCAATGACTTGTACACTTCGCTTAACGCCATGAAAAAAATTGGAAGTGATAACGAGTCGTCAAGTTCGTCAGTGTTTACCCCGGCCTCGCGACCAAAATCAGCGTACAACCGCACGGATGTGCAGTACTCCGAACTCAAACATAGTTCGCCAGATGAATGTAGCGTCTTGCGAGATGTGACAGCGAGCAGAAACCTGATGACAAGCGATCGACAAAAATGGCTCGAACTTAGCGATCGCTGTGACCGTAAGTAAAGCACGCGGTTTCGATTACTCATAAAGAAAGCCGTATGGCGTTAGATGTTGCAATAACTGATGCGAACGCCAAGGGCAAGTGCAGCGTCGAGCAGCACTTGCGACAGGGCCAGGCGACTCACGCTCCGCGCTGGTACTTCCTCATACGTGAAATCGACCAGGGTCTAGTTGCGATGACAGGTCCCTAGCAGGCCTGTAACAGGAACACTGGCGTCATGGAAGGCTTTGCCAACGCCGAGCATTTCAAATGCGGCAATGCCCTGCGGTTGTATCAACACGCCGGCGCCGAGCGACGCCATACCGGCGTGCTTTTCAAAAACTGTGACGTGGTGCCCGGCACGGGGAAGCGCAATAGCGGCTGCCAAGCCGGCAGTGCCAGCGCCGACGATTCCGACCCTGAGAGGATTGCTATTTGGCATCATCTAATTACTCTAGATGATGCGCGCCCGCTTGGACTACCGGGCGCACTCGCGAGGTAGCCAGATCGGCGAATTAAGTTTCAAAAGGCTCGAAGGATTTAACAATCAATGATTCGACGGTCACATCGAGTGTATGAGACCCTTAATCGTGTTCGTCCACTCATACTTCCTATAATTTGGAAATTTCGTAATGGGTTTGTGCACCTACCGCAGCTCTCATTTAGCCTCATAACGAGGCTGTCGTTAGTCGAATTTAAATCACAGAGCGGATCCTGTGACCGTCAGCGGTCCGTCGACGTACTTCAAGTTCACGCGCATGCTGAGTACGCCACACTACGGTTGGCGTACCTTGCGGACATCTGGTGACTCGCCACATGCCAAATTAGCACGGGTACGAGTCGGCCGGCACGGATCAGCCCCGCGGCCAATAGCGACGAGACCTGGGCCATGACCTGTCCAGTCAGCGCCGCCTGTATCCCCAGTCCCAGCGCCTTCGGCGCTGGGACTGGCGAGCACCCGCGCAGCTCACCCTTGACGCTGGCGTAGCGGCCCACGCTCACCGAGTGGTGGCAGGGGTGTGGTTTTACCCTTGCCGCCCGAGGATCGAACGCAGTCGTTCGCGAGGTATCGTAGGGGGCGGAGCCCCCGGGAGTGACTCTTGGATCCTTATGGACGATAATTGTGGACACTTTATGTCCTGCTGTTCGGGCCAGATTTGCATCCATTCGTTGATTTAACTGGTTCCTGTGCCACCCACCCACCCCTTGTGGACATAATTTCGTTCTGCAAAGCCACCTTTCCAGGAACAGGAACTGGCCGGCAATCCGAAGGCCCACATTGTGCTGAATTCATATGAGGTGCTGGGCGGCCCGGCGTCGTCCACGGTGCTCTACGCCACCGAAAAATGGGTGAAGGAAAACCCGAAGACCTACCGCGCCTTCATCGACGCACTGAACGAAGCGGCCCAGCTGATCAGCGCCAACCGCGAGCTGGCCGCCGACGCCTACCTGCGCGTGACCAAGGCCAGGACCGACCGCGCTTTCCTCCTGAAGGTGATCGGCAATCCGCAGATCCAGTTCAAGGTGGCGCCGCAGAATACCCTGGGCCTGGCCCGGTTCCTGCACCAGGCCGGCGCGATCAGGAAGCAGCCGGCGTCGTGGCGCGACTACTTCTTCGAGCATCCGGCGCTGGCGTCGGGCAGCTGAAGGGGAGGGCGCAGCATGAACATCTATCCTTTCCAGGCGCCGGCGCCCCTGTTGCGGGCCCAGGACCTCAGCATCGACTACACGAGCGGCGGCGCCCGGGTGCGCGCCACCCACGAGGTCAGTTTCGACGTTCATGAGGGCGACCGCTTCGTGCTGCTCGGGCCTTCCGGCTGCGGCAAGTCGACCCTGCTGAAGGCTGCCGCCGGCTTCGTCCAGCCGACCTCCGGCGGCCTGCTGCTGCGCGGCCGCCGCATCGTTGGGCCGGGCCGCGACCGCATCGTCGTGTTCCAGGAATTCGACCAGCTGCCGCCGTGGAAGACGGTCAGGCAGAACGTGATGTTCCCGCTGCTGGCGGGCGGCGTGAAGCGCAGGGAGGCCGAGGCCCGCGCCCTGCACTGGATCGGGACGGTCGGGCTGGCGCGCTTTGCCGACAGCTATCCGCACACCCTGTCGGGCGGGATGAAGGCGAGGGTGGCGATCGCGCGCGCGCTGGCGATGCAGCCCGACATCCTGCTGATGGACGAACCCTTCGCGGCGCTGGACGCGCTCACCCGCCGCCGCATGCAGGAAGAGCTGCAGGCGCTGTGGGAAGAGGCCCGCTTCACCATGCTGTTCGTCACCCATTCGATCGAGGAAGCGCTGGTGGTCGGCAACCGCATCCTGCTGCTGTCGCCGCATCCGGGCCGGGTGCGGGCCGAGATCGACAGCCACCAGTTCGGCCTGGCCAGCAGCGGCAGCGCCGAATTCCAGGCCGCGGCCCAGCGCATCCACCGCCTGCTGTTCGGCGAACAGAGCCTTGATCCGTCCCGGCCCGACGAGGACGTCACCGTGGCCGTGCCGACCCTGGCGGTGCGCTCATGAACGCCCGCGTTGAACCGCCGGTGCGGCCGGAATACGAGCTGCCGCTGCTGCCACCGCCGCCGCTCGAGGCGGCAGCGCGGCCCGCCACGGCCCGCGAACGCCTGGGCCGGACCCTGCTGCAAGCCGGCTGGCTGCGCAAGGCCGTGCTGCTGGCCTTGCTGGCCGCGCTGTGGGAATGGGCGGCCCACGTGGCCGGCAACGACCTGCTGCTGCCGGGTTTCCTGCAGACCGCGCGCGCGTTCGTGGACGGCGTGGTGTCAGGCGAGCTGCCACGCTACGTGGGGGTGTCGCTGGGCGTGCTGCTGCAGGGCTACCTGGCCGGCGTGGCGGGTGCCTTCCTGCTGACGTCCGTGGCGATGAGCAGCCGCATCGGCCGCGACCTGCTGGAGACCCTGACCGCCATGTTCAACCCGCTGCCGGCGATCGCCTTGCTGCCGCTGGCCCTGCTCTGGTTCGGGCTGGGCAAGGGCAGCCTGGTGTTCGTGCTGGTGCACTCCGTGATGTGGCCGCTGTCGCTGAACGCCTACGCCGGCTTCCGTGCGGTGCCGCAGACCCTGCGCATGGCCGGCCGCAACTACGGCCTGGGCGGGCTCCGGATCGTCACCCAGATCCTGGTGCCGGCGGCGCTGCCGGCCATCCTGTCCGGCCTGAAGATCGGCTGGGCCTTCGCCTGGCGCACCCTGATCGCGGCCGAGCTGGTGTTCGGCACCACCTCGGGCAAGGGCGGCCTCGGCTGGTACATTTTCCAGAGCCGCAACGAGCTGTTCACCGACAAGGTGTTTGCCGGACTCGCCACCGTGATCGTGATCGGCCTGCTGTTCGAGCATATCGTGTTCGACGCGGTGGAACGCCTGACGGTCAGGCGCTGGGGCATGCAGGGCTGAATGTGTTAATTTGAAGACATCTTCTTGTCGGGGTGACGGCAAAAAGTTAAAATTGAGGAAATTGCCGTTTGCATTCTTCCTGAAGCGGCCCCTGCTTGAGGTATCCTCCGCGACATGAGCCCTTCGCCGACCAGCCAGCCCGTCAACACCATCGCCCAGCACCCGCCCGCCCTCGCCACCGAATCCGCGCTCGAACAGGCCAAGATCAGCCGCCCCTACCGCGAGCTGTTGCGCCTGTTCGAGCAGGCACCCGGCTTCGTCTGCTTCTTCCGCGGGCCGGAGCATGTGTACGAGCTGCAGAACCATGCCCATCACCGACTGGCCGGCTTCAAGGACATCATCGGCAAGCCGGTCAGGGTAGCGCTGCCGGAACTCGAGGGCCAGCAGTTCTTCGAGCTGCTCGACCAGGTGTTCGCCAGCGGCCAGGCCTTCGTCGGCACCGCGCTGCCGCTGGGCGTGATTCCCGCCGGCGGCGGCGAGGCGACCCTGCGCTACATCGACTTCGTCTACCAGCCCATCGTCGACGACGGCGGCAGCGTGGTCGGCATCTTCTCGCAGGGGAACGACGTGACCGAGCGGGTGCTGGCCGAGGAAGGCTTGCGCCGCAAGCAGGAAGAACTCGAGCGCATGGTGGAGCAGCGCACCGCGGCCCTGGCCGAGGCCCATGCCGCCCTCAAGCTGGCCAACGAGCTGCAGGGCGACAAGATGCACCTGCAGCGCCTGTTCGAGCAGGCACCCGGCTTCATTTGCGTGCTGCGCGGGCCCGAGCATGTGTACGAACTGGCGAACGCCGCCTACCGCAGCCTCACCGGCGGCCGCGAACTGATCGGCAAGACCATCCGCGCGGCCCTGCCTGAAGTGGTGGCCCAGGGCTTCGGCGACCTGCTCGACCAGGTCTACCGCAGCGGCAAGCCCTTCATCGGGCGTTCGGTGCCGGTGGTGCTGGACAACGGCCCGGACGGCGGCAGCGAGACCCGCCACCTGGACTTCATCTACCAGCCGGTGCTGGATCCGATGGGCGCCGTGATCGGCATCTTCGTGCAGGGCAGCGACGTCACCGAGCAAAAGCTGGCGCAGGACGAACTGGCGCGGCACCAGCTCGAACTGGAGTCCCTGGTCAGCGCCCGCACCGAGGAGTTGTCCGCGGCCCAGCATGCGCTGCAGCGCTCGCAAAAGCTGGAAGCGATCGGCAAGCTGACCGGCGGCGTGGCCCATGACTTCAACAATATCCTGCAGGTGGTCGGCGGCAACCTCGAACTGTTGCAGCGCCGCCTGCCGGACGGCGAGGGCCGGCAGTTGCTGGGCTCCGCCCTGCAGGCGGTGGAGCGGGGCGGCAAGCTGTCCGCGCAGCTGCTGGCCTTCGCCCGCCGCCAGCCGCTGCAGCCGGTGGTGGTGAACCCCGGCCGCATCGTCGGCGGCATGGACGACCTGCTGCGGCGCGCGCTGGGCGAAACCATCCAGATCGAGACCGTGCGCGGCGGCGGCCTGTGGAATACGGTGGTCGACCCCAACCAGCTCGAGAACGTGATCCTCAACCTGGCGATCAATGCGCGCGACGCCATGCCGGGCGGCGGCCGCCTTACCATCGAGATCGGCAACGCCCTGCTGGACGATTCCTACGTGGCGGCCGAGCCGGACATCACGCCCGGCCAGTACGTGATGATCGCGGTGTCCGATACCGGCAGCGGCATGGGCCGCGAAGTGCTGGAGCGCGCCTGCGAACCCTTCTTCACGACCAAGCCGGAAGGCGTCGGCACCGGCCTCGGCCTGTCGATGGCCTACGGCTTCGTCAAGCAGACCGGCGGCCACTTCAAGATCTACAGCGAGCCCGGTGAAGGCACCACGGTGAAGATGTATTTCCCGCGCAGCTTCGAGGCCGAGAACACGGCCACCCGCCTGACCGGCGGCCCGGTGGAAGGCGGCAGCGAGACCGTGCTGGTGGTCGAGGACGATCCGGCGGTGCAGCGCACCGTGGTCGAGATGCTGGGCAGCCTGGGCTACAGCGTGCTGAAGGCCGACAACGCCACCGCCGCGCTGTGCATCGTCAAGAGCGGCATGCCGATCGACCTGCTGTTCACCGACGTCGTCATGCCCGGACCGCTGCGCAGCCCCGAGCTGGCGCGCCAGGCCAAGGAACTGCTGCCCGGCCTGGCGGTGCTGTTTACCTCCGGCTATACGCAGAACGCGATCGTGCACGGCGGCCGCCTCGATCCCGGTGTCGAGCTGCTGTCCAAGCCCTACGGCCGCGAGCAGCTGGCGCGCAAGGTACGCCACCTGCTGGCCAACCGCGCCATCCCGGCGGCGCCGGTACCCGGCAGCGCGGCGCCGTCCGCGGCGCGGCGCCGGATCCTGGTGGCCGAAGACAATCCGGACCTGATGCGGACCACCTGCAGCCTGTTCGACGCCCTCGGCCACGACGTCAAGGGCGCCGGCACCTTCGGCGCGGCCACCAGCCTGCTGGAGGAAATCCGCTTCGACCTGCTGTTCACCGACATCGACCTGGCCGGCGCGTCTGGGGTCGAGCTGGCGCGGATCGCGGTGGAGCGCCAGCCGGCGCTGCGGGTGGCGTTCGCGTCCGGCTACGGCGCGCCGGACCGCGACGAGGTCGGCTTCCCGTTCTGGATCGTCGCCAAGCCCTACCGGCTGGAAGACCTCGAGGGCGTGCTGGAGCGGCTGGGCTGAGGCCCGGCCTGGCGGCGCCGATGGTATGATGGCGGCATGACGTTTCTGAATGTTCCCTACGCGGAAAAAGACCAGGCCCGCGAACTCGGCGCACGTTGGAATCCCAGCCGCAAGCGCTGGTATGTGCCGCCCGGCGTCGCCCTCGACGCCTTCGCCCGCTGGATGCCGAAGGAGGGTGAGCCGCCATCCGACCGCGATGCCCGCGCCGCCAAGCTGGTGACCGGCAGCCGCTATGTCGAGATCGACCACGCCTGCAATCCCTTCGAGCCCTGCGCCCAGTGCGCGCCGCTGCTGGCGGAAAAGGGCTGGACCGCCGCCCGCGAAGACGTGCTGAAGGCGCTCAGGGCGCTGGCGCCGCGCTAGCTTTTCGCCGCGGGCGCTTCCCCCAGCGCCGCCAGCAGGGCCTCGAGGTCGACCGGCTTGACGAAGTGGCGGTCGAAGCCGGCCGCTTTCGACAGCACCTTGTCGTGGGCCTGGCCGTAGCCGGTCAGCGCCAGGTACACCGCACGGCGCTCGTGCGGCTTCTGTTCCGCCATCGCGCGCAGGCGCCGCGCCAGCGCATAACCGTCGATGTCCGGCAGGCCGATGTCGAGGATGAAGACCTGGGGCCAGTCCTGTTCCGCCAGCGCCAGCGCGACCTGTGGTTCGTGCGCGACCGCGACCTGGTGGCCGAGGGCGTGCAGGATCTCGGCCAGGGACTGGGCCGCATCGTGATTGTCGTCGACGATCAGGATCGACAGGTCGGGCAGCTCCTCCGGCGCCACCGGGCGGCCGTCGCCGGCTGCGCGATTGCGTCCCGCCTCCGCCAGCGGCAGCACGATGCGAAATAGGCTGCCCTGGCCGGCGCCCGCGCTGTCGGCCTCGACGCTACCGCCATGCAGGACCGCCAGGCTTTTCACCAGCGCCAGGCCCAGGCCCAGCCCGCCCTGGGCGCGGTCGGGCGTGCGTTCGGCCTGGGTGAAGAGGTCGAACACCTGGGGCAGGAGCTCGGGCCCGATGCCGATGCCGTTGTCGCGCACCGAGATCGCCGCGCTGCCTTCGCCGACTTCCAGCGACAGTGCAATCGCGCCGCCCTGGGGCGTGTACTTGGCGGCGTTGTTGAGCAGGTTCGCCACCACCTGCACCAGGCGGATGCGGTCGCCGTCGACCCAGGCCGGGGCGGCGTCCATGGCCTGGTCGAGGCGATGGCGGCGCGCTTCGATCAGCGGGCGCGCCTGCTCGACCGCGCTGGCCACGACCGCCTTCAGGTCGACCCGTTCGTGCTGCAGCTCGACCAGGCCGCGCGTGACGCGAGAGACGTCCAGCAGGTCGTCCACCAGCCCGGTCAGGTGGCGCACCTGGCGGATGATGATCTCGCTCGACTGGCGTACCCGCTTCTCGTCGGCGGCGGCGCGCACCAGCAGCTGGGCGGCGCTGCTGATCGGCGCCAGCGGGTTGCGCAGCTCGTGCGCCAGCATCGCCAGGAATTCGTCCTTGCGGCGCGCCGCCGCCTTCAGTTCTTCCTCGTTGCGCTTCTTGTCGTGGATGTCGGCCAGGGCGCCCATCCAGCGCACGATGGCGCCGTCCTCGCCGGTGACGGGCAGGGCGCGGTTCAGCACCCAGCGCCATTCGCCGCTGTGGTGGTAGAGGCGATGCTCGACCTCGTAGGGCGACCCCGCCGCCAGGCTGAGGGCCCAGGCCTCGCGCAGGCCGGGCAGGTCGTCGGGATGGACGATCTTGCCCCAGCCATGGCCGCCCAGCTCTTCCTCCGGCATGCCGGTGAACTCGCGCCAGCGCATGTTCAGGTAGTCGTTGGTGCCGCTGGCGTCGGCCGACCAGACCAGCTGCGGGATCAGGTCGGCGATCGAACGGAAGCGGGCTTCGCTGTCCTTCATCGCGCGCTCGGCCGCGATCCGCGCCGTGATGTCGAGGTTGGCGGCCACCGCGCCGACGATCTCGTTGCGTTCGTTACGGATGGCGGCGGTGCGGATCAGGATCGTGCGCCGGGTGCCGGGTGCGCCGAAAGGTTCGATCTCGGCGATGCCGCCGCTGACATCTTCGCCGCGCAGCACGCGCGAAATCGGCCATTCGTCGGCGCGGATGCGTTGGCCGGCACGCGGATCGCCGGCCGGCCACCAGCCTTTCCACTCTTCGTAACCCTCGGTCTCGCCGGGCGCCGGATGGCTGCCCCAGATCTCGCGGTTGGTGGCGTTCGCCGCCATCAGGTCGCCGGCCGCGTCGACGTAGACGATGCCGACCGGGGCCGCGTCCAGCAGCACGTCCAGGCGGCGCCGGTTTTCCAGCTCGCGCAGCAGCGCCTTCGAGGCGACCCGCTCGCTCTCGTCGCGCGCCAGTTCGGCGTTCTTGCGTTCGGTGATGTCGACGGCGACACCGGCGAAGCGGCGCTTGCCGGTGACGAGGTCGTGGAAGACCTTGCCGCGGGCGTTGACCCAGGCATCCGGCCGCGACAGCTGCGGGATGCGGTAGTCGATGTTGTACGGTGTATCGGTGGCGATCGCGTGCTGGATCGCGGCGACCACGCGCGGGCGGTCGTCCGGATGGATCATATCGGTGAAGCGTTCGAGCTCGGTGCCGGCGCGCGCCAGCGCCGCATCGACCTGGAACAGGCGCGCGAATTGCTCGTCGACGAAGGTGGCGCCGGTATCGAGTTCATACGCCCAGGTGCCGATATTGCCGGACGCCTCGATACACAGGGCGTAGCGTTCCTCGGCTTCCTTGTGGCGCGCCAGAGCCAGGACCTTGTCGGTGACTTCGACCACGGTGCACAGCAGGCCGCGCACCACGCCGCTGTCGTCCCGCAGGGGGCTGTAGGAGAAGGTGAACCAGGCCTGTTCCGGGTAGCCATTGCGCCCCACCGTCAGCTTGAAGTTCTCGAAGAACAGGGCCTCGCCTTCCAGTACGCGGCGCGCCAGCGGGGCCATGGTGTCCCAGACTTCGGACCACAGCCTTGGCAGCGGAGTGCCGATCGCGCCCTCGACCTTGTTGCCCAGCATGGGCGCATAGGCGTCGTTGTGGAAGACGAACAGCTCCTCGCCCCAGGCCAGGAAGGTCGGGAAGGAGGAGCCCAGCACCATGCCCAGCGACATGCGCAGCGAGGCCGGCCAGCCGTCTAGCGGTCCGAGCGGATGGGCGTTCCAGTCGCGTGCAAGGGTGCGCGCACCGGCGTCGCCGCCGTTGGCGAGGAAAGCATCGCGGTGGTTCATCGTGGGCGGATCCGGTCGGGTCAAACGAAGGATTGTACCGAAGTATTGCTGGCGCCGCCCGCACGCCTCGGCCGCGGGCCCGGGGTTGGTGATGCTTCAGGGCACGACTTGCTTCGGGAAATGCAGCGATTCGGCTTGCATCGATCTGGTGCAAATTCGTCCAGGCCGAACAGTGTGCGGTGCAGGGCGGGAATCGACTTAAGATGGCGACGCGAATCTCCGGAAAGGAAGCAGGCATGAACGAACATTTCAGGATCGAGGGCGCCGGTATCGACAGCGGGCGGCGCGAACTGCTGATCGCGGGGGCGCTGTCGGCCACCGCGGCGGCGCTGCCGGCCGGCGCCGCTGCCCAGGCGCCGGCGGTGGCGAAGGCGACCGAGGCATCGACCCCGGCGCCGGTGCTGTCCAGAGTGGCGCTGCGCGTCAACGGCCAGCGCTACGAGAAGGAAGTCGATACGCGCACCACCTTGCTCGACCTGCTGCGCGAACACCTGCAGCTGACCGGCACCAAGAAGGGCTGCGACCAGGGCCAGTGCGGCGCCTGCACCGTGATCGCCGACGGCCGACGCATCAATTCCTGCCTCAGCCTGGCGCTGATGCACGAGGGCGCCGAGATCGTCACGATCGAGGGACTGGGCAGCCCGGGCCAGCTGCATCCGCTGCAGGCGGCTTTCGTGAAGCACGACGGCTACCAGTGCGGCTATTGCACGCCCGGCCAGATCTGCTCGGCCACGGCGATGCTGGACGAGGTGAGGCAGGGCATTCCGAGCCACGTCACGGCCGACCTGGACGCCCGCCCGCTGCTTTCGCCGATGGAGATGCGCGAGCGCATGAGCGGGAATATCTGCCGCTGCGGCGCCTACTCCAACATCATCGAGGCGATTTCGGAAGTCGCCGGCGTGGGAGCCAAAGCATGAGAGCCTTCACCTACCAGCGCGTTGGCACTCCGGTGGAGGCCGCGCAGGCGGCCGCCGCGGCGCAAGGGGCGCGCTTCATCGCCGGCGGCACCAACCTGCTCGACCTGATGAAGCTGGAGATCGAGACGCCGGTCCACCTGATCGACGTGAACGGCGCCGGCATGGACCGCATCGAGCCGACCGGCGACGGCGGCCTGCGGGTCGGCGCCCTGGTGCGCAACACCGACCTGGCGGCCGATCCGCGCGTGCGGCGCGACTACGCCGTGCTGTCGCGGGCCCTGCTGGCCGGCGCCTCCCCGCAGTTGCGCAACAAGGCGACCACTGCCGGCAACCTGCTGCAGCGCACCCGCTGTCCCTATTTCTACGATACCGCCCAGCCCTGCAACAAGCGCCATCCCGGCAGCGGTTGCTCGGCGATCGGCGGCTTCAACCGCCACCACGCCATCGTCGGCACCAGCGAAGCCTGCATCGCCACCCATCCGAGCGATATGGCGGTGGCGATGCGGCTGCTGGATGCGCAGGTCGAGACGGTGCGCGCGGACGGCGCCAGGCGCGTGATCCCGATCGCCGACTTCCACCGGCTGCCGGGCGACACGCCGCACCTCGAGCACGTGCTGGCGCCGGGAGAGCTGATCACGGCGGTGACCTTGCCGAAGCCGCTGGGCGGGCGCCATTTCTACCAGAAGGTGCGCGACCGCTCCTCCTACGCTTTCGCGCTGGTATCGGTGGCGGCGGTGGTGCAGGCGGACGGCAGCGGCAGGGTGGCGCTGGGCGGCGTCGCCCACAAGCCCTGGCGCATCCCCGGCGCCGAACAGCAGCTGGCGCGCGGCGGCAGGGCGGTGACGGAGCAGCTGCTGGCCGGCGCCCGCACCACCCAGGACAACGCATTCAAGGTGCCCCTCGTGCAGCGCACGATCGACGGGGTCCTGCTCGAAGCAAGGAGGGCATGAAGCATGAAATTCACGACGCCAGCCGGGACCAATCCGATCGACCGCCTGAAGGTGGTCGGCCGCCCGACCGACCGTATCGACGGTCCGCTGAAGACGACCGGCACCGCGCCCTATGCCTATGAACAGAACAAGGCGATTCCGGATGCCGCCTACGGCTATGTGGTGGGCGCCGGCATCGCCAAGGGCCGCATCGTGGCCATGGACCTGTCGGCGGCGAAGCGCGCCCCGGGCGTGATCGCCATCGTCACGGCAGAGAATGCCGGCAAGCTGGGCAAGGGCAAGTTCAACACCGCGGTCCTGCTGGGCGGGCCGCAGATCGAGCACTACCACCAGGCGGTGGCGCTGGTGGTGGCCGAGACCTTCGAGCAGGCGCGCGCCGCCGCCGCCCTGGTGAGGGTCGAGTATGCGAAGACCAAGGGCGAGTACGACCTGGCCAGGGCCAAGGACGGCGCCGGCCTCGCAAAGAAGGAAGACAAGCCCGAGACCCGCACCGGCGACTTCAAGGGCGCCTGGGCCGCGGCCCCGGTCAAGCTGGACGCCATCTACACCACCCCCGACCAGTCGCACGCGATGATGGAGCCGCATGCCTCGATCGCGAAATGGGAAGGCGACAAGCTGACCATCTTCACCTCGAACCAGATGGTCAACTGGGGCATGAAGGACATGGCCAGGACCCTCGGCATCGCCGAGGAGAACGTGCACCTGGTCTCGCCCTACGTGGGCGGTGGCTTCGGCGGCAAGCTGTTCCTGCGTTCCGAAGCCCTGCTGGCGGCGCTCGGCGCGAAGGCGGCGAAGCGGCCGGTGAAGGTGACCCTGCAGCGCGCCATCATGTTCAACAATACGACCCACCGGCCGGCCACCATCCAGCGCATCCGCATCGGCTGCACGCGCGAAGGGCGCATCACGGCCATCGCCCACGAGAGCTGGTCGGGCGACCTGCCGGACGGGAAGCCGGAAACCGCGGTGCAGCAGACCCGCCTGCTGTATGCGGGCCCGAACCGCTACACGGCCTTGCGCCTGGCGACCCTGGACCTGCCGGAAGCGAACGCGATGCGCGCGCCGGGCGAGGCGCCGGGCATGATGGCGCTCGAGATCGCGATCGACGAGATGGCGGAAAAGCTGAAGATGGATCCGGTGACCTTCAGGATCATCAACGACACCGGCGTCGATCCGGAAAAGCGCGAGCGCAAATTCTCGCAGCGCCGGCTGGTCGACTGCCTGCGCCAGGGCGCCGAACGCTTCGGCTGGAACAAGCGCAATCCGGTGCCGGGCCAGGTGCGCGACGGCCGCTGGCTGGTCGGCCATGGCATGGCCGCGGCCTTCCGCAACAACCTGGTGATGCGCTCGGCGGCGCGGGTGCGCCTGGAGCGCGACGGCCAGGTGACCGTGGAAACCGACATGACCGACATCGGCACCGGCAGCTACACCATCATCGCCCAGACCGCGGCCGAGATGATGGGCCTTCCGCTGGAGCAGGTGGTGGTGCGGCTGGGCGACTCGAACTACCCGGTGTCCGCCGGTTCGGGCGGGCAGTGGGGCGGCAACAGCTCGACCGCCGGCGTCTACGCGGCCTGCGTGCGCCTACGCGAGCTGGTGGCGCAGAAGCTGGGGCTGGATCCGGCCAGCGCCGAATTTGCCGACGGCATGGTGTCGGCCGGCGGAAAACGCTTCCCGCTGCGCCAGGCGGCCGAGGGCGGCGAGCTGAATGCCGAGGACAAGATGGAGTATGGTGAGCTCGACAAGAAATACCAGCAATCCACCTTCGGCGCCCACTTTGTCGAGGTCGGGGTCGACGCCGTCACCGGCGAGACGCGGGTGCGGCGCATGCTGGCCGTGTGCGCGGCCGGCCGCATCCTGAATCCGAAGTCGGCGCGCAGCCAGGTGATCGGTGCGATGACGATGGGCGTGGGCGCGGCCCTGATGGAAGAACTGGTGGTCGACCAGCGCATCGGTTGTTTCATCAACCACGACCTCGCCATGTACGAGGTGCCGGTGCATGCCGACATCCCGCACCAGGATGTCGTCTTCCTCGACGAGACCGATCCGGTTTCCTCGCCGATGAAGGCCAAGGGCGTGGGCGAACTAGGGATCTGCGGGGTCGGCGCGGCG
The DNA here is from genome assembly GCF_052115005.1 of Massilia sp. 2TAF26. Lineage (NCBI taxonomy): Bacteria > Pseudomonadati > Pseudomonadota > Betaproteobacteria > Burkholderiales > Oxalobacteraceae > Massilia > Massilia sp. 2TAF26. Next base: position 16,189 of record NZ_JBFRFV010000038.1, read on the forward strand.
GTCGCCAATGCGATCTACAACGCCACCGGGGTGCGGGTACGTGATTATCCTGTCACCCTCGACAAGCTGTTGCCGAAATTGCCTTCCGTGGCGTAGCTGCAACCGGCAGAAGGGAGAATCGCGATCCTGTGATTTTTGGAGAGCTTCTTTAGGGGTAGCGGTAGTAGTATGACGAGCGTCAACCTACCGGAGCCCGAATGCCATGCTGACAGTCGAAACCCTGGAACGTCCCGAAGCGGCGGCCGACGAATGGCTGCGCCTGGGCGTGCGCATCGTCGTCACCGGACGTGGCAGCGCGAATTCCCAGACCGTGCTGCAGCAGGTGCTGGCCCTGTTCTGGCCGGTGGCCGAACTCTACGATTTCTACACGACGCCGTATCCGCGCCTGCCGGATGCCACCGTGCTGCGGATCGCCTTCGACCTGCCGGCCGGCTACGAGTCGGGCGTGAGCGGCATCGTGCAATCCATCGGCGGCTCCGGCTGGACCGTCGACATCTACGAAGACGGCGAGCAGGCCGCCTGCTGGAAGCCGGAAGGCGGCGCCGTGCGGCCGCTGTGCGAGCATTTCCATTCGGCCGAGATCAACCTGATCCCGTCCTCCCACCTGGCGGAATTCCGCAAGTCGGCGGCGCCGCGCCTGCTCCAGTAAGCCGATCAGGCGGGACGTTCGGCCAGTGGCGGCGCCGGCAGGCAGCCCAGTCCCGCCAGCGTCGCCTCCACCGCCTGGTCCAGCGGCGTGTGCGCTTCCTTGCCAAGCACCGCCAGCAGCTTCGCATTGTCCATCCTGACCGGCTGTTGCCACAGGTAGCGCATCTCCAGCAGCTCGCGCATGGTGGCGTGGAAGGGCGCGGCGATATGCGCCAGCCACCACGGGAATGCGGCGATGCGCGGCGGCCTTCCTCCCGCGCGCACGACCGCGCGCACCACTGCCTGCGCCATGCCGGTGCCGTCTTCATCCCAATGCCCGCCCATGTGGAAGGACGCGAAGGATTCAAGGCGTTCACGCCGGCCGATCAGTTCCACCATCGCCGCGGCCACATCCGGCAGGTAGGCCCACTGGTGGCCTGCGCCGAACCGCGCCGGATTCAGGATGCGGGTGACGGGGCGGCCGGCTGAGACCATGCCTTGCGCGAACCAGTTGTTGCCGGCGCGTGGGCCGAAGTAATCGCCGGCGCGCAGCACCAGCGCCCGTCCGCCGCGGGCGCAGAAATCGCGCAGCTCCGCCTCCATCCGCACCCGGATCGCGCCCTTGCGCGTGGCCGGGTGCTGGGGCGCGTCTTCCGTCAGCAGCGGAAACGCGTCTTCACCGTAGTTGTAGACCGTCCCCGGGAGCACGACCAGCGCGCCGCCGGCTTGCGCCGCGGCGATCGTATTCGCCAGCATGGGCAGCACCAGCTTGTCCCAGTCGCGGTAGCCGGGCGGATTGACGGCATGGACGATGACGGCGCAGCCGGCCGCAGCGCGCAACACGTCCGCCGCCTTCAGCGCATCGCCACCGATCCAGTCCAGGCCATCGGCGCCGCGCCCTTCCCGGGCCAGGCCGCGTTTCAGCGCCTTGACCGTCCAGCCTTCCGCGCGCAGCTGGCGCGCCGCTTCTCCGCCGATGCCGCCGCCAGCCCCCAGTACCAATGCCGTCTTTCCGCCTTCCATATGCCCTCCCGTCGTGCCTTTCGCTTGAAGATGCGGCACAGTGTGCGCGATCGCCGGGATAAATGGAATTGCATGAGATGGCATATCCGGTATACATTTATGCATGACTCCGACCATCGAATGGGAGCTCTACCGCTCCTTCCTCGGCGTGTTGCGCACCGGCTCGCTGTCCGGCGCCGCGCGTCTGTTGGGCGTGGCGCAGCCGACCGTGGGCCGCCACATCGCGGCGCTCGAGGCGGCGCTCGGCCTGGTCCTGTTCACCCGCTCGCAGACCGGGTTGCTGGCAACCGACGCCGCCCAGGCCCTGCGCCCGCATGCCGAAGCGATGCAGAGCACGGCCGCCGCGCTGGAGCGGGCGGCGGCCGGCTTCGGCGACGGCGTACGCGGCGTGGTGCGGGTGACGGCCAGCGAAGTGATCGGTGTCGAGGTGCTGCCGCCGATCCTCGGCGCCTTGCGCGAGCGCTATCCGGCGCTGAAGGTGGAGCTGGTGTTGTCCAACGAGATGCAGGACCTGCTGCAGCGCGAAGCCGACATCGCCATCCGCATGGCGCCGCCGCACCAGGACCAGCTGGTGGCGCGGCGCATCGGCACGATCGAGCTGGGTCTGCACGCCAGTCCTGCCTACCTGGCGCGGCACGGCAGCCCGTTAAACCTGGACGATCTTGCCGGCCATACGGTGATCGGCTTCGACCGGATGACGCCCTTCGTGCGGCAGGCGCTCGCGCGGCTGCCCGGCATCGGGCGCGAGCTGTTCTCGCTGCGCACCGACAGCGACCTGGCCCAGCTGGCGCTGATCCGGGCCGGGGCCGGCATCGGCGTCTGCCAGGCGCCGCTGGCGAGGCGTACTCCCTCGCTGGTGCGGCTGTTGCCGGACGCGCTGGCGCTGCCGCTGGACACCTGGGTGGCGATGCACGAGGATTTGCGCGGCAGTCCACGCTGCAAGGCCGCCTTCGACGCCCTGGCCGAGGGCCTGCTGGACTATGTCAGGGGCGCTTGAAACGGCGCCGGCGCGACAGGCCGAGCATCAGCAGGCCGAGGCCTGTCAGCGGCAGCGCGCCTGGTAGCGGCACCAGGCTGACCTGGCCTTCGATGACGTCGTTCTGGCAGGTCTCGCCCCAGTGCATGGCCAGCGAGGAGTACTTCAGCAGGTCGGACGAGGAGGCGAGGGTGATGGTGAACTTGAGTTCCTTGTTCGCGGTCACGGTCCAGTTGCCGGTCATGCCGGTGTAGGACACGTTCGGGTTGCTCTTGGTGTTGACGGCGGTCGCCTGGCCGTTGCGGTAGACGCAGTTGCTGCCCCGGTAGCAGTTCATGAAGTAGTCGGAGTCGAGCACGTTGGCGTCGTTGGTCTTGCCGTTCAACTGGTACAGCTTGAAGCTCCCGCCGCTGTTGCTGAAGCGGTCGTCCAGCGCGAAGCCGTAGGACCACAGGGTGCCGTTATTGTCGTTGTCCTTGACGTGGTTGGCGTCGCTGCCGTAGGGGTTCCAGGTCTGGGCCAGGAACAGGTCGCCGTAGCCGATGCCGCCGGGGACGATGTTCGAGTCCATGCCGGCGTGGCCGGCGAAGCTGGTCGCGATCGCGATGGTCAGCACATTCCCCACCCGGGAAATAGTGGCGCCCTGGATGTCGTAGGTGCTGCCGCCGATGACGTCGCCGTAGCCGTGGCTGTCCGATCCCCAATAGGCGTTGACGCCGGTATCGCTGATGCCGCCGGCGTGGGCGTTCATGGCAGCGGCGAGCGCGATAGCGCCGAGGACGAGCTTGAGCAGGCTTTTCACGGATCCCCCAGTGGTCTTGTTGTCACTATTTTTTAAGCAGAAATCATGCCACAAATAAACATGCATTGTAAATCAGGCATTTAACTTTGGGTCGGTTTGTGCGATCTACGCAACTGTAAAACTTCCCGTCACCAGCGCCTCGCTGAAAGGAGTTCGATTAGGAAATTTTTCTTGCCTGCCCGTTGATGGCACCGCGACAATACGTTTTTGATCTCGAACGGTGTCGACGATGCCTGCTTTCCTCAGCACTTCCAGACTGCTGTGCACCTTGGTGCTGCCCATCCTGCTGGCCGCCTGCCAGAGCGAGTCGGGCGCCGAGCTGCGCGCCAGGGCCAGGCAGTTCCGCCAGCACGGCGACCAGCGCAGCGCAGTGATCACGCTGAAGAACGCGGTGGCGGCGGAACCCGGCAACGCCGAGACCCGCTACCTGCTTGCCGCCACCTATCTCGAGACGGGCGACGGCATGACGGCGGAGAAGGAGGCGCGCCAGGCCTTGAACCTGGGCTATGCCAAGGAGGCGGCGCTGGCGCTGCTGGCGAAGTCGCTCACGCTGCAGGCCGAATTCCAGAGGGCGCTGGACGACACCGGCAAGGACGGTGACGCCGCCGGCGGGCTGCTGGCGGCGCGCGCCGACGCCTGGCTGGCCCTCGACAAGCAGGATCGTGCGCGAGCGCTCTACGAAAGGGCGCTGCAGGCGCGGCCCTTCGATGCCGCCGCCATGATCGGCATGGGCCGGCTGGCCTACCTGAACGGCGATCCGGACGGCGCCGGCGCCTGGGCCGAACGCATCCTGGCGCGCGAACCCGCGCAGATCGACGCCCTGATGTTCAAGGCCGAGCTGTTGCGCGCCGGGGACCAGGGGCGGCGGGCGCTCGACATCTACGACCAGGTGTTGAAGCTGCAGCCCCAGCATCGTTCGGCCCACGTCGAGAAGGCCTATACCGCCATCGGCCTGGGACGCTACGACATGGCCCAGGCCGAGCTGGACGCCGCGCTCAAGCTGGCGCCGGGCAGCGTGCTGGTGGCCTATACCCAGGGCCTGCTCGACTATTCGCGGGGGCGCACGCAGGCCGCCCACGATGCGCTGCTGAAGGTGTTGCGGGTCGCGCCGGAACACATGCCCAGCGTGCTGCTGGCCGGCGTCGTGAATTACCGGCTCGGCTCCTACTACCTGGCCGAGCACCACTTCCGCCACTACCTGGAGCGCAATCCCGACAATCTGTACGCGCGCAAGATGCTGGCATCGAGCCTGCTCGGCAGCGGCCATAGCCAGGAAGCGCGCGAAGCGCTGGAACCGATGCTGCTCACGCCCCAGGCCAGCGGCTTCGGCGACGCCCAGCTGCTGGCGCTGGCCGGCGAATCGTCGATGCGCGCGCGCGACTTCGCCAGGGCCGCCGACATGTTCGAGAAGGCGAGCGAACTCGATCCGGGTTCGAGCAGCCTGCGCACCTCGCTCGGCCTGTCCAGGCTGGAGAAAGGCGACACCGCGCGCGCCCTGCGCGAGCTGCAGGCCGCGGTCGAGCTGGACCGCGCCTCGCTCGACGCGGCGGTGACCCTGATCCGCACCGAACTGCGGCTGCGCCAGTTCGACGCCGCCGGCCAGGCGGTGCAGGCCCTCGAAAGGGTGAAGCCGAACGAACCGGTCGTCCAGGAACTCAAGGGATTGGTGGCGATCGCCCGCCATGACCCCGGCGCGGCGCGCGCCTCGCTGCAGCGCGCGCTGGTTCTCGACCCGGCATATTTTGCGGCCGCGGCCGACCTGGCCCAGCTGGCGCTGGACGAGAAGCACCCCGGCCTGGCGCGCACCCTCATGCTCGACTTCCAGGCCAGGAACCCGGCCAGCGTGCCGGCGCTGACCATGCTCGCCTCGCTGGCCGACGCCACCGGCAGGCAGGACGAGGCGACGCGCTGGCTGGAGCAGGCCGCCGCCGTCGACCCCAACGCGGTCGGCCCGGCCGTCAACCTGATCGGCCAGTACCTGCGTACCGGCCGCCAGGAGAAGGCACTGAACCTGGCGCGCACGCTGCAGGTCGGACACCCGGACAATCCCGACCTGCTCGACCTGCTGGGCAAGAGCCAGCTCGCGAACGGCGAACGAAGCGAGGCGCTGGAGACCTACCGCAAGCTGTCCTTGGCGCTGCCGCGTTCGGCCCAGGCGCTGATGCAGGTGGCGGCCCTGTCGCTGGTGCAGAACCTGCCGGCGCAGGCCGAGGACGCGCTGAAGGGTGTGCTGGCGATCCAGCCCGACTTTCCGTCGGCCCAGGTCGCGCTGGCCGAAATCTATGTGCGCAAGGGCTCGCGCGACCTTGCGCTGCTGGTCGCCGACCAGCTCCAGCGCCGCCATCCGGAAGCCGCGGCCGGCTACCAGCTGCAGGGCGACATCCTGATGTCCAAGCGCCAGTCTGCCGAGGCGCTGGCGCTGTACGAACGCGCCTTCCAGCTCAAGCCGGGCACCGAGCTGGCGATCAAGATCGACGATGCGCTGCGCCAGTCCGGCCGCGTCCCGGAAGCCGGCGGCCGACTCGAACGCTGGCTGGCGGCCCACCCGGACGACGTGCGCGCGCTGGCCTACAAGGCCCAGACCCTGATGGCCGCGGGCGAGTTCCGGCAGGCGGCCGGCCAGCTGGAGGCGGTGCTGAAGCGCCAGCCGGACAACCCGGTCGTCCTCAACAACCTGGCGCTGGCCTACCAGGAACTGGGCGACACCCGCGCCCAGGCCACCGCCGAAGCGGCCTACCTGCGCGCCGGCGAACAGCCGGACGTGATGGACACCCTGGCCTGGATCCTGGTCGAGAACGGCGCCGGCAGCGCGGAGCGTGAGCGCGGCCTGGCGCTGCTGCGCAAGGCCCACCTGCTTGCGCCGAAGGCCCGCGACGTCCGCTACCATCTGGCGGCGGCCCTGGCGAAGAACGGCGACCGTGCCGGCGCGCGCAAGGAGCTGGAAGCGCTGGCGGCCGGCGACATGCGCTTCGCCCAGGCCGCGCAGGTGCGCGGGCTGCTGGCGGCGCTGCGGCGCGACTGACGACCGGAGGCCCCATGACCTGGCAAACCACCCTCGAATTCAAGACCGCCGGACGCGGCACCCGCGACATCACCGCCGCCGGGTGGTGGTGACCGTGCTGGGCGGCTGAGTTATAGTTGAGGCAATGTATCCGGTGGAGAGATGGATGAGGTGGACATCAGTGTCCTCGGCGGCCGACGGCCATGGCAACGAGGATCATGTGGCGGTATTCGAGCGGGACGAGGTGACCGATATCGTGGTGCTGGACGGCGCCAGTTCGGTGGCGCAGCAAGACTATATCGACAGTGAGAACGGCGACGTCGCCTGGTTCGTGCGCCGCTTCGGCGCGGCCTTCGGCAGGGCGTTGACGGGGAGCGGGTCGCAGGAGCAGGTGGTGCGCGCGGCGCTGGACGAGGTCCGCGCCGAATTTCATGCGCGTACCGACGGCGTGGCGGTGCCGGTGTATGCCTGGCCGATCGCGGCCATGACCTGGATCCGCATCATGCCGGGACGCGGCGCCTCCGAACTGATCCTCTACTGCCTGGGCGACTGCAAGACCCTGCTGTTGCGCCCGGACGGCGGCGTGCAGGACCTCGATCCCTATGTGAACCCGCAGGAGGCGGTGGTCCAGGATGCCGTCGCCGCGCTGGCGCGCGAAGGCGTGCAGGACCCGGCGGCGCGGCGCGAGCGCCTGCTGCCCATGCTCAGGCGCCGCCGCGAGGAACAGAACACGGCCTTGCAGCCGCCCGGACTGTGCCTGGAACCCGCCGGACCGTTTGCCGCGCGCCGCCATGCGCTGCGCGCCGAACCGGGGTCCATGCTGCTGGCCATGACCGACGGTTTCTACCGCCTGTCCGACACCTATGCGCTGTACACCGACGCCGGCCTGGCCCGCGCCTGCGCGCGCGACGGCCTCGAGACGCTGCTGGCCGAATTGCGTGCCCACGAGCGCAGCGGCGGCGCCGGCACCGGGCTGGCGGTCAAGCAGGCCGACGACGCCTCGGCCGTGGCCTGGCGTTGCTGATCGTCTTTTCAACGAGGAGGAAGCCATGAGTGAAGCAGGGCAGCAGGAACTGATCGAACGCTACCTGGCGGCATATAACGCCTTCGACATCGAGGCCATGCTGGCCCAGCTCGAGCCCGGCATCCGCTTCGAGAATTTTTCGGGCGGCCAGCTCACCGCCGAGAGCAGCGGCATCGCGGCCTTCCGCCAGCTCGCCGAGCAGTCGAAAGGGCTGTTTTCGGAACGCGAGCAGCGCGTGACCGGCATGGTGCGCGTGGGCGAGCTGCTGGTGGTGGAGATCGCCTGGCGCGGCCGGCTGGCGGCCGACGTTCCCGGCGGTCCGCCCGCCGGCACCCTGCTCGAAATGAAGGGCCGCTCCGAGTTTGCCTTCGGCGCGTCCGGCATCGCCAGGATCGTCGACCGCAGCTGACCCGCCGGGTTGCGCTAGCCGGTGCGCGGCGCGCGCTGGCGCAGTACCGCCAGCAGCCGGCCGGCGTCCACCGGCTTGACGAAATGGTGGTCGAAGCCGGCCTCGCGCGAGAGTTCGCGGTCGCCCTGCTGGCCGTAGCCGGTCAGGGCGACATAAAGGGCGCCGCTGCAGCCCGGCTGGGCGCGCAGGCGCCGCGCCAGCTCGTAACCGTCCATGCCCGGCATGCCGATGTCGAGGATGAAGGCGTCCGGGGCGGCCGCCGGCGCCGCCGCCAGCGCGCTGCGGGGATCGCTGAAGCTCTCGACCCGGTGGCCCGCGGCCGCCAGCAGGGCGGCCAGCATGGTGACGGCATCGACGTTGTCGTCCACCAGCATCAGCGACAGCGGTGCGCCGGCGGCCGACGCCGCGCCATCCTCGCCGCCGTCGTGGCCGGCGGCGGCGCTGGCCGCCGTCGTGGCCGGCGGCGGCGCTGGCCGCCAGCGGCACTTCGACCGTGAAGCAGCTGCCCTGGCCCGGGCCGCCGCTGTGGGCGTGGATCCGGCCGCCGTGGGCCAGCACGATGGTGCGCGCCAGCGCCAGGCCCAGGCCGAGGCCGCCCTGGGCGCGGTCGGGCGTACGCGTGCCCTGGGTGAACAGGTCGAACACCTGCGGCAGCAGGGCCGCGTCGATGCCGCTGCCGTTGTCGCTCACCAGGACCCGCGCGTGGCCGCCGCTCACCTCGAGCGTCACGCCGATGCGGCCGCCGGCCGCCGTGTACTTGGCGGCGTTGGCCAGCAGGTTGGCGAACACCTGGATCAGGCGCGCGCGGTCGCCGAGCACCAGCACCGGGGCGCCGTCCGCGCCGAGCGCCAGCGACAGGTCGTGGCGGCGCGCTTCGATCAGCGGATTCGCCTGTTCGGCCGCGCTCAGGATCGCGCTGCGCAGGTCGATTTCCGCTTTTTCGTACTGCACCATGCCGCGGGTGACCCGCGAGACGTCCAGCAAGTCGTTCACCAGTGAGGTCATGTGGTTGACCTGGCGCCCGATCACCTCGGCGAAGTTGCGTACCTTGGCCGGATCGGCGGGGGCGATGCGCAGCACCTGGGCGGCGGCGCTGATCGGCGCCAGCGGATTGCGCAGCTCGTGGGCCAGCATCGCCAGGAATTCGTCCTTGCGCCGGTTGGCGTCTTGCAGGGCATCCTCGGCCAGCTTCTTTTCGTGGATGTCGGTATCGGTGCCCAGCCACTTGACGATGCCGCCGCCGGCGCCGCGCAGCGGCAGCGCGCGCGCCAGGATCCAGCGGAATTCGCCGCTGTGGTGGCGCAGCCGGTAGGTCATCTCGTAGGGCTCGCCCCGCGCCACGCTGCGGGCCCAGATCTCGCGGCCGGCCTGGCGGTCGTCCGGGTGCAGTGCCGCGTCGGCCCACATCGCGCCTTCGGCGTCGCCCCGGCGCAGGCCGACGAAGTCGTAGAACCGGTCGTTGTGGTAATCGATGCTGCCGTCCGGCAGGGCGGTCCAGACCATCTGCGGCATCGCGTTGGTGATGGTGCGGAAGCGCTGCCTTTCCTCTTCGGCCTCGCGCGCCGCTTCAAGCGCGCGCTGCTCGCTTGCCAGCAGCTCGTCCTCGAACTGCTTGCGCTCGGTGACGTCGCGGGTGGTGCCGGCCACCGCCTCGACCTCGCCGTCCGGACCCAGCACCGGCACGAAGATGTAGTCGTACATGCGGCGCCCGAAAGTACCGTTGAAGGGCACTTCGCCGCGGATCGGGCGCCTGGTGGCCTTGACCTCTTCGATCTCGCGGTCGTGCATGGCGGCGTGCCAGTCCGGGTAGCCCAGCTCGAGGCAATTCTTGCCGATCGCCTCATCCCAGGACCTGCCCCACATCTGCAGCAGCACCGCGTTGGCATACACGAAGCGGTGCTGCAGGTCGAACACATAGACCAGGTCGGGCGTGGCGGACAGGATCGCCTCGTACAGGCGGCCGCGGCGATCGTTGTCGCGTTCGCGCAGGTGGCGCTGCACGATCAGCGCCGCCAGGTCGGCGAAATAGGCGATGTCGTCGCCAAGGGCGCGGGCGGGCGAGCAGGGCGCACGGTGATAGAGGGCGATCGTGCCGATCACCCCGCCGCCGGGCGCGTGCAGCGGGTAGGACCAGCAGGCCCGGATGCCGTGGGCATTTGCCAGCGGAAGCCAGGGCGCCATGCGCGGCTCGGCCGCGATGTCGGGCACGATCACGGACTCGCGCAGGTGGGCGGCGCGGCCGCAGGTGGCTTCCTGGATACCGATCGGGATGAGCGCGAGGGCGGCGCTGAGGGCTGCGTCCATGCCGATCGACGCCCCCAGCGTCAGTTCACCGCTGCCTGGTTCGGCCACATGGATCGTCGCCATGGTCGCTTCGCCGGTCAGCCGGCAGGCCGCCTGCAGCAGGCTGGCGAGCAGGCTGTCGAACGGGGCGCCGCGGACGGCGAGGGCCAGCACGTCCTTCACGCTTTCGAGGTTCAAGCGGTCCTGCGTATTGCCCATCGTCGCTCCGGCACTCGCGTCGATGAGGCGCCGACGCGTTAAAAGAAATGCATTCTAGCGCAGGATGATTGAGGGCAAGGTTCGGTTGAGCGATCCTGCACGAAATCGCTGTTGTGACGGGGAGACAGGGCTGTATGCGCTGAAACAATGCATATGGATATAGCAATCCATTCGTGTCGCGGGTTCCGGAGCGCGCGTATTATCATTAAGGATACTCAAACGCACATGAAAGGGATTCCATGACCACCGATAAAGGCTTCCGCCTCTCCCGTCTTTCGCAGCAGAAACAGCGCGCCCGCCGGGTCCGCATCGGCGTGGTGCTGGTGCTGTGCGCCCTCCCGGTAGCCATGGCCCTGGCCAAGTCGGGCCTCGGCCTGGTCCAATCCGCGCCGCTCTGACAGAACCATGCCACAACAACATTACGGGGAAGCGGACATGCGCGCACGCAACGGAAAATTCGGCACCCGGGACGAGGGCATTGTGGCAAGAGACCTGCGCCGGGTGCTGCTGGGCACCGGCGCGATCCTGCTGGTGCCGCTGGTGGCGATGCGCTTCACCGCAGAGGTGAACTGGGACGTGCTGGACTTCGCCGTCGCCGGCGTGCTGCTGGCCGGCATCGGCAGCCTCTACGTCCTGCTGACCCGTAAGCTTCGCACCGCCACGCAACGCCGCGCCATCGGCGGCGGCCTGCTGCTGACCCTGATGCTGGTCTGGGCCGAACTCGCGGTCGGCATCTTCGGCAGCCCGATCGCGGGCAGCTGAGCCACCCGCATTCTCCCCCTTTATGCCGCCGGCTGCGCGCCAAAGCCGATCGCCAGGCGGTTCCAGCTGTTGATGGCCCCGATGGCAAGGCTCAGGTCGACCATCTCGCGCTCGCTGAACTGTTCCCGCAGCGCCGCATAATCCGCATCCAGCGCCGGCTGTTCCGACAACCGGGTCAGGGCTTCGGTCCAGGCCAGGGCGGCGCGTTCGCGCGGACTGAAGAAGGGCGTCTCGCGCCACACGGCCACCGCGTACAGGCGGCGTTCGCTTTCGCCGGCCTTGCGCGCATCGGCGGCATGCATGTCGACGCAGTATCCGCAACCGTTGATCTGGGAAGCGCGCAGCTTGACCAGTTCGAGCAGGCTGTGTTCGAGCCCGGACTCGCGGACATAGTTCTCGACGCCCAGCAGGGCTTTGTAGGCGGACGGCGAGGCTTTGTAAAAATCGAGGCGTTGCATGGTGTACTCCTTCAGTTTGGTTGGCTTACACTCCTTAGTCGAAGCGGTCGCGCCGTTTGTGACAGTTTTTTTGCTGTCACAAACCTGCGGCCCGTACCGTCTAATGATCATGGACACGACAATCGACATTTTCCAGGGCCTGCGCCCGCGCCTGTTCGGCATCGCCTACCGCATGCTGGGCGTGCGCGCGGACGCCGAGGACATCGTGCAGGAAGCCTGGCTGCGCTGGCAGCACGGCGGCATCGACGCCGCCCGGATTCCGGAAGCCTGGCTGGTGACGGTGGTGACCCGCATGGCCATCGACCGCCTGCGCGGCGCCATGCTCGAGCGTGAGCGCTATGTCGGCCCCTGGCTGCCGGAACCGCTGGTCGAAGACAGCGCCGAGTCGCCCGAGGCCGCGCTGGAAGCGGCCGGCGATATCTCGACCGCCTTCCTGCTGATGCTGGAGCGCCTCGGCCCCGAGGAGCGCGCCGTGTTCCTGCTGCACCAGGTATTCGACTTCGGCTATGACGAGGTGGCGGCGATGGTCGGCAAGACCGAGGCGGCCTGCCGCAAGATCCTGCAGCGGGCGCGCGAGCGAGTGCGGGCGGAGCGCCCGCGCTTCGCGGTCGGGCGCGAGCAGCACCTGGCGCTGCTGGCCAGGTTCGTCGAGGCCTCGCGCTCGGGCGAGGCGGCGCGCGTGCAGGAACTGCTGACCGAGGATGTGAGCTATATGGGCGACGGCGGCGGCAAGGCCAAGACCACGGTGCGCGCCGTGCTGGGCGCCGACCGCGTGGCGCGCCTGGTGGTGGGCATCGAACGCAAGTGGACGGACCGCGGCCACCACCAGCTGATCGAAGTGAACGGCGCCCCGGGGCTGCTGACCTGGCGCGACGGCCAGCCGGATTCGGTCACCTCACTGGAGATCCGCGAGGGCCGCATCGCCGGCATCTACGTGGTGCGCAACCCGGACAAGCTGGGCTCCCTGCCGAAGCTGGCCGGGCGGCCTCAGTCGTCGTAACTGCTCTCGCGCACGATCAGCTGCACGGGCAGGGTCTGTTCGGCGTTCTGCTTGTCCAGCAGCAGGGCGACCCCGGCGGCGCCCAGGGCTTCCTTGTCGATTGCGATGCTGGACAGCGGCGGGATCGCCTGGGCGGCGGCGCTGATGTCGTCGAAGCCGACGATGGCGATGTCGGATGGGACCTTTAGGCCGGCGTCCAGGCAGGTCTGCATCGCCGTCAGGGCCGCGCTGTCGTTGTAGCAGAACAGGGCGTCGGGGCGCGGCTTCATGGCCAGCAGCTTCAGCATGGCCTGGCGCACGCCCTCGGCCGGGTCGGCGCAGCCGGGCACGTGGACTTCGAGTTCCGGATCGGCCAGCATGCGGGCCTCGAACAGGGCCTTGCGGTAGCCGCGCTCGCGCTGGTGGATGCTGTAGTGGGCCAGCGAGCCGGCGATCATGGCGATGCGGCGGCGGCCGGTGCGGATCAGGTGGCGGGTGGCCAGGTAGCCGCCCAGGTGGTGGTCGGGATTGACGGAAGTGAAGCCGGGCAGGTGCATGTCGACCAGCACCAGGGGCTTTCCGCTGTCGCGCAGCACCGCCACCAGCTCCGGTTCGAAGTAGCCGGCGCACAGGATGGCGTCCGGCTGCTGGGCGCGCACCAGCTCGGCCACCGCTTCGCCCGGGTGCACGACGTAGAAGGACAAGGCCACGCCGGCGCGCCGGCAAGCCTGTTCGGCGCCCTGCAGCACCGGCGAGTAGAAGGGGCTGGACGACAGGGTGTTGTGCTGCTCGTGTAGTAAAAAGGCGATGCGCCGGATCGCGCCCAGGCGCAGGCGGTTGAAGTCGTAGCCCAGCTCGCGCGCGGCGGACAGGATCCGCGCGCGAGTCGGTTCGCCCAGGCCGGGCTGGTTCTTCAGGGCGCGCGACACCGTGCCGATCGAGCAGCCGGTGAGGTGCGCCAGATCGCGGACGGTGACGGTCATCAGCGTTTCTCCGAAGGATCCTGCGAGAAGGAGTAGGGCGCGTCGGCGGCGGCCGTGCCGCGGCGCTGGTTCGGCTTGTCCGACATGCGGAACTCCAGCTGGGCGCCGTGCATCAGCTCATCGTGGCCGATCCAGTTGCGGCTGACCGGCTTGCCGTCGATGCTGAGGGCATCCACGTAGCGTTTCGTGTCGCTGTTGCCGGGCGCCTTGATGCTCACCTTGCGGCCGTTCTCCAGGTGCAGCACGGCTTCCGGGAACAGCGGCGCGCCCAGCGCGTACTGGGGGCTGCTCGGCGTGACCGGATAGAAGCCAAGGGCGGAGAACACGTACCAGGCCGAGGTCTGGCCATTGTCTTCGTCGCCGCAATAGCCGTCCGGCGTCGCGCGGTACAGGCGGTTCATCACTTCGCGCGCCCAGTACTGGGTCTTCCAGGGGGCGCCGGCATAGTCGTACAGGTAGATCATGTGCTGGATCGGCTGGTTGCCGTGGGCGTACTGGCCCATGCCGGCAATCTGCATCTCGCGGATTTCGTGGATCACCTGGCCATAATAGCTGTCATCGAACACGGGCGGCATGGTCCACACAGCATCGAGCTTGTTGACGAAGGCCTGGCGTCCGCCCATCAGTTCGATCAGGCCGACGACGTCGTGGAACACCGACCAGGTGTAATGCCAGCTGTTCCCCTCGGTGAAGGCATCGCCCCACTTGAAGGGATTGAAGGGCGCCTGGAAGCTGCCGTCCTTGTTCTTGCCGCGCATCAGGCCGGTTTCCGGATCGAAGAGCTTGCGGTAGTTGCGGGCCCGTTCGGCATACACGCCGATCTCGGACTGCGGCTTGCCGAGCGCCTTGCCGAGCTGGTAGATGGCGAAGTCGTCGTAGGCGTATTCGAGGGTGCGGGCGGCGTTTTCCTTGATGCCGGAATCGTAGGGCACGTAGCCGAGGCGCTTGTAGTCCTCGACGCCGGCGCGGCCGACGGCTTCCATCGGTCCGGCGTTGTTGGCGCCGTGGACCAGGGCCTGCCACAGGGTCTCGATGTCGTAGCCGCGCAGGCCCTTGAGCCAGGCTTCCGCCACCACCGAGGCCGAGTTATTGCCGACCATGACGTTGGCATAGCCGGGGCTCGACCATTCTGGCAGCCAGCCGCCTTCCTTGAAGTCGTTCGCCAGGCCTTCCTGCATCTCGCGGTTGACCGACGGGTACATCAGGTTGAGGAAGGGGTAGAGGGCGCGGAAGGTGTCCCAGAATCCGGTGCCGGCGAACATCCGGCCCGGCAGCACCTGGCCGTTGTAGGGACTCCAGTGGACCGGCTTGCCGGCTTCGTCGAGTTCGTACAGCTTGTTCGGGAACTGCACCATGCGGTACAGGCTCGAATAGAAGGTGCGCTGCTGGTCGATGCTGGCGCCCTTGATCTCGACCCGGCCCAGCACCTCGTTCCAGCGCTTCGCGGCCTTGGCGCGGGTGGCGTCGAAATCGTCGCTGCCGATCTCGCGCGCCAGGTTGCGCTCGGCCTGTTCCAGGCTGATGAAGGAGGAAGCCACGCGCATGCCGACCTTTTCGCCGTCGGCGGTCGCAAAGCCGACGATGGCGCCGGCATGGTCGACCTTCGCTTCCTGGGCGCCGGCGAGGATCTTGTCGCCGTCCCATACTTCGCCGCTCTTGAAGGGTTTGTCGAACTGGATCACGAACCAGTTGCGGAAGTTGGTGAGCGGCTTGCCCGCGTGGCGGGTCGAGTAGCCGACGATCTTGCGCTCGCCGGGGATCAGTTTTACGTAGGAGCCCTTGTCGAGGGCGTCGATCACCACCCAGGCCTGCTCGGTCTTCGGGAAGGTGAAGCGGAACTGGGCGGCGCGCTCGGTGGGCGTGAGCTCGGCGGTGACGTCGCTGTCGGCCAGGTAGACGCGGTAGTAGTCCGGCTTGGCCAGCTCCGCCTTGTGCGAGAACCAGCTGGCGCGGTCGTCTTCCTTGAAGCGCTTGGCGCCGGTCACCGGCATGATGGCGAACTGGCCGTAGTCGTTCATCCAGGGCGAAGGCTGGTGGGTCTGCTTGAAGCCGCGGATGCGGTCGGCCGTATAGGTATAGGCCCAGCCATTGCCCATCTTGCCGGTCTGCGGCGTCCAGTAGTTCATGCCCCAGGGGATGCCGACCGAGGGATAGGTATTCCCGTTCGAGAGTTCGGGCTTGCTGTCGGTGCCCATCAGCGGGTTCACATGGTCGAGCGGGGCGGCCTGGACGTGGAAGCTGGCGATGGCAGCCAGGCCGAGTGCGGCGGCGAAGAGAGTCGGTTTCATTGGTAGGCCGTTTGCGTGTAGGGGCGGGCGGTTTTGTCCTTGCCCCAGTTGGTGTTCGGGGTCGGCTGCATGGTGAATACCAGCTCGCCGCCCGCCAGGATGTCTTCGTGGCGCAGATAGCTGCGCGCCAGCGCCTTGCCGTTCAGGGTGACGCTGCCGACGTAGCCGTTGGCGTCCGACAGGTTCACGGCGCGCACCGTGAACTGCCTGCCGTTCGGCAGGTTCAGCGTGGCCTTCTCGACGAAGGGACGGCCGATCACGTACTCGTTGGTCCCCGGCGCCACCGGATAGAAGCCCATCGCCGTGAAGGCCAGCCAGGCCGAGGTCTGGCCCAGGTCGTCGTTGCCGGCCAGGCCATCCGGCGCATCCTTGTACTGGCTGGCCACGATCTGGGCCAGGCGCCCCTGGGTCTTCCACGGTGCGCCGGCATAGTTGTACAGGTAGGCCACGTGGTGCGAAGGCTCGTTGCCGTGGGCGTAGTGGCCGATCAGGCCGGAGATGTCTTCCATGTGGGCGTAGACGTTGGCATCGACCCTGGCGTCGAAGACCTGGTCGATCTTGCTGACCAGGCCGGCGTCGCCGCCGAGGAACTTCACCAGGCCCGCGTTATCGTGGGGCATGTACCAGGAATACTGCCAGGCGCTGCCCTCGGTATAGTCGCTGCCGAAGTTCGACTGCACCGGATCGAAGGGGGTGCGGAACTCGCCGGTCGACTTGCGGGCGCGGACGAAGCCGGTCTTCGGATCGAACACATTGCGCCAGTTCTGGGCCCGCTTGTAATAGCGTTCGGCCACGTCCTTCTTGCCCATCTTCTCGGCCATGCGCGCGATGGTCCAGTCGTCGAAGGCGTATTCGACGGTCTTCGAGGCCGCCTCCGGTTCGAGGTCGATCGGCACGTAGCCGTATTTCATGTAGTGCTGCAGGCCGCCGTAGGGACCGTATTCCGCGCTGGCGGTCATCGCCCGCAGCGCCTGTTCCGGATCGAAGCCGCGGATGCCCTTCATGTAGGCGTCGGCGATCACCGGCACCGCGTGGTAGCCGATCATGCACCAGGTTTCGAGTCCGGCGAACTGCCACACCGGCAGGATCCCGTAGGGGCTGGCCTGCTGGGAGGCGATCAGGGAGCGCACGAAGTCGGCGTTGCGCTGTTCCGGCTGGATCAGGGTCAGCAGCGGATGCAGGGCGCGGTAGGTGTCCCACAGCGAGAAGGTGGAGTGGAAGCGGAAACCGTCCGCCTGGTGGACCTGGTTGTCCGGCCCGCGGTAGGCTCCGCTGCGGTCCATGAAGAGGCTCGGCGCCAGCAGGCTGTGATACAGGCTCGTATAGACCATGCGCTTCATCGGCTGCGGCGCCTCGATGTCGACGGCGCCGAGGGCCTGCTCCCAGGCTGCGCTGGCGTTCGCGCGTTCCTTGTCGAAGTCCCAGCCCGGCATCTCGTCCAGGTTGGCCAGGGCGCCATCCTCGCTGACGGCGGAGACGGCCACCTTCACCAGCAGCGGAGCGTCGCCGAGCTTGCCGAAGTCGAGCGCCGCCTCGAGCGCCTTGCCCTCGACCAGGATTTTGTCAAGCGGGGTCTTGCCGGGCGAAGCGAAGCCGCGGTACTCGACGCCTTCCTCGCGGTTCATCAGTTGGTGCGACTGGAGCGGGCGCGAGAAGCGGATCGCGAAATACAGCTGGCGGCCCGGTGCCCAGCCGCGCGTCTCGCGCATGCCGGTGATCGTGTCCTGCCCGCGCAGGCGCAGGCGCGACCACAGGTTCTTGCCGTACCAGTCGTAGATGCTGCTGCGCAGGTCGAGCACGACCCGGGCCTCGGATCCCGGCTTGAAGCGGTAGCGGTGCAGACCGACCCGCTCGCTGGCCGTGAGTTCGACGCCGACCTCGTTGTCGAGCAGTTTGACCGCGTAGTAGCCCGGCTCTGCATGCTCGTCCTTGTGCGAGAAGCGCGAGCGGTAGCCGCTGAAGGGGCGTTCCGGATAGCCGGGCTCCAGTTTCAGCTCGCCGCTGGTGGGCATCAGCAGTACGTCGCCGAGGTCGGAGTGGCCGGCGCCGGAAAAGTGGGTATGCGAGAAGCCGAGGATGGAGTCGTCTTCGTAGCGGTAGCCGGCGGCCCAGGGATAGCTCTGCTTGAAGTGGCGGACCTGGGTGTCGGGGCTCAACTGGATCATGCCGAACGGCCGCGTGGCGCCGGGGAAGGTGTGGCCGTCGCCGCCGGTGCCGACGAAGACGTTGACCTCCGCCACCCGGCTGCCGGGCGCCGCGGCCCCCGCGACGCCGGCGCATAGCAGGCCGGCCGCCAGTGAAATGGCGGAGAGAGAAATGCGCTTGCCCATCGTGTCTCCTTGCTGTTATTCCGGAAACATAGCCCGATTTTTTTCGGTCAGCAACAAGCGCACGATCCCGGACCTCCTGTTTATAGCGTTTACTAAACAAATGTCGTGCAGACGCCATGCCACGGTCCCGCTTACCCAGTACGCATGGAGCAGAGAAGGCGAAGGGGAAGCCGGACGGCGACGCGTTACCCTGTTTGTTTAGTCGGGTGCCCGGCGCCGGGAGCTGCCGTGAAGCGCCCGATCGGGCATAATGCCGGGCCATGCCGAACCGCCGAGATATCACGACAAAGCCAACGCCGCCGGCCACGCCGCGGTGGATGACCGAAGACGACCTGGACGCCGTACTGGCCGTGCAGGCCGCCTGCTACCCGCCGTCCATGCAGGAGCCGGCCGATATCGTGCTGGCGCGCCTTCGGGCGGCGCGGGACAGTTGCCTGGTCGCCTGCGACGCCGAGGGCGTTTGCGCCTATGTGTTCGCCTATGCGTCGCGGCGCGGCGCGGTCACGCCGCTGGATGCCGCCTTCCAGTCGGCCGCCGATGCCGACACCCTGTACATCCACGACATGGCGGTGGCGCCGCGTGCGCTCGGCCAGGGACTGGCGCGGCGGCTGGCCGGCGGCCTGCTGGAACGCGGACGGTCGCGCGGCCTGGCCTGGTCGGCCCTGGTGGCGGTGCAGGATTCGCGCCGCTTCTGGGAAGGACTGGGTTTTGCCGCCCACGGCCTGGCGCCTGGCGGGCAGGGGGCGCGGGCGCTGCTGAGCTATCCGGACGGTGCGCTCTACATGGCGCGCGCCCTGCATGCCGGATAGCGATGTCTGTTCCATATCTTCCTGCGTAATTCGTTGTTTTTTGTCGCCAGACGAGCCCAAAATTGCCCCGCTTACGCTAATATTGTCGGTGGGCAAGTTTTTTCCGGGAATTCCTATGTCGAGCACCATCCGTACGACTGCGCGGGCGCGCGGATTCACCCTTATCGAACTGATGATCGTGGTGGCCATCGTCGGCATCCTGAGCGCCGTCGCGATCCCCGCCTACAACAATCACGTGATGCGCGCGCGTCTGGCGGAAGCGTATTCCGGCCTCGGCACCGTGCAGACCAATGCCGAGGAATTCTGGTCGAACAACCACACCTACGCCAGTTTCGACCGCCTGCCGCCGGACAGCGCCAACTTCGGCTACGTCCTGACCAGCGGCGACGCCTCGAGCTATGTGGTCACCGCGGCGGGCAAGGGCCCGGCCACCGGTTTCTCCTTCACCATCGACCAGAACGGCAACCGGGCCACGCCGAAGGCGCCCACCGGCTGGTCGACCAGCACCACCTGCTGGATCGACCGCAAGGACGGCCGGTGCGTGCAATAAGCCCCGCAGCGCCGCGCGCCAGCGGCTTCACCCTGGTCGAGGCGGCCGTCGTGGTCGCGATCATCGGGATCCTGGCCGGCGTCGGCATTCCCAGCATGTCCAGCTGGCTGGTGGGACGCAAGGCCATGGCCGCCACCGGCTATTACGCCGACGGCTTCGCCTTCGCGCGCAACCAGGCCATCAGTCACAACACCGCCAGCCGGCTGGTGCTGGACGACCATCCGGCCTCCGGCCAGCTGCAGTGGCGGGTCGATCTCTGCTACCCGAGCAGCGACGACCTCTGCGACGACGCCAGCACCGGTTGGTCCACCCCGACCGCGGCGGCGGCCGGCGATCCGCGCGGGGCCCAGGGCGACAAGTCGGTGGTGCGCAGTGCCGACGGCCTGCCTTCGTCGAGCGCGGTCGCGCTGGTGGTCGGCCCTTCCGGCGCCAACGCCGCCTATTTCACTGCCCTCGGCTGGGTCGACACCCGGATCTCGCCGCAGATCGCACGCATCACCTTGTCGCCCACGGCCGGCGGTTCGGTCAGCTTCACGCCGATGGCGGTGTCGCTGACCCTGGCCGGCGTGGCCTCGCGCTGCGACCCGGGCGTGGCCGCGCCCGACCGCCGCAGGTGCCCGCGATGAGCCGCCCGCGCATGCCGAAGCCGGGCGCGCAGCGCGGCTTCGCCCTGATCGAAGCCCTGGTCGCGGTGGTCATCCTCGCCATCGGCCTGATCGGCACCTTGGGCCTGCAGGCCCGGTCCTATTCGGCACTGGAGGATTCGGCGATGCGCACGGAAGCCACGCTGGCCGCCGAATCGCTGCTTGGCACCATGGCCACCGACCAGGCCAACCTGACGTCCTATGCGGTGGTCGAGAGGGCCGCGCCGAGCACCCAGCTGAAGCCCTGGTTCGACGCGACCGTCAAACGGATTCCGTCGGCCGTCATCAGCGTGACGGTGACGCCGGCCACCGACGCCTCCGGCAGCCGGATCGATATCGCGATCGCCTGGACCCGTAAAGGGGGCGCCAAGGCCAACCAGTACCGCGTCACCTCCTACGTCTCGGGCAGCAAGCAATGAGGAAGCACATGCGCTCACCGCAGGGCGGTTTCTCGCTGGTCGAGCTGATGGTCAGCATCGTGATCGGCATGCTGGCGCTGCTGTTCGCGGTGCGCCTGGTGACCAGCGCCGACAGCACCCAGCGGCATGCGGTCGGCGGCTCGGACGCGATGCAGAACGGGATGCTGGCGCTGTTCTCGATGAGCGGCGACGCCGCCCAGGCCGGCTATGGCCTGAACGACCCGCTGATCGCGGGCTGCAACACCATTTTCAAGGACACCGGCGGCTACACGCTGGCCTCGGTGAACGTCGGCGGCGCCGCCGTGCAGCCGCTGGCACCCATCATCATCGAGCCGCAGGCGGCCGGCGCCAACGCCAACGCCGCCACCAACGGCGAGAATCCCGACCGCATCAGCTTCTACGCCGGCAGCTCGATCACCGGCACCGGCACCCTGCGCCTGCTGTCCGGCTACACCAACGGCACCCGCATCGTGGTCGACCGCCGGCCCTACGGCTTCCGCCAGGGCGACGTGATCGTGGTCGTACCCGAGCAGCTGGGCGGCAAGTGCTCGCTGGCCCAGGTGTCGTCCGATCCCGACGCGCTGCCGGCGCTGCCGGCCCAGCAATCGATCGACGTCAACCAGGACGACGCTTACCGCTACAACAGCGGGGCGCTGGGCGCCAGCTTCGGCGCCGGCGTCTCGCGCGTGTTCAACCTCGGCCCGCCGGAATCCCTGTCCTTCCATACCTGGTCGGTCGCGGACGGCTTCCTGCAGCTGCGTTCGACCGACCTCGATGGGGCCGGCACCAATGCTGCAGCCGTCGCCGGCGACATCGTCTCGATCAAGGCGCAATACGGCTTCGACAACCGCGCCGGCATGAACTTCACGCCGGACGCCGGCATGCAGGTGAAGCAGTGGTCGGCATCCATGATCGACGCCGACGGCGACGGCGTGACCGGCGGCGCCGGCGACTACCTGCGTATCGCCGCGGTGCGCCTGGCCGTGGTCGCGCGCAGCAAGTCGCCCGAGTCGCCGGCGGCCGGCGCCAGCTGCACCGCCACGCCGGCGCCGCTGCAGGTGTTCGCCAACGCCACCGGCAGCGCCGCCGCGGCGCCGGTCAAGGTCAGCCTGGCGGTGCCGGGCGACAGCGTCGACTGGCGCTGCTACCGCTACCGCGTGTTCGAGACCGTGGTCCCGCTGCGTAACTTCGTGTGGAGGCCGTAATGAAGAAGACGTACCGCCTGCTTGGGGGCGCGCGCGAGCAGGGTGCGGCACTGCCGGTGATGCTGATCATCCTCGCCGTCATGCTGCTGGGTAGCGTGTACCTGCTCAGGTCCAGCCACTCGACCGCGCTGGCGACCGGTAACCTGGCCTATGACGCCACCCTCAACCGCGCCGCCGACCTCGGCCTCCACCAGGGCTTCCAGTGGCTGAGCACGACCGCCGCCAGCAACAAGACCGCGCTCGAAGCCGACGACCTCGCCGACGGCTACCACTCCTCGCTGGACACCAAGGTGACCCCGCGCGACGCTGGTTTCTGGGACTCGGCCAAGACCGTCACCGATGCCGACGGCAACAAGATCGACTACGTGGTGCACCGCCTGTGCGCGCGCGACGGCCGCTACGACGGCAAGGACAACCGCTGCGTGCAGACTTCGTCGGTGAAGGGCAGCCTTGGCAACGCCGTGGCGCTGGGCGAGAGCCTGGCCGCCGATGCCCCCAGCTACGACGGCGCGCCGCAACTTCATTATGTGATCGCCTCGCGTATCAACGGTCCGCGCGGCAGCAATGTGATCAACCAGATGATCGTGCTGATCGGCGTTTAAGCTCAGGCCTCCCATGAAAAGACTCTTCGCCTTCCTGTTCCTGCTCGTGCTCGCCCTCGGCGCGTCCGCGGCCCCGACCAATATCGCCCAACTGCCGCTGCTGAATATCTCGGGCAGCGGCAACGTCAAGCCCAATTTGATGCTGTTGTACGATAACTCGGGCTCGATGACCTATACCTATACGCCGGACTACATCGTCGATTCGACCAGCTGCCGCACCGGGTCCACGCTGGCGAGCGGCACCACCAACTGCACGCCCGGCTACCCGCCGTTCAACAGCGCCGATTTCAACCGCCAGTACTACAACCCGGCGATCCGCTACACGCCGCCGGTCGACGACCTCGGCAACTCCTATGCGTCGATGACGCGTACCCAGACCACGAACTGGACCTCGGTGCCGACCGACGGCTTTGGCATCAACAACAGCAATATCTCGATGCAGGGCGAGAGCAAGTCGAACCTGGCCAGCGGCTTCCCGGACCTCGGCTGGTGCAACTCGAAGACCTGCCTGTACGGCAATCCCAACTACGCCTATCCGGACGGCACCTACAAGACCTCGACGCCTTACACCACGGCGCCGTACTACTACACCATCAACGTGGCCGAGTACTGCAAGGAAGCGGGCCTGATCAACTGCAAGGGCGTCGCGGTCGGTTCGCCGGCGCCGGCAGGCTATCCCTATCCAGCCAAGGTCCGCTGGTGCAACAGCACCAGCATGAGCGACTGCCAGGCGAAGTACGTCAACACGAAGGTCGACAAATACATCTATCCACGCTTTTCGACTTCGGCCAGCACGGTGACCGCGGCCTACGGCACCGTCACCATCGGCGCCTCCAGCACCACCAGCGACCTGGTCATCAACAGCATTTCGGTGGCGGAGTCCGGCGGCACCGTCGTCATCACCGGCGGCGCGATCACCGCGGTCGGCGGCACCACCACCCTGTCCAAGCAGGCCAGCCTGGCCACCGCGCTGGCCGCCTCGATCATCGCGAAGACCGGCCTGAAGAACCAGTACCTGGCCTGTGTGCAGGCGCCGACCAGTTCCTCGGTGCCGGCCTGCTCGACCTACGGCATCAACCTCGGCACCAGCAACGTGGTCGCGATCGTGCCGATCGTCTGCCCGAGCGGCGCCACCAAGGACAGCCCGGACTGCACGGTGGTGGCGGACGGCAGCCGCAACGGCTGGGCGGTCAGCGTCAGCGCCCAGACCAAGACCATCACCAGCAAGCAAAGCGATGTGATCCCGACCACCGCCAGCGCCATCGGCGCCGGTGCGCCGGTGTTCGTCCGCACCGACATCGTCTCGACCAACAACAGCTATCCGAAGGCGCCGGCGCGCACCGACTGCGCCGGCAGCACCTGCACCTACGACGAGGAGATGACCAACTTCGCCAACTGGTACGCCTATTACAAGACGCGCAACCAGATGATGAAGACGGCGGTCGGCCAGGCCTTCCAGGCGCTGAACGGCAACTACAAGGTCGGCATCGTCTCGCTGTCGAACGCGGCGGCCCAGCCGGAGACCGCCAACGGCTTCACCTATCCCGCCGAATTCACCGGCGCCAACCGTACCGCCTGGTACAACGCCCTGTACAAGATGAGCGCATCCGGCTCGACCCCGATGCGCCTGGCCCTGAACGCGGTCGGCAGGATGTATGCGAACCTCGGCAAGTTCCAGCGGCCGGCCGGCTCGGAAGTGATCGAGTATCCCTGCCAGCAGAACTTCGCCTTCGTCACGACCGACGGCTACTGGAACGGCGGCGCTGCCACCAGCGTCTCCAGCAGCGACAACGTGGAAAACCTGGCTCGCTTCTGCAGCAAGCGTCTCGGCTGCGTCGACCCGCGCGCCCAGACCGCGGCCTCGCTGGCCGACGTCGCACTGCACTGGTACAACGGCGGCTCCAGCACCAGTACCACCTCGTTGCGCCCCGATATCGACGACATGAGCAAGGACGGCGTGGTGCCGGCCGCCGCCGGCGACAACCAGCACCTGCATATGAACACCTACGCGCTCGGCCTGGGCGTGGACGGGATCATGGCCTTCGACCCGAAGTACGACACCGGCGCCACCGAAGGATCGGACTTCTACAAGCTGGTCACAGGCGTCACCACCGGCTGCCCCTGGAACAACAAGGGCGCCTATGTGTGGCCGGACCCGAACACCGGCGATGCCAGCGGCGGCGCGGCCTACCAGGAGCGGGTCGACGACCTGTGGCACGCGGCGATCAACGGCCACGGCAAGTACTTCAGCGCCAATGACCCGGCCGAAGTCGTGACCGGCCTCGGCAAGGCACTGGCGAACATCGAAGTGCACGTCGGCGCGGCCGCGGCATCGGCCACCTCGACCCCCAACATCACGCTCGAGGACAACGACATCTTCTCGGCCACCTTCACCACCGTCAAATGGTTCGGCGTGCTCACCGACCGCAAGCTCGATCCGGTCAGCGGGGAAGTCATCAAGACCATCGCCTGGCACTCGAGCAATACGGTCGGCGCCAAGGTGGCGGCATCTACCGATACCCGCAGCATCAAGATGCTGGACGTCGACAACGGCGGCCTCAAGGACTTCCTGTACGCGGGGATGAACGCCACCGAGAAAGCCTGGTTCGACAACAAGTGCGGCGCGCTCGCGCAGTGCTCCAACCTGTCGGCCGCCGACCGCCTGGTCGTCAACAACGGCAGCAATATCGTCGCCTGGCTGCGCGGGCAGCAGCAGTATGCGGACGACACCCGCCTGCGCGCCTACACGCTGTCGAACCCCAAGGACGACGGCGTCACGCAGGTGCTGCCGATCGTGCTCGGCGACATTGCCTCGTCCAAGCCGGCCTACCAGCGCGAGCCGCGCAAGAACTACACGGCCACCGGCTACAGCAAGTTCAAGGTCGACAATGCGGCGCGTAAGCCGGTGGTGTTCGTTGCCGCCAACGACGGCATGCTGCACACCTTCGATGCCGCCAACGGCAGCGAGCTGTGGGCCTACGTCCCGCGCATCACCATGAAGAAGCTGTACCAGCAGGCCGGCACGACCTACAGTACCAACCACCAGTTCACCACCGACGGTTCGCCCGAACTCGGCGACGTCAAGATCAATGGCATCTGGCGTTCGGTGGTGGTGGCCGGCTTGAACGGAGGCGGTCGCGGTTACTATGCGGTCGACGTCACCGACCCCGCCAATCCGTCCGCGCTGTGGGAGCTCTGCGCCGACGCGGAAGTCTGCACCGGCAACCGCTTCGACGCCGACATCGGCCTGAGCTTCGGCAACCCGCAGTTCGGCACCTGGAAGGATGCCTCCGGCACCGAGCATTGGGTGGTGTTCCTGACCTCCGGCTACAACAACGTGCCGTCCACCGGCTTCGGCGGCAACGGCAAGGGCTACCTGTACGTGGTCGACGTGGCCAGCGGCCAGGTGCTGAGCAAGACCAGCACCAATGTCGGCGACACCACCACGCCCTCGGGCCTGGCCAAGATCACCGCGATCACCAACAATCCGCTCACAGACCCGCTGGTGACCTATGTCTACGGCGGCGACAACCAGGGCAAGATGTGGCGCTTCGACTTTACCGCCGGCGGCAACCCGACGGTGCTGCAGATGGGCGACGCCGGCACCGGCCAGCCCGTCACCAGTCGCCCCGAGGTCACCCTGTGCCAGGTGACTTCGACCGACGCCTCCGGCCAAACCACGGTGGGCGCGCAGAAGGTCGTGGTGTTCGGCACCGGCCGCCTGCTCGACTTGCCCGATATCGCGGATACCAGCAAGCAGAGCGTCTACGTGCTGAAGGACAGCGGCACCGGCATCGGCGCCGCCAGCTGGCGCAATTCGACCTCGATGGCCAAGCAGTCGCTGGCGCGTCCGGCCGGCACCCAGGCCTACACGATCAGCGGCCCGGCCGTGAACCTCGGCAGCCAGGCCGGCTGGTTCTTCGATCTCGACCAGAACGCCGGCGAACGCGTCAACCTCGACCCGAAGGTGGCGGCCGGTACCCTGACCGTGGTGTCGAATATTCCTTCGTCCTCGTCCTCGTGCAAGGTCGGCGGCAGCAGCAACGTCTACCAGCTGAACGTCTGCACGGCGGCGCCGGTCAACACCCAGCAGGGCATCGGCGCGATCGCGGGCCAGTCCCTGTCGGGCAATTCGGCGGCGGTCGGCTTCATCATCGTGCGCCTGCCCTCGGGCGCCCTGAAGATGGTCACCACCACCGCGGACGGCAATACCATCACCTCGAGCGTGGCGCGCGCCAGCGACGTCGAGGCCCACCGCGCCGGCTGGCGCCGGGTGCGCAACTAAGGCATCGGCTGGACTTGCGGATCAGGGAGCAGGGGCCGCGCGCACGGCCCCGCTGAGGGTCTGGGTCTCGACCCTGCCGTCAGTACCGCTCAGGCGCAGTTGCACCGGCAGCCAGTCCTGCGAAGGCGCCAGCCACAGTTCGAGCCGGGCTTCGCCGGGCGCCGCCAGCCGCGCCAGATGCCAGGCCGGCATGCTGCCGATGCCGGTGTCGACCTCTTCCTGGCCGAGTACCTGGTAGCGTTCGACCCCCACCTGCGATGCGCCGGCCACCACGATCCTGATCTCGTTCTGCAGCTGCTCGGGCCGTCCCAGCGCGATGGCGGCCAGCTGCACCAGCACGGAAGCGCGGTCCTGCATGCCGACCGCGCCCGGCGCGGGATTGCCGGCGCCCTGGAAGCGGACCTCGCCCGTTGTCGCATCGAAGCTGGTGCTTGTGCTGCCATCCGCCCGGATTTCGGTGGCGAGGGCCGGCGCGATGCCGGTATCGCCGCTGATGCCGCGGCTGGACAGGCGGCCGAGGATGCCGTCGAATTCCAGGCTGTAGCCGCTGTCGTCGCTGCGCCAGTCGAGGTAGGCCTGGCCGTCCGCCCGTCCCGGCGAGGTGAAGCTCAGGCGTGCGCTGGCCGGCAGGCGCAGGCGGTAGCGGCCCGCCATCGGCAGCAGTGCGTTCTCGCCGGGCGAGGCGGCAGGGGCGGGCCGGGTCGTGGGGCCGGTGATGGCCGGGGTGGCCACGCCGGCCGGTGGCGGCGCTTCGGTCACGGCCGCAGCGGGCGGCGGGGCAGGGGGCCGCCTTGGGGTGGGCTCGGGCGCTGCGTCGACGGGCCTGTCCGCAGCTTGCGCGGGCCGGCTGTCCTGCGGACGGTGCGGCGCCGCGGCCGTGTCCACC
>NZ_JBFRFV010000039.1:0-36895 GCF_052115005.1 Massilia sp. 2TAF26
CATCGGCCCCTGCCCTGCCGGCGGCGACGGCTGGCGCGGGACGCGCGGGCGCTTCGGCCACGTGCACAGTGCGCGGCGCCGGCGCCGGCGGTGCGCTCACCACCAGCGTGTTCGAAGCGGCACCCGCAGCCACCGACGGCGCAACGCCCTGGGGGGAGGCCACCGGCGGCGGTACCGCGGCTGGCACTGCGGCTGGCACTGCAACGGCAGACACAGCAGGCGTGGCCGCCGGCGCCGCCGGTCCGGCACCGCGCTGCCAGATGAACAGCCCGCCGAGCGCCACCACCAGTACGCCCGCGCCCAGGCCGATGAACAGCGGCCTGCGGCTGGCGGAAAGGCCCGGCTGGGCGGCCTGCACCGGCTGCGGCGCGTGGATGGTGGGCGCGTTACCCAACTGGCGTTCGGCCTGGGCCTTCTTCAGGGCTTCGAGGATATAGGACATATTATTTTCCCGTTCCGTTGCTCGCGAGCAAGCGTGGCTCGTCGACCCCGCTCAACTGGTTCAGGCGCATATAGGTGCGCGGCCCGGCCACGCCGTCCGCCTTCAGGTTCTGCTTCGACTGGAAAGCGCGCAGCAGGCGGCGCGTCGGCTCGTCGAGCGGCTGCTCGGTACGCGGCGCCGTCAGCTGGTTCAGTTCCGCCAGGCGGGCGGCGATCCAGTCGACGTCCGGGCCGGTGTCGCCGGGATGGACTTCGTCGCGGAAGGCGCGCGGCACTTTCCACAAGGTCGTGTATTCGCCGTCGAAACGGGTCGCCAGTGCGCCCAGGCTGACCTTCTGGCGCTGGCCGTTGACGCTCAGGGTGGCGCTGTCGGCATCCATCGAGCTCAATACCGCATAGCCCAGCTTCTGGCCGTCATGCAGGGCGACGATGGCCGGACGGTCGAGCAGGCGCAGCTCGTAGAGGCCGCCGCGCCCCTGGTAGCAGCGCAGGTTCAGCTTCGGCGCGCCCTGGCAAGGTGTGTCGGTCGGCAGTTGCTGGCCCCACAGGGTGCCGAGTTCGCGCAGGGCTTCGGTCTGGGTCGCCAGCAGCAGGGGTTTCGCGGGCGCCTGTGCAGCGGCAGGCAGCGCCCCCGCATTCGCCGGAGCCTTCGGTCTGGCCGAAGGCTGAGCCTTTGGTGCGGCCGCAAGCGCGGATGGTGCGGGCGGCGCGGGATTATGCGGCACAGCCTGCCAGGCCGCGGCGCTGATCGCGGCGCCGGCCAGCACCCCGCCCGCCACCAGCGGCCAGCGCATGGGTGCGCGCGGCGCCCGTTCTTCACCTGCAAATACTTCCTGGGCGGCGCGGCGCAGGATTTTCGGCGTCACTTCGCGGCTGTTCTCGACATAGGCGCCGAGCAGCGCGCGGTCGCACAGCAGGTTGATCCGGCGCGGCACCCCGTGCGTGAGACGGTGGATCAGCGGCGCCAGCGAGGCCGGGATCGGGTTGCCCGGATGCGCCCCCGCCACCGTCAGGCGGTGGGCGATGTAGGCGCCGGTCTCGGATGCGGACAGCGGGCCCAGGTGGTAGCGCGCGATCACGCGCTGGGCCAGCTGCTCCAGCTCGGGCTGGGCCAGCATGGTGCGCAGCTCGGGCTGGCCGATCAGGATGATCTGCAGCAGCTTGCGCTCGCTGGTTTCCAGGTTGGTCAGCAGGCGCAGCTGTTCCAGCACCTGGGGCGAGAGGTTCTGGGCCTCGTCGATCACCAGCACGTTGTTGTGGCCCTGGGCATGGCTGTCCAGCAGGTAGCCGTTGATGGCGTCGACATAAGCCTTCACGCCGAGTGCCCCGCCCGATGCGGGCGGCAGCTCGATGCGGAACTCGTCGCAGATCGTCAGCAGCAGTTCCTCGACCGTCAGCTTCGGGTTGAAGATATAGGCCAGGCGGCAGTTGTCGGGAACCTGCTCGATGAAGCAGCGGCAGACCGTGGTCTTGCCGGCGCCAATTTCTCCGGTGAGCAGGACGAAGCCGCCGCCGCTGCCGATCCCGTACAGCAGGTGGGCCAGGGCCTCGCGATGGCGCTCGCTCATGAAGAGGTAGCGCGGGTCCGGCGCGATCGAGAACGGCTGTTGCGTCAGATTGAAGTAGGTGGTGTACATACTAGTGCCGCGGCAGCGGTTTGAACTTCGCGCAGTATATTTTGCTTTTGGTATTGTAGTAAGCGATCGTGCTGCCGGGGGCGGATATGCGCAAAGGATAGGGCGAAGCATCCGCCGCCGGATAGGGCACGCCGGACACGCGCCGGATCGACTGTTCCAGTTCGTCCGGCGGCACCTCGGCCACCGCGGCCAGGAAGGCCAGCTCGCTGGTGTCGTCGCTGACCATCACCTCGGTGACCGGGGCGCCCCACAAGGTGGCCTCGCCGGTGCGGAACCAGTAGGCCCCGCCCTCGTGCTTGTAGGGCGCGCCGAAATGGGTGCTGAGCCAGGAATGGAAATACTTGTTGTCGATCTGGTCGTGGCACAGCAGCGCACCGCCGATCACCGTACCGAAGGTGGACGGCTGCTTGTCCTGGGCTTGCGCGCAGGCCGCGCCGGCCGCGGCGATCAGGAACAGCGACAGCAGCGCCGCCCGCAACGGGGTCAGAGCTTCGACAGCCATGCGCGGTTGGCGGCGATCTTCGCCTTCACCGACGCCGGCAGGGCGTCGTAGCAGCCGGGATGCTGCTTGAGGGCGTGCTCGCGCACTTCCTTCTCCATGCCGTTGACGAGAAATACATAGACGGAGGCACCTTCCGCATTCTTGCGTGTGCCCAGATAGCGAATCACAGATAGTCTCCTTGCACTAGCCATCCATTATGACACCCGCACCCGGATCCGGCCACGGGGAGCGCGCAAGCGGATTTCAGGCCCGGGTGCGGCCGATCGCACGGACGCTGTCTTCGTTGCTCTCGAGCCACGTCCGCAGCAGGGCCCGATTGTCGTGGCGCCAGGGGTGGAATCGCGGCGACAGATAGCCCAGCCCAGGCGTCATGAGGCTCCAGGCCATGCCGCGCCAGCCGAACCAGGCGCGCGCCGCGCTGGTCCAGGTGCCCGGGCGCCAGACGGCGCGGTCGCGCCGCAGGTTGTGGACGGTCTGCCAGTTGGTGTCCAGCCAGAACGCCAGGCTCACATGGAGGTACCAGATCGCCCGCTTCCAGTAGCCGCCGCCGGCCGCCCGGTAGACGTCGAAGGCGACCGCCTTGTGTTCCAGTTCCTCGGCGGCGTGCCAGCTCCACAGCGTGCGCAGGCGCGGCTCGGCGCCTTGCAGCCATTCGGGGTGGCGCAGCACGTAATCCGCCAGCATCGCCGTGTAGTGCTCCAGCGCGCAGGTGATGGCCAGGCGGTCCTGCACCGGCAGCCGGCGGATCCGCTCCACCTTCCACTTCATCCTGGGCTCGAGCGTGTAATCGAAGCCCTGGCGCGCCAGTTCGGCATTGAACTGCTGGTGCATGAAACGGTGGCTGGCCTCCTGGCCGACGAAGTCCTTCACGTCGGCGCGGAGGAGCGGATCGAGGATGGCCTCCGGCGGCGCCGCGCGCACGCTGTCGATGAACATCTGCTCGCCAAGCGGAAAACTCATCGACAGCGCATTCATGAAGGCGGTGCGATAGACGTCGCCGCCCATCCAGTGGCGCGGAAAGCCCGAGGACAGGTCGAGGTTCGGCTTGCGGACGGTGAGCGTGGACATGGGAATAATATACCCCGTCCAGCCCCCGTCTTTTGCAGTTGGTGCCGCGTTTTTGCGCGTCTGTCGTTTTTCGCATGCAGACAGGACAAGCTTGCCATATCGTTCAGGCTCCGGACACCGTCCACCCTTCCACAAGAACGAGATCATGAAGACCGTCCCCAAGCGCATCGCCCTCGCCATCGCCCTCGTCGCCGCCTGCGGCGCCGTCGCCAGCCACGCCAGCTTCGCCCAGCCGGCGAGAGAGCAAAGCGCGCGAGCGCAGGCGCAGCCCTACGGCATCGTCACCGAGCAGCGCCAGGTCGGCGCCTTCAGCGCGATCGAGCTGTCCGGCCCCTACCGCGTCGTGATCGATGCCCAGGCGCGCCAAGCGGTGCAGGTCTCGGGCGAGCGCAAGGACCTCGACGGCATGGAAGTCGCGGTGCGCGGCGACACCCTGGTGGTGCGTCCGGTCGAGCGCTCCGGTTTCAGCTTCAGCTTCGGCAGCCGCAAGCGCCGCGACCAGACCACCGTCACCATCGGCGCCGCCGGACTGAAGAGCCTGCGCATGAACGGCAGCGGCGACGTCGAACTGGCCCAGGCGGGCGGCGACCGCTTCACCCTGGTCAGCAACGGCCCCGGCGACCTGCACGCGAGCGGCGCGGTGCGCCAGCTGGTGCTGGAAAGCAGCGGCAGCGGCGACCTCGACCTGCGCCGCATGAAGCTTGCCGATGCCGACGTCAACATGCACGGCCCCGGCGACGTCCACCTGGCCGGCATCGCCAACGAGCTGGCGGCCCAGATGAGCGGCTCGGGCGACCTCACCGCCGACGGCCTGCGGGTTGCGCGGGTGTCGGCCAGCATGCGCGGCCCCGGCGACCTCAAACTGTCCGGCAGCAGCCGCTCGCTGGAACTGGAAAGCAGCGGTTCGGGCGACTTCGAAGGCTGCGACCTGCTGGTCGAAGGCGCGCGCAGCGTGCAGCGCGGTCCGGGCAATGCCTGCATCGCCGGCAACATCCGCAAGTTCGACGCCGAAATCCACGGTTCGGGCGACCTGACGGCACGCGGCCTGCAGGCGGCCACCGGCCAGCTGCGCATGGGCGGCCCCGGGAATGCCCAGCTGGCCGGCGACATCGGCGACCTGACGCTGGAGCTGAGCGGTTCGGGCGACCTGAACGGCGAGAGCCTGAAGGTGCGCAAGGCCATCGTGCGCAGCCGCGGCCCGGGCGGCGTCAGGCTGCAGAACGTCTCCGACACCCTGGACGCCGAACTGCGGGGCTCCGGCGAGCTGACCGCCAGCATGTCCGGCAAGCGCTTGCTGCTGCGCATGGACGGTCCCGGCGACGCCCGCATCGACGGCAGCGTGGACCAGTTGAGCGCCCGGATCAACGGTTCCGGCAGCCTCGCAGGCCGCCGCCTGAACGTCGGCCAGAGCGACATCCAGGTGCGCGGCCCCGGCAGCGCTGCCGTCAACCTGGCCGGCACGGACAAGCGCAACGCCGAGCGCGGCCAGCTGCTGGTCGACCGCAGCGGCACCCACCGCTCCGCCGACTGAAGGACGCATCGAAGGAAGCACCATGAAAGCCTTCCTCGACGCCATCGAAACCCGGCTGCGGCGCCGGCCGGGCTGGCTGAGGACCCCGTCCGCGCCGGCGATCCTGGTCTCCGACACCTGCTTCGCGGTGCGCGGCCTGGTCGTGCCCTGGGACGCGATCAGCCGCATCCGCGCCTGGCGCGGCGACCCGTCAGGCGGTACCCAGCCCTGGCGCGACCATCATGGCGACATCTGCCTCGACATCGCCGCCGACCTCGACGCCCGCATCATCACCGTGAGCGAGAGCCAGCGCGGCTTCGACGACCTGGTCGCCATGGCCGACCGCAAGATGACCTTCCCGCTCGGCTGGTGGGACCATCTCGACGGCCCGGCCACGCGGCGCCAGGGCACCCTCCTGTTCGAGCGCTTCACGCACGGCTGATCCCGCCCCTGCTTCCTTGTGCTAACGTAGCGGCGGCGCTACTTCGCCCCACGACAAGACCAGAACAAGGACGCCCATGAAGTCACCAAGCACCACGGTCGCACGCAGGTACGCGCTCGCCTGCGCGCTTGCCCTCGCCGGCCTCGCCCAGGCCCAGACGGCAGCGCCGACGCCGCCGGCCCCGCAATACCCCGCCCTGCCCTCGGAAACACCGGCCGAATTCGTAGCCCCGACCGCCGGCTTCAACTACGTCAAGCGCAGCGTGATGATCCCGATGCGCGACGGCACGCGGCTGAACACCGTCATCATCGTGCCCAAGGGCGCGAAGAATGCCCCCATCCTGCTGACCCGCACGCCCTACGACGCGTCGAGCCTGACCAACCATGCCGAAAGCTCGGACATGGAATCGATCCTGAGCGGCTACGACAACGCCGCCGACGTGATCGTCCAGGGCGGCTACATCCGCGTGGTGCAGGACGTGCGCGGCAAGTACGGCTCGGAAGGCGACTACGTGATGAACCGCCCCCTGCATGGCCCGCTGAACCCGACCCCGGTCGACCACTCGACGGACACCTACGACACCATCGACTGGCTGGTCAAGAACATCCCCGAGACCAATGGCCGGGTCGGCATCATCGGCATCTCCTACGACGGCTTCCTGCCCCTGATGGCCTTGGTGAATCCGCATCCGGCGCTGAAGGCCGCGGTGCCGATGAACCCGATGGTCGACGGCTGGATGGGCGACGACTGGTTCCACCACGGCGCGTTCCGCCAGATTAATCTTTCCTACATCCTGGAGCAGGTGGTCACCCGCGGCAATGCCGCAAAATGGTACGTCTCGAACTACGACGACTACGACATGTACATGCGCGCCGGTTCGGCCGGCGCCCTGGCGCGCGAACGCGGCCTGGAACAGAGCGGCTTCTGGCGCAAGCTCTCGCAGCACCCGGCCTACGACAGCTTCTGGCAGCAGCAGGCGATGGACAAGATCCTGGCCGCGCAGCCGGTCACGGTGCCGACCCTGCTGGTGCACAGCCTGTGGGATGCCGAGGACATCTACGGTCCGGTGGCCGTCTACAAGGCGATCAAGCCGAAGGACACGAACGGCCTGGTGCACCTGACGCTGGGCCCATGGAACCACGGCGGCGCGATCGGCGACGGCAGCAGCCTGGGCGCGCTCAAATTCGGCACGGACACCGCGCTGTACTGGCGCCAGGAAGTGCTCAAGCCCTTCCTCGACCGCTACCTGAAAGGCGACACCAATACGCCCCCGATCCCGGCCGTCACGGCGTTCGAAACCGGCACCAACAAGTGGCGCACCCTCGCCTCCTGGCCGAGCGGCTGTCCCGAAGCCGGCGCCTGCGCGATCAAGCCGGTCCCGCTGCGCCTGGCGGCGAACCAGAAGGCGGTGCTGGGCGGTGCGCCCGAGGCGAAGGCCTACGACGAATACGTGTCCGATCCGGCCAAACCGGTGCCCTTCCGCCAGCGCCCGATCCCGCCCTACGGCTACGACGAAGCCAAGGGCCAGACCTGGCCGCGCTGGATGGTCGACGACCAGCGCGAAGCCTCGGGCCGCACCGACGTCGCCACCTTCGTGTCCGACGTGCTGACGGTGCCGGTGAAGATCAGCGGCGAACCGGTCGCCAACCTGGTCGCCTCGACCAGCGGCACCGATTCGGACTGGGTGGTGAAGCTGATCGACGTGTATCCGGACCAGGTGGGCAGCCAGCCGCAGATGGGCGGCTACCAGCTGATGATCTCGGGCGACATCTTCCGCGGCCGCTACCGCGAAGGCTACGACAAGCCGAAAGCCCTGGCCGCCAACAAGCCGCTGTCCTACCGCTTCGACCTGCCGACCGCGAACCACGTCTTCCTGCCCGGCCACCGCATCATGGTGCAGGTGCAGTCGAGCTGGTTCCCGCTGTACGACCGCAATCCCCAGACCTTCGTCGACAACATCTTCTTCGCCAGGCCGGAGGATTATAAAAAGGCGACGCAGCGGATCTACCACAGCAGCTATATCGAGCTGCCGCTGGTGGAAAAACCGATGTCGGCGGCGGCGCGCTGAGCATGGCCGGCCTCGCAAGCCACCGTGGCAGCTGCCATTGCGGCGCGGTCGCCTTCGAGGCCGAGGTCGACCTGTCCAGGGGCACGATCCGTTGCAACTGCGCGCTGTGCACCAAGCAAGGCAACTGGGCGGCGATCGTGCCTGCGGACGCCTTCCGCCTCCTGCGCGGCGAGGCGGCGCTGACCGAGTACCGCTGCAACACGCGCACCGAGCAGCACTTCTTTTGCGCCACCTGCGGCGTGCGGCCCTTCGGCAAGGGAAGCTCGCCGCGCTGGGGCGCCTACGTGGCGCTCAGCGTGCACTGCCTGGACGGACTGACGGACGAGGAGCTGGCCGCGGTGCCGGTCAGCTACCTCGACGGCAGGAACGACAACTGGGATCTTGCGTCAGTGCCGTTCAGCGCCGGATCAAGGTAGCGCACCCTGCTGCGCACGTAGAAGGGCCGCATGTGGACCGGATCGGTGTAGATCGGTTCGCCGGCGGCATTCACGGTCGGGCAGATGCCGTTCCTGCAGATGGTGTCGACCGGGTCGATGGGGATCGCGCCGGTGTCCTGGGCGATCCGCAGCAGGCGATTGCGCGGTTCGGCGTTGTCGCTGTAGAAGCGGTCGACGCGGAAGGGCGCCAAGTCCGTGCGCGGCTTCATTTCGCCGAAGCGCGAGCCGGTGATCATCGAGCGCGGATCGAACATGTCGCCGGAAGGCGGCTGCAGGATCAGGTAGACGCGTTTGCCGGCTTCGCGCAGCCGCGCCACCGACCGGTGCAGCGTGGCGTAGGCGACCTGGTGCGCGGGCTTGGCCGGGAAGGTCTGCAGGACGCCCTCGACCGGCATCTGGACATCGTTTTGCCAATTGGCAAAATAAGCGTACCACGACGCCGCGATGACCACGGTGTCGACCTCCGGCGATGCCGCCAGCCGGTAGGCATTCTCGACCGACTGGGTGCAGGTCGGATAGCGCAGGCGCGGCAGGCGCACCGCGCCTTCGATCGGCGGACAGCCGCCCTGGGTCGCAAAGATCACGTTGTGGCGGTCGAAGCGCGATTCGCGCAAGCCCTGCGACACCAGCGGCGCATACTGCTCCATGACCGAATCGCCGATCAGGACCGTGGTCCCCTTGCCCTGCCCCACCAGTTGCTGGAACAGCGAGCCCTTGTAGTGCAGCGGCTTCATCGCCGGATCCGGGAAGCCGAGATCGTTCAGCGCGCCCATGTAGCGGGCGACCGCGGTGGACGGCATGCGCTCATGCAGCAGGCCCGCCTTCACCATCCCCCCGAGCACGCCGAAGCAGGCCATCGCCACCACCAGTCCCTGGATCGCGCGGCGGCGGTTCGGCGCCTTCTGCACCGGCCGCTCGACCAGGTGGTAAGTCAGGAAGGCCAGCGCCAGCGCCGCCAGCACCAGCACCGCTTTCAGGAGCGCCGAGGGCTTCTCGCCTTCGATGATGTAGCCGAAGGACAGCAAGGGCCAGTGCCACAAATAGAAGGGATAGCTGACCAGGCCGACCGCCACCATCAGCCTGTTGCCGAGCAGGCGGCGGCTGATGAAGGAAACGTTGCCGGCGGCGATCAGCGCGCAGGTGCCCAGCACCGGCAGCAGCGCCCAGGCGCCGGGGAAGTCGGCCTGCCCCTTGATCAGGACCGCGCCCAGCACCAGCAGCACCAGGCCCAGCGCCGACACCAGTCCGGGACGCGGCAGCAGCGGGCTTTTCTTGGTCATCGCATAGGCCACCAGGCCGCCGCAGGCCAGTTCCCAGAAGCGCGACACTGGAGAAAAATAGGCCGCCGCCGGATCGTTGAAGGTGGCGTAGAGCCCGTACAGGAAGGAGCCGGTGAGCGTGAGCGCGAGGAAGGCCAGGATGCCGAAGCGGACGCGGAAGCACAGCGCCAGCGCGACCGGCCATATCAGGTAGAACTGCTCCTCCACGCCCAGCGACCACAGATGCAGCAGCGGCTTGGTGACGGAGTCGTTGTCCCAGTAACCGGACTCGCTCCACAGCACCAGGTTGGACACGAAGCCGGCCGCCGCCGCCACGTGCTTGCCGAGTTGGGCGAATTCCTGCTGCAACAGGACGTACCAGCCGAAGGCCAGTACCGCGAGCACGACGGTGATGAGGGCCGGAAAAATGCGCCTGATCCGGCGCACATAGAAGCCGCGGATCGTGAATTCGCGCTGCCTCAGGTCCTTCAGGATGATCGAGGTGATCAGGAAGCCGGAGATGACGAAGAAGATGTCGACGCCGATGAAGCCGGAACGCAGCCACTTGGGCCAGGCATGGAACAGCACCACCAGCCCGACGGCAACGGCGCGCAATCCGTCGATATCCGGACGGTAGGCGATCGAGTGTGCTGCGCTTCCCTGAAAAAACCCCTTGTTGCCCCAGCGAACATCCATGTACCAACCTCCACGTGACGCGTGACCGCAGTCTTGCTCAACGATTATGGCGTGTCAAACAAGCTGTCAATCGTGCGCCGCAAGGTGCTTGCCCTTGGCTATCGTCGTTACATGGCCATCGAAGCATCTTCCACCCTGCGCCGCGTCGTCCCGTTCGCATTCGACACCCTCGGTGCTTGCCTGGAGAAATCGCTGGTGGTCGATTACCGGGCGCAATAATCGTACTGGCTCCGCCGTTGCGAAAGAATCACGCAAAATTTCCATGTGGAAATGATAGAATCGGCGACATGCATGCGCGGCATACGCCCGCTGCGAGATTTACCTGGAATTCAGCATGTCCGTTACCAAGCTCGCTTCTGAGAAAAAGGCGCGATTCAACTATATCTACTGCCTCGACCTCATCGCTTTCGTCTGCATTTTCGTCATCGCCGGCCGGCCCGACGGATTGGCGATCACCGCCAGCGCATTGATCCTGGGCGTCGGCGCGCTGATTTACCGATGCGTGCTGGGCATCAAAGCGAAGTTCAGCGCGCCGGCCAGGCAGCGCAAGTCCAAGCACGAGTTCGCCCAGCGCGACCAGGCCGCGGCGGTCGCCACGGCTCCCCTCCCCGCCAAGCAATTAAGCAAGTCCTGGCTGCGCGATTCAGAATAGCGAATCAGGCAGCGGTCTTGCCCGACAGGCGCTTGAGGCGCTCCAGCGCGCTCTCGCCGGCCGTTTCCGGCTGGCTCACCGACTTGCGGATCGCATCGAGTTCGGCCTGCTGGTCAAGCGGCTTCTGGCCGATGTCGGCGACGATACGCAGGCCGGCCGCTTCGTTGCTGACGGCCTGGGCGCGCTTGGTGAGCGCGTTCAGCGCCGTCGAGTTGCCGCGCATGCCTGACAGGCCGGCCAGCTGGGCCTGGCGTTCCATGCGCAGTTCCTGCAGTTCCTTCTGAGCCTTGGCCGCGGCCAGCTGCTGGATCGCCTTGCGCGCCTGGGCGTCGAAGTCCGCCAGCTGCTTGGACAGCGCGTCGACGATCTTCTGCAGCTCGTCCATGTAAGCCCTGGCGTCCGCTTCTTCCTGGATTTCCTGCGGCAGGCGCGCCTTGTTGGCTTCCAGCTCGTCGCAGAACAGGGTCACCGTGGCTTCCGAGATGGTGCCGGCGGCCAGGCGCTCGGCCAGCTTCTCGGCGGCGCGCTCGTCGCTGGCGATCAGGGTCTGCAGGCTGACCACGTCCTGGTGCTCCTTGTCGAAGGAAGCGCGCGCCGTCGCCAGCAGTTGCGCGGTGTCGCGCAGGGTGTCGACCAGGCGGTCGCGGTCGGCCTCGGTCGCGGTCTCCGGATCGAAGTTGGCGATGGCTTCCGAGATCCGGTCGCCGAGGGCGCCGAAGTGTTTCGTCACCAGCCGTGCAGTCAGGCCCCATCCGCTTGCGTTGCTCATTGTCGTTCCTTTCGTTGGTAGAGATGAAGATGTCACTGAATGACGATGCGTTCCTGCTCCATCGGGATGCCGATCACGAAGTCGACGTGGATGCCGCGCTTCGAGGTGTCGCCATCGACGCTTTCGACGATCTCGGTGGTGATCAACAGATATTCGCGGCCGCCGCCCGCCAGCTCGCGCACATAGGGCATGAAGTAGAGCTCCTGGCGCAGGCCGTGCACGCCTTGGGCGTCGTCGATGCGGGTCTCGCGGCCGTGGAAGGGCTGGACGAAGTCCGCGCTGCTGCCTCCGGCATCGCGCACGTAGTCGAGGCGTTCGCTGTCGCCGAACACCGCTGCCAGTTCGGGCTCGCCCAGCATGTCGGCCAGCTGCTCGCGCCACAGCGTGTAGCCGGGGTCGCCGAGGCCGTAGCCGGCCTGGCCGGTGTAGGCGTCCTGGTCGTCGGCGGTTTCCGGGACCACCCTCGCCAGCTGGGTGCAGTAGAGGATCTCGGCGACCTTGCCGTCGTCGCCGCAGAACACCTGCAGGAATTTTTCTTTCGCGTCCTCGTCGCCCTTGTCCAGGTAGAGGCGATACAGCTCGGTATCCGGCTGCAGGCGCATCTGCGAGACCGCCAGGATGCGGGTGTCGCCCGGCGCCGGCGTGGCGATCAGCGAACCGTTGGCCTGGGCGCGGATGATCGGCGAGTGCTGCAACTGCACCACGCTGCCGATGCGCGCGTCCAGCGGCACGCCCTCGTCCATCCGCGCCTCGCCCTGGGCCACGCCCTTCTTTGCCGCGATGCCGCGCACGTAACTGAATACATCCTTCCAGGCCATCTGCTCAATTCCTTTCGAACGAATAATTCGGTTTGCTGGCGGCGCGGCGGGCTTTCGCGCGCTTCCATGCAAAGTAGATGCACCAGCCGATCAGCGACAGCACGCACAGCCAGACGAAGGTGACGAACAGCGATCCGCCGCTGTCCTTCGCCGCCGGCGCCGGCACCGCGCTTCCTGCCGCCGCGCCGTTGCCGCTGCCGCCGGTGCCGACGCTGTTGGCACCGGCCTGGCTGGCCAGGCCGCCGGCGGAACCGTCCGGCGCCGGGTAATAGCCGCCGCTGTTGCCGCCATTGCCGCCATTACCGTTACCGCTGCTCGCGTGATTGCCGTTGGCATGCGCGTTCGCCGCCTGCCGCGCCAGGATGGCGCCGGCCACGATGGGTCCCAGGCCGCTGCCACCGTTGTTGTTGATGATGATCGGCGGCTGCGCGGGCGGCGCGTTCCCGTATCCGTAACCGTAGCCATTGCCTTGTTGCGGCGCGCGACCGTCGCGCTGCTCATAGCCCGGCGCCGGCCGCGCCGTATCGCGCGACTCCCGTGCCGCCTGCGCCGCGCGCCGTTCGTCCAGGGTGCGCAGCGCATTCGCGTCCGACCTCTCCCTGTCCAGCTTGCGCGACAGCGCCGAATCCGGCTTGCGCGCATCCGGAGACCGCGAGGAGCTGAAGGAGCCGAAGCCGCCCGACGAGGACTTCGACGGCTTCGGCGACGACAAGGACTTCGACGAAGACGACGACGAACGCTGCGACGAGAACCCGCTCTTGAAGGAGGAGGAACTGGACGGACTGGCATCCACCGGGACTGAAGCCAGCGACAGGATCAGCGCGAACGCCAAGGCGACATGTGCATACTTCGAAAAGGGCTTCAGCATGGTCAGGAGTGCCGACGAAAGTTAGAATCAGGATAACGACGGGCATGTTGACATGCACCGGTAAAAATATCAAAGGATTACCATGACCCGACGCTACATGGACATGAACCAGCACGATGCCCTCTACACGGTGGCCCGCAAATACCCGGGCGGCCTGGAAGCGCTGGCCCGCGAACTGGGCATCTCGGTAAACGTCCTGCGCAACAAGCTGGCGCCGACGATCGCCTCGCACTATCCGTCCTTCGAAGAGGTGTCATTGATCGTCGAACGCTGCCACCAGGCCGGCGTGCCGGACGCCCACCTGCCGCTGCACGCGCTGCTGGTACGCCATGGGATGGCGGCCTTCGTGGTGCCGCAGCCTGAAAGCGCACGCCAGGACGACCTGTCGCAGACCGTGTGCCGGGTGATGAGCGAAGTGGGAGCGGTGGCCGAAGCCGTGTCGAGCGCATTGATCGATGGTAGGGTCACTCCGGCGGAGGCCGACCTGATCGAGCGCAAATTCCAGTCGGCCCTGTCGGCGCTGGGCGCCTGGCGCGCACGCCTACGCAACGAGGCGGATGCCGGCATCCACTGAGGGCCCCTCTTCAGTCAGGCGGCGGCCTCTTCGCGCGCCTGACTGCGCAGCGAGCGCAGGAACAGGCCCAGCCCGCCAAAAGCCAGCACCAGGATGCAGATGAGTTCGAATGCCGACATGGTGCGCAGGCTCATGCTGAGCGAGGCGATCACGCCGAACACCAGGCCGGTCAGGGAGCCGACCGCCAGCAGCCAGCCCAGGGCGCTCCTGGCGTCATAGAAGATCATGGCGATGCCGATGATCAGGGGGATCAGGATGATGCCGCCCGTGACGGGGTTTGCGCGTGGCTTCGATTTTTTCGAAGTCAATATCCGAAAAACTGCGCTTTTTACGATCAATACAATGTTCTATCCTTACACTCTGGAAATATAACCTCCATGGGGTAAGCCATCATGAAACGCATCCTTCTTTTTCTCGCGACGAACCTGGCCATCATGCTCGTGCTGGGCATCTCGGCCAGCCTGCTCGGCGTCAACCGCTACCTGACCGCGAACGGCCTCAACCTGGGCGCCCTGCTCGGCTTCGCCGCGCTGATGGGCTTCGGCGGCGCCTTCATCTCGCTGTGGCTGTCCAAGCCGATCGCCAAGTGGAGCACGGGCGCACGCGTGATCCAGCAGCCGTCGAATGCCACCGAAGTGTGGCTGATGAACACGGTCGCTTCCCAGGCCCAGCGCGCCGGCATCGCGATGCCGGAAGTGGCCGTCTATGATGGCGCGCCGAACGCCTTCGCCACCGGCGCGACCAGGAACTCGTCGCTGGTGGCGGTGTCGACCGGCCTGCTGCAGTCGATGACCCACGAAGAGATCGAAGGCGTGCTGGCGCACGAGGTGGCCCACGTCGCCAACGGCGACATGGTCACCCTGACCCTGATCCAGGGCGTGGTGAATACCTTCGTGGTGTTCCTGGCGCGCGTGGTCGCCTACGCGGTCGACAGCTTCCTGCGCCGCGGCGAGGAAAACAGCGGCCCCGGCATCGCCTTCTACGTCACCTCGTTCGTCTGCGACCTGCTGTTCGGCCTGGTTGCCAGCATCATCGTGGCCTGGTTCTCGCGCCAGCGCGAATTCCGCGCCGACCGCGGCTCGGCCCGGATCATCGGCACCCCGCGTCCGATGATCGCGGCCCTGCGCCGCCTGGGCGGCATCGAACAGGGCGACCTGCCGAAGAACATGGCCGCATCGGGCATTGCCGGCGGTGGTATGCTGTCCTTGTTCAGCACCCATCCGTCCTGCGAAGAGCGCATCGCCGCCCTGCAGCGCGCGTAAGACAGGCATTCGAAAGAGACCAGGCATCACATGCGGCATTCACCCCTGGCGCAATCCGCGCTACCCCTGCTGTTCGCGATCGGGCTCGCGTTCGTGCTGCGGCACTTCGTGGGTTCGCTCGCCTGGGCGGCCCTGCTGGCGGTGATCACCTGGCCTCTGCACGAACGCCTGCTGCGGCGCGGCTGGCCGCGGCCGCTCAGCGCGGCCTTCCTGGTCGCGCTGCTGGTG
Source organism: Massilia sp. 2TAF26 (assembly GCF_052115005.1). NCBI lineage: Bacteria > Pseudomonadati > Pseudomonadota > Betaproteobacteria > Burkholderiales > Oxalobacteraceae > Massilia > Massilia sp. 2TAF26. The sequence goes on from NZ_JBFRFV010000039.1 coordinate 15,232, forward strand.
GCGGCCTTCGCCGGTCCCTCCTTCGTGCTGTTCAACACCCTGAGCAGCGAACTGGCCGGCGTGCAACGGCTGCTGGCCCACCTGAACGAAGCCGGCGTGCCGGTGCCGGCCTGGCTCGCCAAGCTGCCGATGGTGGCCGAGCCGGCGGCCAAGTGGTGGAACGAGCACCTGGCCCTGCCGGGCGGCATCGGCAGCCTGATCCGCAGCACGGTCGGCGACATCATGCCGCACCTGACCGGCGCCGCGCGCACCTGGGGCTCGATCATCCTGGCCAATGCCCTCTACCTGTTCCTGGCCCTGCTCACCCTGTTCATGCTGTACGTGCACGGCCCGGCCGTGGTGCGCTACACCGACCGCGCCGGCGAGCGCCTGCTGCCGGCCTACTACGCCAACCTGCGCTGGCTGCTTCCGCTGTCGGTGCGCGGCACCGCGCTGGGCCTGTGCTCGGTCGCCATCCTCGAGGGGGTGGTGCTCGGCATCGCCTACTTCCTGGCCGGCGCCCCGGCGCCCGCCCTGCTGGGCGTGATCACCGGCTACCTGGCCCTGGTGCCGGGCGGCGCGCCGCTGTCCTTCACCATGGTCTCCCTGCTGCTGCTGGGCCAGGGCCACTCGGGCGCGGCGCTGGGCCTGTTCAGCTGGGGCGCGGTCGAACTCTTCATGGTCGACAAGTTCATCCGCCCCAAGCTGATCGGCCACCGCGTCAACCTGCCCTTCCTGGCCGTGCTGTTCGGCCTGCTCGGCGGCGTCTCGACCCTGGGCGTGATCGGCCTCTTCGTCGGTCCCTTCATGATGGCCATCCTGTTCGGCTGGCTGCGCGCCGGCCACCAGGACAATACCACCGACCATACCAGTCGCCACCTTAAGGATCAGCAAGTTAGCTGAAACTGGTATCGTATTTTTGCATACCACTTAAATACCTGTTGACAGGCCTGTCAGCTGCTCCTATAGTGCCCTGACCTTCCCCGGCACGAACTCAACATGATCGATTATCTTCTCGGCGTCGACGGCGGCGGCACCGGCACGCGGGTACGCCTCGCGCGTGCGGATGCGCATCCGGGCCATCATGAACTGGCCCAGGGCGCCGGCGGCCCCTCCGGGCTGAGCCTCGGCATCCACCGCGCCTGGGACGCCGTCCAGCAGGCCGCCGGCGCCGCCTTCGCGGCCGCCGGCATCGACCAGCCCGCGCTCGAGCGCGTCGCCATCGGCCTCGGCCTGGCGGGCGTGCACAACAAGCAGTGGGCGGCCGAATTCGTGGCCGCCAATCCCGGCTACGCCGCCATCCGCCTCGAGACCGACGCCTTCACCACCCTGATGGGCGCCCACGGCGGCGCGCCCGGCGCCATCGTCGCGATCGGCACCGGCAGCGTCGGCGAAGTGCTGTTCGCGGACGGCACCCGGCGCGAAGTCGGCGGCTGGGGCTTCCCCGCCGGCGACGAAGCCAGCGGCGGCTGGATCGGCCTGCGCGCCATCGGCCACATCGAGCAGGTACTGGACGGCCGCCGCGAACCCAGCGCCTTCGCCGACAGCATCATCGAGGCTTGCGGCGGCAATCGCGACGCGATCCAGGTCTGGCTCGGCAAGGCCACCCAGACCGCCTACGCCAGCCTGGCGCCGCTGGTGCTGCAACATGGCAGCACTGAGGCGGACGATCCGGCGGCCGGCGATCCGGCGGGCGGCGATCCGGCGGCCGGCGATCCGGTGGCGCGCGCCATCCTGCTCGACGCCGGCGCCGAAGTCGCCTGCATCGCCCAGGCCCTCGACCCCGAAGGCAGGCTGCCGCTGGCCCTGTGCGGCGGCCTCGGTGCGGCCCTGCGCGACTTCCTCCCCTCCGGCCTGCTGGCGCGCACCACGCCGCCGCAGGGCGATTCCGCGGCCGGCGCGCTGCGCATGATTCAGCTTCATATTGCAAGGAACCACAGCCAATGAAAGGCAATATCCTCACTCCCGGCGGCTGGATCCGCGGCGAAATCCGCCTGGCCGACGCCGAACCCAACACCATCGCCGCCATCGACGGCCAGGCGGCCGATCCCTCGTCCAACGGCGACGACTACATCCTGCCCGGCTTCATCGACCTGCACGTCCACGGCGGCGCCGGCCGCGACATGATGGAGGGCGGCGACGCCCCGCACGTGATCGCCCGCCTGCATGCGAAGCACGGCACGACGAGCCTGCTGGCCACCACCATGACCGCCCCGGTCGAGGACATCGAACGCGCCCTCGCCGCCATCGGCGGTGCCTGCAAGGAGCGCGGCAAGGACGAAGCCCGCATCCTCGGCGTCCACCTCGAAGGCCCCTACATCAACTCGGGCAAGCTGGGCGCCCAGCCGCCGTTCGCGCGCGAAGCCTCGATGATTGAAGTCAACCGCTTCAATGGCCAGGCGCCGATGCGCCTGATTACCGTGGCGCCCGAGGTCGACGGCCACCTGGCGCTCGTCAGGCAGATGGCGGACGCCGGCATCCGCGTGCAGATCGGCCATACCACCGGCTCGTATGAAGACGGCGTCAAGGCGCTGGAGAACGGCGCGGCCGGCTTTACCCACCTGTTCAACGCCATGCCCGGCCTGCACCACCGCGAACCCGGCATGGCCGGCGCCGCGCTGGCGCATGCGCAGTACGCCGAGATCATCCCCGACCTGCTGCACGTGCACCCGGGCGCGATCAGGGTGGCGCTGCGTTCGATTCCGAAGCTGTTCTGCGTGACCGATTCGACCGCCGCCGCCGGCATGCCGGACGGCCAGTACATGCTGGGACGCCAGGTGGTCCATAAATGCATGGGCGGCGTGCGCCTGGCCGACGGCACCCTGGCCGGCAGCACCCTGACCATGGACCAGGCGCTGCGCAACCTGGTCTCGATCGGCCTGTCGATCGAAGACGCCTCGCGCCGCGTATCCACGAATGCCGCCGACTACCTCGGCGAAACCCGCCGCGGACGCCTGGCGCCCGGCTGCTTTGCCGACCTGGTCGTCCTCGACCGTAACTTATGCATTAAAGCTGTCTGTATCGAAGGAGAATTGTGTGAGCTCTGAACCCACCTCGCTGATGCTGGAAGAAGCCAAGTCCGCCGCCCATTGCGTCGCCCTGCAACTGTCGAACGAAGTCGATCGTTATGCGGAACTCGGCCGCCAGCTACGCGCCGCCAGCTTCAACAACGTGGTGACGGTGGCGCGCGGCAGCTCGGACCACGCCTCCAGCTACTTCGCCTACCTGACCATGGCGCGCCTGGGCCGTCTGGTGACCTCGCTGCCGATGTCGCTGGTGACCCTGTATAAATCGCCGCTGCAGACCCGGGGCACGCTGGCGGTGTCGATCTCGCAGTCGGGCCAGAGCCCGGACGTGGTCGAGCCGATCCGCTACTTCCGCGACGGCGGCGCGACGACGGTCGCGCTGGTCAACGACATCGAGTCGCCGCTGGCCAAGGCCGCCGAATGGGCGATGCCGCTGCATGCCGGCAAAGAGAAGAGCGTGGCCGCCACCAAGAGCTTCATCACCAGCCTCACCGCCGGCGCCCGCCTGGTGGCCGAATGGCAAGGTGATGCCGAGCTGAAGGACGGCCTGCGCGCCCTGCCCGACGCCCTGCAGCTTGCCACCGAGACCGATTGGTCGAAGGCGATCGAGATCCTGGCCCCGGCCCGCAACATCATGGTGGTCGGCCGCGGCATCAGCTTCCCGGTGGCGCTGGAATCGGCCCTGAAATTCAAGGAGACCTCGGCCCTGCAGGCGGAAGCCTTCTCCGGCGCCGAGATCAAGCACGGCCCGATGGCGCTGATCGAGGAAGGCTATCCCCTGCTGATCTTCGCGACCCGCGGCCCTGCCCAGGCTGGCCTGGTGGCGCTGGCCGAAGAGATGCGCGGACGCGGCGCGCGCGTGCTGCTGGCGGCGCCGCAGGACGTGGCCGGCCGCGACCTCGACCTGCCGGTGGCGTCGACCCCGGACCTCGACCCGATCGTGGCGATCCAGGCCTTCTACGTGATGGCGGCTGGCCTGGCGAAGGCGCGCGGCCTGAACCCGGACCAGCCGCGCCACCTCAGCAAAGTCACCAGGACCAACTAAGCGCATCATGAACGATTACCGCAAACTCGCCGGCCAGCTGATCATGATCCGGCTGTTCGGCACGGACCTGGATGCGGACACCGCCGCCTTCATCCGCGAGAACGCCATCCGCGGCGCCTGCCTGTTCCGCCAGAACATGACGGACGCGGCGCAACTCACCGGTTTCAATACCGATCTGCGTGAAGCGATGGGCCCGGCCGCCCTCATCGCCCTCGACCAGGAAGGCGGCGCCGTGGTGCGCTCGCTGTGGGTGCCGCCGCCGCCGTCGGCGATGGCGCTGGGCGCGGCCAACGATACGATGCTGGCGAAGGAAGTCGGTGCCGCCGTCGCCCGCGCCGTGAAGTCCATGGGCTTCAACTGGAACTTCGCGCCGGTGCTGGACCTGAACAACAACCCGCTGAACCCGGTCATCGCCGAGCGCTCCTTCGGCGCCGATCCGGAACGCGCGGCCGAGCTGGCGATGGCCTGGATGGACGGCAGCGAATCCGAGGGCGTGGCCTGCTGCGTCAAGCACTTCCCCGGCCATGGCGACACCCACGTCGACTCGCACCGCGACCTGCCGCAAGTCGACAAGGAACTGGCGGAGCTCGAGCGTTTCGAGTTCGCGCCCTTCCGCGCCGCCGCGCCGCACGCGCCGGCCGTCATGACCGCCCACATCGTCTACCCGGCGTTGGATCCGCACAACCCGGCCACCATGTCGCGCGCCATCCTGACGGACCTGCTGCGCGAGAAGATGGGCTATCAGGGCGTGATCATCACCGACGGCATGGACATGCACGCGATCGCGCACCGCTACAGCGCCGGCCAGGCCGCCGTGAATGCGCTGGTGGCCGGCGCCGACATGGTGATGGCGATCGGCAGCCGCGAGACCCAGCAGGAGACCCTGGACGCGATCGCCGCCGCGATTGCCGACGGCACCCTGTCCCTGGCGGAGGTGCAGGCCCGGCTGGACCGCCTGGACAAGCTGGCGCAGGCGCATCCGGCCGGCAGCGTCCCCTACGCCCTTGACGCGGCGGACCGCGCCCTGATGGCGCGCGCCTGGCGCCGCGCCCTCACCGCACGCGGGACGCCATCCCGTCCGGCTCCCGGCAGCAAGATCCGCCTGGTCGCGCGCCAGGACGTGGTCAGCGACGGCGTGTCGGAAGCCGGCGTGCCGGCGGCGAACATCGCCGCCTCGCTCGGCAAGCTGTACGAGGTCGAGCTGCTGACCTTTGCCGATCCGGAAGCCTTCGACTGGCAGGCGCTGCCGCAGGACGGCCGCTTCACGGTGCTGGCCTCGACTTCGCGCCGCCGCTACGGCCCGCACGCACGCGCCAGCTGGACACCCGACCTCCACCTCGCGCTGTGGAATCCCTACCAGGCGCTGGACTTCGGCGCCCCGGCCCTGATGACCTACGGCTTCGCGCCGCCGGCGCTGGAAGCCGTGAATGCCTGGCTGGCCGGAGAGATCGAGGCAGAGGGCGTGTGCCCAGTGCCTGGCTTCTAAAGCTTGCCTTTATGCATCTGACGTAACCCATTGTAACGACGCGCTTGCCGCAGCCCGGCCTGCGGCACAATTGTCCGGCCCCCTTATTCCAGTTTGTGGGACAATGCACGCTTTGTCCGAGTTACCAAAAGAGAAGGATTATTCATGTCCCAATTCCGTTTTGCCCGCCTTGCCCTGATGCTGGCCGCTATCGGCCTGAACGCTGCACCGGCACTCACGCACAGCGCCTACGCGCAAGACAAGAACGATCAGGCAGCCGCCGCACAGCCGAAGCCGGACACCGTCCGCCCGGACTTGTTCAAGCTGCTCGACTCGGCCCAGATCAAGCCGCTGATGGACGCGAAGAACTACACCGAAGTCCAGAACCGCATTGCCCAGGCCGAGGCCTTCCCGGACAAGACCCCGTATGAAACCTATGTGCTGAACCGCCTGAAGCTGTCGCTGGCAACCGCCACCAACAACGACCAGGCGTCGATCGCGGCCCTGGAAGCCATCCTGGCCTCGGGCAAGCTGCCGGCAGCCGACAAGCCCCAGTTCACCCAGGCCCTGGCCGGCATGTACTACAACGCCAAGAACTATCCGAAGGCGATCGAGTGGTTCAAGCGCTTCCAGGAAGAGAACCCGAATTCGGACGCCGCCACCGCGCCGCTGATCCGTTCCTACTACCTGAGCAACGACTTCGCCGGCGCGATGAAGCTGCTGCGTCCGCAGCTGGAAGCCGCCGCAAAAGCCGGCAAGACGCCGTCGAACGAAGACCTGCGCCTGTACGCCTCGGCCGCCAACCGCGTCAAGGATGATGCCGCCTACCTGTACGGCCTCGAGCAGCTGATCACCTACTATCCGAACGATGACTACTGGATGGACGTGATCAGCCGCGGCATCGTGCGCAAGCCGGGCTTCCAGGAAGCCAACATCACCGACGTCCTGCGCCTCGAATTCGCGGCCGTCAAAGTCATGACGCCGGAGATGTACAACGAACTGGCCGAGCTGGCGCTGAAGGATGGTTTCCCGACCGAAGCCAAGAAGGTCGTGGACGCGGGCTACGCCGCCGGCGCACTGGGCACCGGCAGCGCCGCCGCCCAGCACCGCCAGCTGCGCGACCGCGCCACCAGGGAAGCCGCCAACGATGCCAAGAACATCGCCTCGGGCGAAGCCTCGGCCGCCAAGTCGAAGACCGGCGCCGGCCTGGTCAACCTGGGCTGGGCCTACGTGACCATGGACCAGTTCGACAAGGGCATCGGCTTCATCGAACAGGGTATCGCCAAGGGTGGCCTGAAGTCGCCTGACGAAGCCAAGCTGCGCCTGGGCATGGCCTACATGCGCGCCGGCCAGAAGGACAAGGCGATTGCAACCTTCCAGTCCGTGAAAGCGGGCGGCGGCCTGTCCGACGCCGCCAAGTACTTCATCGTGCTGGCGAATCACCCTAACCCGGGCGGCAACAACAAGTAATCCACGATACGGCGCGCATGCGGTTGACGCCGGAAGGCGGTGCGGTCCCCGGGGCCGTACCGCCTTTTTCGTTTCAGCGTTAGCTGGCGTACCGGCCCGGCCATGACCGCGGTCCATAATCCGATGGACATCATTCCGGGGACCGCTCATGACCACCGTACGCAAGGGCCAGGCGCCCGCCAAGCTCGACCGCGACGAATTCCGCCTGCGCTTCTCGCGCAACTTCTTCGATCCCCTCTACGAAAACGTCGGCCACGAACTGGCGGCCGTCGAGGAAATCGCCTGGCAGGCCTATACCGGCTCGCACAAGGCGCCGGTGACGGTGAAGGCGGGACCGGGCTATGCCGACCCGGACTACGATCTCTCGGTCGAGTGGAAGGACGCCCACGACCGCCTGCTGGCCGCCGAGGCGAAGCAGAAGGATCCGAACACGCTCAGCCGCATCCTGCTGATCAACGGCGCGGCGCGCAACGACGGCAGTTGCCCCAGCGAGATTTCGAAGACCTGGCGCCTGGCCAGGATGTGCGAAGAAGTCCTGCTGGCCGAAGGCTTCGATACCGACCTGCTCGACCTGTCCCGCATCATTTCCGACTTCGACCGCCACATCCATCCCTGTAAAGCCTGCGTGTCCACGGCGATGCCGCTATGCCACTGGCCCTGCAGCTGCTACCCGAACCACTCGCTGCACCAGAACAACGACTGGATGAACGAGATCTACGAGAAATGGGTATCGGCCCACGGCATCATCATCCTGACCCCGGTCTACTGGTACCAGTCGCCCTCGGTGCTGAAGCTGATGATCGACCGCCTGGTCTGCGCCGACGGCGGCAATCCCGACCCCAGTTCGACCCACGGCAAGGAAGCCGGGGAAGCCAAGGAACTCGAGAAGAACTGGGACTATCCGAAACACCTGGCCGGCCGCGCCTACGGCCTGGTGGTGCATGGCGACGTTGCCGGCATTGAGGGCACGCGCCGCTCGCTGTCCGACTGGCTGGACTGGATGGGGCTGATCTCGTCGAGTCCCACTGCCCTGCTCGACCGCTTCGTCGGCTATTACGAATCCTATGCCGACAGCCACGAGACCCTCGACCGCGACACCGCCTTCCAGGAGGAAGTGCGCAACGTGGCGCGCGCGGTGGGCATGGCGGTGCGCGACATCCGCTCGGGCAAGCGGGTAGAGGCCGACCGCGGATTGCGGAATCCGCGCCCGAAATAGCCTTCTCGGCAAGCGGTCTTTTTTTGGTATTATCGGCGGATTCACACAGACCTTTCGCCGCATGTCCTCTCTCGCGCAGTTGATGCACCACCTTTCCGCCACCAGCAACCTGCCGCTCTACCAGCAGTTGCAGCGCGCCCTGCGCGAAGCGATCGACCGCGGCCTCTACGGCCCGGCCGAGGCACTGCCGGCGGAGCGCCAGCTGGCGTCCGAACTGGACATTTCGCGCATCACGGTGCGCAAGGCGATCGACGGCCTGGTCGAGGAAGGTTTACTGGTACGCCGCCCGGGATCGGGCAACTTCATCAATACCCGTATCGAGAAGAATTTCGCCAAGCTGACCTCGTTCTCCGAAGACATGCGCTCGCGCGGACGCACGCCGCGCAGCGTCTGGCTGAAACGTTCGGAAGGGACGGTCACGCCGGAAGAGGCGCTGCGCCTGCGGCTGTCGCCGGGCGCCGCGGTGTACCGCTTCAACCGCATTCGCTACGCCGACGACATGCCGATGTGCCTGGAATACGCGACCATCGCCGCCTCCGCCCTGCCCTCGCTGGATGCGGTCGACACCTCGATGTACGAGGCGCTGGAAGCGGCCGGCAAGCGCCCGGTGCGGGCGCTGCAGAGATTGTCGGCCCTGCTGCTGAATGCAGAGCAGGCCAAGCTGCTGCAGTCGAAGGAAGGCGATGCCGGGCTGTGCGTGGAACGGCTGGGCTTCTTGCCGGACGGGCAGGCGGTGGAGTTTTGCCGTTCCTATTTCCGCGGCGATATGTACGATTTCGTGGCGGAGTTGAGCGCGACGTGAGGTGCGGCGTGGTGTGCGACGCCCCCACGTCCGCGCATCGAATTACATCGCGGTCAGGCCGCCATCGATGGCCAATTGATGACCGGTAACGAAGGACGCCTGCTCCGAACACAGCCACAAAGCCGCGCTGGCGATTTCCGCCGGCTCGGCGATGCGCCCCATCGGGTGGGCCGCCTTCAGCTTCCTGTCGCGGCCCGGTTCGCGCTCGAGCATGCGGGCCAGCATCGGGGTCTTGACGGCGCCCGGGCACAGGCTGTTCACGCGGATGCCGGATTTGGCGTATTCCACGGCCGCGGTCCTGGTCAGGCCGACCACGGCATGTTTGGAGGCCGCGTAGATGGCGCGGTTCGGCGCCGCCACCAGGCCGCCGGCGTCGGCCACGTTGCAGATGACGCCGCCGCCTTCCTGGTTCAGCATCTGGCGCAGCTGGCTCTTCATGCACAGCCAGACGCCCTTGACGTTGACGTTCATGATGCGCTCGAACTGCTCGTCGTCGCCTTCGGCCAGCGGCAGGGATTCTTCCTCGATGCCGGCGCCGTTGACGGCGACGTCGATGCGGCCGTAGTGCGAAACCGCCTTGTCGATCAGCGCTTCGACCTCCTGCGCGACCGTTACATTCGTTTTAACAAATAAAGCCTTGCCGCCCGCTTCGACGATCAAGGCGGCGGTCATGTGGCCGCCGTCGATGGAAGTATCCGCGACGACCACGCAGGCGCCCGCGCGTCCGAATGCGAGCGCCATCGCGCGTCCCAGGCCACTGGACGCGCCGGTTACCAGCACAACCTTGCCGGCGTAAGAGATCCCGCTCGGCGGTGGTTTGGTCATGCCCTTCATGATGCATCCTTCACAATATCTTGGCGCAATGTTTGCTGCCTACTAGAAACACTGCCAGCAGGCAACATCATAGCGCCCGCACCGGGCATTGACCAAGTATCTCAACCATTTCTTTAAATTCTAAACGGCTGAGTGTTGCATTCATGCGCCCCCTCGGGCCCGCGCAGGCCCGCTCAGGCCCATTTAAGCCCAGACTACTTTGCCGGCTTGGCCTTGGCCTGGTCGCCGGCCATGACGACCGACAATTTCGCCGGGTCGATGGCCTTGCGGAAGGCAGCGTTCAGCTGGGGCAAGGTGACGGCCATCATGCGTTTTTCGAAATCGGCCGACCATTCATAGGTCTTGTCGCGGTACAGGTAGGACGTCCAGCCGGCCGCCAGCGTGCCGTCGTCGGCGCGGTTCTGGACCCTCTGTTGCATGAGACCGGATTTGGCCCCGGCGAGTTCCGCAGCAGTGAAGCCATCCTTGAGCGCGCGCGCCAGCTCCTCGCGCACGGCGACGTCGACCTTGGCCAGGTTCTGCGGCGCGGCGATGGCGCTGATGCCGAACATGCCGGCGCGGTCCCACTCGCCCGCCGACAGCTGGGTGCCGCCGCCATAGGACAGGCCCTCCTTCTGGCGGATGCGGTCCAGCAGGCGCGATTTCAGTCCGCCGCCACCGCCGAAGATGTAATCGGCCAGCATCAGCGCCGGGTAGTCGGGATCGTCGACGTTTAGGTCGAGATTCATACGCGCGGCGTAGAACCCGTTCTCCTTGTCGGGCGCGTTCAACGTTTCATGTATGGGCTTGATGTCCGCATACTTGCGCAGCACGGGCGCCACGTGCATTGGCGCCTTCCACTGTCCGAACAGCTGGTCGACCAGGGGCACGACGGCCTTGTCGTCGAAGTCGCCGACGATGGCCAGCTCGGCCGGATTGCTGCCGTAGTAGTCGCGGTGGAAGGCCTTCAACTGGTCCAGGGTCGCAGCCTTGATGTCGGCGATGTCCTCGTCGAGCGTGGTCTCGTGGCGGACGTCGCCCTTCGGATAGATGTCGAAATGCTCGTTCAGGGCGCGCGAGGCCAGGTTCGGCGGTTCGGCGCGGCTGGCCTCCAGGGCCACCAGCGACTGCTGCCGCAGCTGCTCGAACTCGGCCGCCGGGAAGCTCGGCTCCTTCAGCACGTGGGCCACCAGCTTCAAGGCTTCCGGCAGGTTCTCGCGGGTGGTCTGGAAATGGGTCAGGCCGCCGGCCACCTTCAGCTTTTCGAAAGCGTCGGCCAGCTGCACGCGGTCATACCTGGTCGTGCCGCGGGTCAGCATCGCCGCCGTCAGGCCCGGCACCGCGCCCTTGCCGAACAGGTTCTGCTCGTCGCCGAAGTGCTGGCGCAGGTCGACCGTGACGGTCTGGCCGCGGTTCTTCTTCGCCAGCAAGGCCAGCTTGACGCCGCCCGCCGTGGTGAGCGTCGTGCGCTTCATGATGTTGGCCTGGCTCGGCTCGAAGTCCTCGGCGCTCAGGGTCGAGGCTTGCGGCTTGAAGTCCTTCAGCAGGCTTTCCACGCTGGGCGCCGGCGGGATCACGGCGCGCTGCGCTTGATCGTCCGGCAGGAAGGTGCCGGTGATGCGGTTGTCGCGCTTGAAGTAGCGGGCCGACACTTCTGCGACCTGCTGGGCCGTGACCTTCTCGATCTTGTCGCGTCCGACGAAGAACAGGCGCCAGTCGCCCAGGGCGATGGTGTCGGACAGCGCGACGCCCACCTGCTGCGGGTCGTTCAGGCTGCGCTCGATGCTGTTCAGGTAGGACAGCCTGGTGCGCTGCATCTCCTCGGGCGTGGGCGGATGCTTGCTGAAATCCTCGACCGCTTCCGTGAGTGCAGCGCGTACCGGCTCGATCGGCTCGCCCTTCTTCACCACGGCGCCGAAGTACTGCAGGCCCGGCGCGTAACCGGTCTGGGCGAAGGAAAACACCTGGCTGGCCTTGCCGGTCTCGACCAGCAGCTTGTGCAGGCGGCCGGTCGGCACGTCGCCGAGGATGGTCGAGGAGAAGCTCAGCACATCGCTGTCGTCGTGCAGGCCGGACGGCACGTGGTAGGCCACGGCGACGATCTGGACGTCGCCCTGGCGCCGCACGGTGAAGCTGCGGTCGCCGTCCTGGGTCGGCTCGACGGTCCAGAATTCCGGCAGCGTGCGCTTGGGTTTCGGGATCGCGCCGAACAGCTTGCTGATCGAGCGCAGGGTCTGGCTGGGGTCGAACTTGCCGGCCACCAACAGCACGGCATTGTCCGGCTGGTAATAAGTGCGATAGAAATTCTGCAGGTTCGAGATCTTGACGTTCTCGATGTCGCTCTTGTTGCCGATGGTTGCGCGGCCATAGGCGTGCCAGTCGTAGGCGACGCTCTGCATGCGCTTCATCAGCACCGCGCCGGGCGAGTTCTCGCCATTCTCGTATTCGTTGCGCACGACCGTCATCTCGGAATCGAGGTCCTTCCTGGCGATGAAGGAATGGGTCATGCGGTCGGCTTCCATCTCCAGCGCCCACTGGAGGTTTTCCGGCGAGGCCTGGAAGACTTCGTAATAATTGGTGCGGTCCAGCGAGGTGGTGCCGTTGAACTGCATGCCGCGGTTGGAGAATTGCTGGACGATGTCGCTGTGCCTGGCCGCGCCCTTGAACATCAGATGCTCCAGCAGGTGGGCCATGCCGGTTTCGCCGTAGTTCTCGTGGCGCGAGCCGACCAGGTAGGTGACGTTGACGGTGACGGTCGGGCGCGAGGAATCCGGGAACAGCAGCACCTTCAGGCCGTTCGGCAGCCGGTATTCGGTGATGCCCTCGACCGAGGGCCCCTGCACCACGCCTTTCGGCCGGGCCGCGATCGGCGGGGCCGCGTTCGCCGGCGCACTGGGCGCCAGCTGGGACCAGGCCGGCGCGGCGGCCACGAAGGCCAGGCCGCCGACGATCACATATGCGGCCACGCCGCGCTGCAGGAAGCTCGAGCTCATGTCACCCCGTCTGTCAGTATCTGTCTGTCATGTCTGCCGCACAAGGCTTGCGCGACAGCACAGCATGGTAACAGAGGCCGACTTAGGGCTGGCTTACCGCTTGTCAACGTCGAGTCCCCTGTCGGTTAGTTGCAGATTACCGGGAACTGAGCAGGCCTCGCAGGCCGGTTTTTACTGCCGGGCCCGCCTTTCGTGCTGTTGCTGGTAGGGACTGATGCGCGACAGCTCTTCCATCTCCTCGGCCAGGAAGGTCAGGAGATCGTCGGCGCTGACGATGCCGGCCAGCGTCCCGCTGTCGGACACGACCGGCACGCGCCGGATGCCGCGCAGGCGCATGCGCTCGATGGTGGCGTAGATGTCGTCGTTTTCGCCGGCGGTGAGCAGGTCGTCGGTCATGATGTCGCCCACTTGCAGGCCGAGGGGATCGAGGCCGAGGGCGATGACGGAAACCACGATGTCGCGGTCGGTGACGATGCCGACGGGTATGCGCTCGCCGTCCGGCTCGTCGACCACGATGAGGTCGCCGACATGGTGCTTGCGCATGAGGAAGGCCGCACCTTGCACGCTCTCGTCGCGGGAGCAGCAGACGGTGTCCGTAGTGCTGAGCTTGCCGACTTCCATGGCATCCTCCGTCTTCAAGCGCTCATTCTAGCACCGCAAATCAGGAATAGGATACCGAGCGCCTGAGAAAGCGCCCCGGGCAAGGCGCGCGGACGAAGACAGTACGCAAGCACGGCGAGCCGGCGCAACGCCGCCATGGCGGCCTTATCAGGCGCTCGGCTTCTTTTCGCCCGGCGGCGGGACGTAGCAGGCGTCGACCATCTGCAGGTCGTTGTCCTTGGCAAAGTTCACCACGAAGTGGTAAGCCAGGGGCTCGACATTCTTGAGGGCGTTATTGACCACCACGGACTTGACGCCGTTGACGATGGTCGGATGGACGTAGGGAGAGAACTTCAAGTGGGCATTCGGTCCGCCGCTGCCCGCCGGCCGGAAGCACGACATGACACCGCACAGACGCTCTGCCCAGTCACTCGGGCGGAACTGCCTGCCCTTACTCGTTACGCCGAGAATGAAGAATTCGTCGGCGTGTTCTTTCCCGGTTTGCGGTAAATCGGCCATAGTGCGGCTTACTGAAACATGAAGCGTGGATGAGAACAACCCCAGTATTATATCTTATAGAAGACCTGCGGACGAGACTTTACAGCCTCGTCCTCTTCCGGGAGTGTTCAACCAAGCAAGACCGCGCCGGAAAGCAGGAGCAGGAGCAGCATCCATAATAACAGCGCACGCCAGACCAGGCCGACGGTGCTCTGTAGTGCGCGCACGTTCGGCTCCTCGCCCGGCAGCACATCGGCCTCGCTGTCGGAGAGGTCGACGGTGGCGGCGTCCGCCGGCAGGACCCGGGGCGCGGTCTCGTTCGGCGAGCCGAGGCGCACGCCCATGGCGCCGCCGCCGGCCGCCAGGATGATGCCCTTCGACTCGTCGGCCCAGCGGCCGGCAAAATTGCGCCAGGCATAGATCGCGTCCTCGAAATTGCCGACCACGGCGAAGGCGATCGCCGTCAGCCGCACCGGAATCCAGTCGATCCAGTAAAAAGCGCGGGCCGCGAACTGGCCGAAGGCCTCGTTGCGCATGTGGTCGGGCTCGTTCCAGGCGCGAGCCAGGTATTCGGACACGCGGTACATCACGGCGCAGGCCGGGCCCAGCGGCATCAGGAACCAGAAGAACACGCCGAACACGTTGCGGTGGGTCGTGATCAGCGATTTCTCGACGGCCAGGCGGGCGATCTCGGTACTGTCCATGCCGACCGTGTCGACCTTGGTCCATTCGGCAAGCAGGGTGCGCGCGGTGGGCTCGTCGCCGGCGTTCAGGGCGAACTGGATCGAGGTGAAGTAATGGCTGTAATGGCGGAAACCGAGGGTCAGGTAGACGATCAGCACGTTCCAGGCAAAGGCCGCGAACACGAAGCCGTAGTACATCAGCACCCAGTAGATGACGGCGGTCGGCACCATCAGGATGCCCATCATCAGGAACCAGCCCAGCCGGCCATGGCTCACCTGGCCGGCATTGAACCAGGCTTCGATGCGCATGGCGAAGCGCTTGATCTCGGCGTAGATCTGGTTATCCGCGCGCAGCGGCTTCAACTGCTCGATCAGCAGCGCGCACAGAATAGAGAAAAAGGTCATTCACGTTCCTTTGAATTGTTGCCAGACTTCATTGCCCGCTACGATAGCGCAGTGGACGCAATCAATCAAATACGGATCCGCTGAATTTTTAAGCTCGCAGCAAATGGAACAGGTTGCGCAGCATGCCGGCCGTCGCGCCCCAGATAAAGAAGCGCTCGTAAGGCATGGCGTAGAAGCTGCGCCTGCCCGCCCCTTCCGGCAGCTCGAAAGACATGCGCTGGTGGTTCATGCCGTCCATCAGGAAGGACAGCGGCACTTCGAAGATCTCGGCGACCTCATTCGATTCCGCGATCAGTTCGAAGGGCGGCGTGACCAGGCCGATCACCGGCGTCACCAGGTAGCTGGAGGCGGTGATGTGGTCGGGCAGCACGCCGATGATCTCGACGTGGCGGCGCGCCAGGCCGATCTCTTCCTCGGTTTCGCGCAGGGCGGTTTCGATGGACGAGGAATCCAGCTCTTCGGCGCTGCCGCCGGGAAAGCTGATCTGGCCGCCATGGTTGTTCAGGTGGGCGGTGCGCTGGGTCAGCAGGACCGTCAGGCCCTCGGGGCGCTGGACGATGGGCACCAGCACGGCGGCGCGGCGCAGCTTGGGGAAGCGCTCGCGCAAGTCGTTCGGCAGCTCGGGCATCCACGCCGGCGGATGGGCCAGGCGCTGGCGCAGCCAGTCGGCGCGCAGGCGCTCAGGCGGCAGCGCGGCTTCGCCGGCGATCGAGTCGACGGGCAGGCGCTGGGGATCGAGATGCAGTTTTACCAAAAGGCTTCTCCGGAAAAGAAAAAGGCATCCCTGCGGATGCCTTTTTCAAGCTACTAACGCTATTACTGAGCGGCAGCGGCGGTCTTGCGGGTCGGCAGTTTCTCTTTGATACGTGCCGATTTGCCCGAACGCTCACGCAGATAGTACAGCTTCGCACGGCGCACATCACCACGACGCTTCACTTCGATCGAAGCGATCAGCGGCGAGTACAGCTGGAAGGTACGCTCGACGCCTTCGCCCGACGAGATCTTACGAACGATGAAGTTCGAGTTCAGGCCGCGGTTACGACGCGAGATGACCACGCCTTCGTATGCCTGGGCGCGCTTGCGGTTGCCTTCGACGACGTTGACGCTGACGACAACGGTGTCGCCCGGTGCGAAATCAGGGATATTGCGGCCGAGGCGCGCAATTTCTTCTTGCTCGAGTTGCTGGATCAGATCCATTTTTAACACTCCAATGACCATCGTGCCGGCGCTGTACCAGGTTGCCCGGTAGAGGATGGAATTAAAACATGCGGGTTGTACTACCCGCCGTTGCACCAACATGATGCAATTCTATTCGGCAGCCTTGTCCAGCCCTGCCAGGAACTTCTCGTCGGCCTTGCTCAACTGACCGGCGCTGCGCGCCTTGTCCAGCAGATCGGGCCGTTTCTTCGCGGTCGCCTCCAGCATGCGCTGGCGACGCCACTTCATGATCTCTGCGTGGTTGCCACCCATCAGCACGGGCGGCACGGCCACGCCTTCATACACTTCCGGACGCGTGTAATGCGGCGAATCCAGCAGGCCGTTGACGAAGCTGTCTTCGACCGCCGAGGCATCGTCGCCCAGCACGCCCGGGATGTGGCGCACCACGGCATCCATCAGCGCCATCGCCGGCAATTCTCCGCCGGACAGCACGAAGTCGCCCAGCGAAATCTCTTCATCGACGCAACGGTCCAGCAGGCGCTGGTCGACCGCTTCGTAGCGGCCGCACAGCACGACCAGGCCGGGCTCGTCCTTCAGCGCCATCACGCGCTCGTGCGTCAGCGGCTTGCCCTGCGGCGACATGAACACCACGCGCGGCGCCGGCAGGCCGAGGTCGATCTGGCGCTGCTTTGCCGCGGCGATCGTCGCTTCGAGGGGCCTGGCCAGCATCACCATGCCGGGACCGCCGCCATAGGGGCGATCGTCCACGGTGCGGTGGCGGTCCTGCGTGAAATCGCGCGGATTCCAGATCGACAGGTTCCACAAGCCCTGCTCGTGCGCGCGCCGGGTCACACCCGACTGCGTCAGAGCGGCAAACATCTCGGGAAACAAGCTCACGACGTCAAACTGCATCGGGATCTCGCTTCAGAAGGATGGGGTCAATAATCCAGGCCCCAGTCCAGGGTAATCAGTCTTGCCTTCAGGTCGACGGTCTTGACGTACTGGTCCACGAAAGGCACCAGGCGCTCTTCAGGCTTGGCGTCGGGCATATCCGGATTCAGGTCCGGCACGATGCGCAGGATGGACTGCGGACCGTTGCTCATCATGTCGGCAATCTTCCCGAGGGCTTCGCCCTGCAGGTTCACGGCATCCAGGCCGATCAGGTCCGACCAGTAGTATTCGTCTTCCGGCAGTTCCGGAAAATCCGCCCGCGACACCTGCACCGTGGCACCCTTCAGGGCCTCGGCGAGACTGCGGTCGGTGACATCGACCAGGGTGGCGGTCACATCGCCACTATGGTACTTCGCGCTGCGCACCTGCACGGGACGCAGCGCCGGCTTGTCGAGCCACCAGGTTTTCACGTTCAGCAGCGCATCGGCATCCGCCGAGTACGGCGCGATGCGGATGCCACCCCGGATCCCGTAGGCGCCGGTGATGTGCCCGACCTGTACCAGGTCGTCAGGGATTGCTATTGAATCGGTCAAACCAGTAAAACTTTCGCAGACTTGGTAATTAGTGCGGGGACTAATTACGCAGCGACTTGCTGGCCAGCGACCAGGCGAGCAACGGTCGGCGACAGTTGTGCGCCAACGCCTTGCCAGTAAGCCAGACGGTCAGCGGTGATGTTCAGGCCAACTTCCTTGCCCGAAGCCATCGGGTTGTAGTAGCCGATGCGCTCGATGAAACGGCCATCGCGACGGTTGCGCGAGTCGGTTGCAACGATGTTGTAGAACGGGCGCTTCTTGGCACCACCACGAGCTAAACGAATAACGACCATAATATTTCCAAAAAATTGTGCTGGACGGAGAAAGCCGACGATTATAGCGCGCCGCGCCGTGCCTCAGCAAGCGTTTGTCAAAAAACTAAAAACCCGGCGCGCAGACCGGCCGAATCCAGCATTATCGCCTATTTTTCCCAACAACGCTACATCGACGGCTGCCCGGCGCCTGGCAAGCGCCGCCGAAAGCCACGAAAAATGCTGCTTCCGCGGCCGTTTTGGACGATACTTCAATCTTTCCTTTTCACAACAACAAGCCGAGTCCAGCAGTCGATGTCGAACCACAAGAACAAGACCCTCGCCACCGCCCTCGCCTTCCTCCTCGGCGGCCTCGGCGTCCACCGTTTCTATCTGCGCGGCAGCGTCGACCGGCTCGGCCTGCTGCACGTCTGCAGCCTGCCCGTCGCCGGCCTGGTCTACGGCGTGGGCCATGCGCCGAATGCCTTCTGGGTGCTGCTGCCCATCTTCATTTCCTGCATCGTCGGCTTCGTCGAAGCACTGGCGATCGGCCTCACCCCCGACGAGAAATGGGACGCGAAGTTCAACGCCTCGTCCGGCCGCGCATCGCGCTCGAACTGGCCGCTCGCGGTGCTGCTGGTGCTGACCATGCTGGTCGGCGCCACCGGCGTCATCGCGGTGCTGTCACGCCTGTTCGACCTCCTCTACACGGGCGGCGCCTACGGCTGAAGGGTGGCGGCGCCCGGCCCTCGGTCTACAGGGCGGTGGCAGCCCAGTTCCAGCGCGGCACTTCCACCGGCGGCGTACCGACGACGATCACGATCTCCTTGTGAGGCTCGAGCGTGATCGCGGCGGGATCCGTCGTCACGCGCGTGAGCTTTTCATTCTGGATCACGTAGAAGGTCGGCGTACCCGCCAGCCCGGCGACCTGGGCGGCGCTCAGCGGCTGCCCCCATAGCGAGAAGAACTGCCTCAGCGTGAAGACCTTGGGCACCGGGGTCTCGATATGGATCACTCCCGTCATGTCGTGGGTGTGCAGGTCGTAGTGGCAGCTGGTGATCCCGATGTTGGCCGGCACCTGCAGGCGCACCCCATCCCGGTAGATCGAGAGCATCGAATGGATGTGGTAGGCCTCGCTGGTGGCGCAGCCGACACCGTCGACGATCCTGGTCCCGGTGCTGGGCCAGGCCGGCCAATGGGCCTGGCTGAGGCGCTCGGCGGCGTTGATGTCGGTGTAGCCCGCCGCGAGCTTGATGTCGGGCGGCGGTGCCGGATCGGCAGGTGGCGGCGGCGTGGTCGGCGGCGGCGGCGGAGGATTGGTGGGCGGGTCGGGGATGGTCGGCGGGGTCGGCGGCAATGGGTCGGTGGCCGGCGTCGACGAGCCGCCGCCGCCACAGGCAGTCAGGGCGGACAGCGCCGCGGCGGCGATGGACAGCCGGAAACTCGTGCAGGACTGGAAAGAAACCATGGGAGCTCCTGTCGGTGGATGATCAGTTCCGATTCTGGACAGGTGGGCCCGCCGACTTTTAGGATTTCTCAAGTGCGCCGGTGTCTGGCTCAGCGCTCGGGAAGCGCGCCACAGCTTGTCGATTGGCGCCGGCGCAGGCGACAAATCAAAAAAAAGCGGCGCAAGCGCCGCCTTCGAAGCCGATGGCGCCGGGCGGCGCCGATCTCCGGTCAGAACTGCTCGACGTCCAGCGCCAGCACGCCGGCGCTGCCCTCGACGATCGCATGGCGCAGGCCGCCCGCCTGCGACAGCACGTGGTCGGCGAAGAAGCGGGAGGTGCCGATCTTGGCGCGGTAGAAGGCGGCATCGCCCTCGCCCGCGTCGAGCTTCTGCTGCGCCACCAGGGCCGCGCGCGCCATCTGCCAGCCGCCCAGCACGATGCCGGCCAGCTTCAGGTAGAGTACGCTGCCGGCGAACACGGCGCGCGGCTCGAGCCTGGTATTGGCGACCACGAAGTCGACCACCTGCTCCAGCGCAGCGCTGCCGGCCGCCAGTTGCGAACGGATGGCGGCGAAATCGGCAGAATGCGCGGCGCCCTGGCGCTCGGCCAGTGCAGCCTCGGTGGCGCGGACCTGGGCGATGATGGATTTCGCCACCGCGCCGCCGTCGCGCGCCGTCTTGCGGCCCACCAGGTCGTTGGCCTGGATCGCGGTCGTGCCTTCGTAGATGGTCAGGATCTTGGCGTCGCGGTAGTGCTGGGCCGCGCCGGTCTCTTCGATGAAGCCCATGCCGCCGTGCACCTGCACGCCGTCGCGGGCGACATTCTCGGACATCTCGGTCGACCAGCCCTTGATGACCGGGACCAGGTATTCGTAGATCGCCAGGCTGGCCTTGCGCACCGACTCGTCCGGATGGCTGTGCGCCAGGTCGCTGTAGGCCGCGCCCACATAGGCCAGCGCACGCGCCGCCTCGGTCTGCGAACGCATCGACATCAGCATGCGGCGCACGTCGGGGTGGTTGATGATGGCGACCGGGCCGCTCGAGCCTTCGACGGCGCGCGACTGCACGCGCTCTTTCGCGAAAGCGACCGCCTGCTGGTAGGCGTGCTCGGCCAGGCCGACGCCCTGCATGCCGACGCCGAAGCGGGCCGCGTTCATCATGATGAACATGTATTCGAGACCGCGGTTTTCCTCGCCCACCAGGGTGCCGATGGCGCCGCCGTGGTCGCCGAACTGCAGCACGGCCGTCGGGCTGGCCTTGATGCCCAGCTTGTGTTCGATCGAGACGCAGTGGGCGTCGTTGCGCTCGCCCAGCGAGCCGTCTTCGTTGACCAGGAACTTCGGCACGATGAACAGCGAGATCCCCTTCACGCCCGCAGGCGCATCCGGCGTGCGCGCCAGGACCAGGTGGATGATGTTCTCGGCCATGTCGTGCTCGCCGTAGGTGATGAAGATCTTGGTGCCGAAGATCTTGTAGGTGCCGTCGCCCTGGGGCACGGCGCGGGTGCGCACGGCGGCCAGGTCGGAACCGGCCTGCGGCTCGGTCAGGTTCATGGTGCCGGTCCACTTGCCGCTGATGAGCGGCTCGATGAAGCGGGCTTTCTGCTCATCGCTGCCGGCGGTCAGCAGGGCTTCGATGGCGCCGTCGGTCAGCAGCGCGACCAGGGCGAACGCCAGGTTGGCGCCGTGCAGCATCTCCACGCAGGGCGTGGCGACCAGCTTCGGCAGGCCCTGGCCGCCGAATTCCGCCGGGTGCTGCACACCCTGCCAGCCGGCTTCGGCGAAGCCGCGGAAGGCTTCCTTGAAACCCTTCGAGGTGGTGACCTGGCCGTCGTGCCAGAAGCTGGGTTCCTTGTCGCCGGAATGGTTCAGCGGGGCGACCACGCCGCCGCAGAACTTCGCGCTCTCTTCCAGCACCGCTTCGACGGTGTCCGGGGTCGCGTCTTCGCAGCCGGGCAGCTGGTTGATCTCGGCCAGGTTGGCCAGTTCGTTCACCACGAACAGCATATCTTTCAGGGGGGCGTTGTAGCTCACCGTGGTCTCCTTTGTTTCGTTTTACGTATACGTCAATTGTAGGTCGTGAAAAAGGCGGGAACCCAGGTTTTTATATGCAGCGACTGCGTCAAACGCTAGTGATACGCCACGAACTTGGGTTCCCGCCTGCGCGGGGACGACGTTGTGAGCTTAGCCCAGTTCCTTGACCAGCGCCGGCACGACCTCGAACAGGTCGCCGACGATGCCGTAATCGGCCACCGAGAAGATCGGCGCTTCCGGATCCTTGTTGATGGCGACGATGGTCTTCGAGTCCTTCATGCCGGCCAGGTGCTGGA
>NZ_JBFRFV010000040.1:0-36419 GCF_052115005.1 Massilia sp. 2TAF26
CGGTCGCGCTGGCGCCGCGTTAGAGAGGACAGGCGTTGCAGGAACTGTTCGAACTGCCGTGCTTGCATGGGGCCTCCGTCAACGGTTCAGGTCGACATTGGACCGCAGGCTTGCAGAAAAGATTCCACACTTGGCGCGAACAGCGCCAAAAAAAATGCCGCCCAGCGAACTGGACGGCGTGTCGGTAGCGTGTTTCAGCTCAGTTGTAACTGGTCCAGTGTTGCGGAATCTCGATGTGGCCCGACTGGGCCGCGTCGGCGTAGGCACGCATCTCGGCAACGACGGCCTCGAGTTGTTCCTTGCCCGGATTCGCAAGGAAGCCCTTCATGCGCTCCTGCACCGCAGCCTGCTGGTCTCGCCATTCGTAACGTGACGCCTTGCTCATGCTACCCCCTTGCGGCGAACTGCCGTCTTTGTACTTATCGTGTTCATGACATCCTCCTTCTTAAGACTTTCAGGATGCCCGAACCGGGTCGAGGCGGTCCGTGCGATGCCGCACACTGACTCGGCCGGCCAGGGGCAGGGGAGCTCAGGGCCGGGCCAGCACGGCGCGGTAGAACAGCGCGAGGCGGCGGTCGAGTTCGCGGAGCGCCTGGTCCAGAGGCTGTTTTTCGGGCGGGAACACGAAACGGCACAGCTGGTCGCCGGCGATGCAGCCCATCAGGTGGCCGGGCAGCAGGTCGATGTCGATGTCGGGGTGCAGCTGGGCGCGGATGTCCGGACGGGCGAAGAAACGGCCCAGCATCTCGCGGGTCTGGCGCGGACCGCCGTTCCAGAAGGCTTCCGCCAGTTCGGGATTGGTCGGCGCTTCCGCCATCACGATGCGCTGCATGTCCACCGCTTCCTGCGAGATGAGCAGTCCATACATCTGGCGCGCGAAATCGTCCACGATTTCCTTCAGCGGACGGGTGTCCGTCTGCATCGGCTGGCTGCGGAAGAAACGGTCGCGCTTGGCCGCCAGCACCGCGTGCAGCAGGCCGGCCTTGCCGCCGAATTTCACGTAGATGGTGCGCACCGCCACGTGGGCGGCGCGGGCGATCGATTCCAGGCTGGTCTTGGTATAGCCGTTCTTGAGGAAGAGACCGCCGGCAATCTGCAGCAGCTCCTGCGTGCGTGCTTCGACCTCGGCGGCCTTGGGCCGGCCGGCGGCCTTGCAGTCGTTTACGGGTTTGTCCATGACGACACTCTAGCCCAGAAAAAAATGAAATGCAACCGTTTCATTTCTTGACTTCGCCAATTCTTTGTCGAATAATGCGATGAACCCATTTCATTTTTTCTTCGGAGTCGTATTCATGGCAGATTCGCAAACCACGGTCCAGCAGAAACCGTCCGCCGCCGTTCCGCCGGCAGCGCCGGCCGCCGCCAACGGCAGCAAGGGACCGCCGAAGCGCGTGCTGATGGTGGTCGGCGTGATCGCCCTGGCCGCGCTCATCGCCGGCGGCCGCATGTGGTACCGCAGCAGCAACTTCGTCGAAACCGAAAACGCCTACATCACCGGCCACGTGCATCCGGTCTCGGCACGCATCCCTGGCGTCGTCACCAAGGTCCTGTTCGACGACAACCAGCTGGTCAAGGCCGGCGACGTGCTGGCCGAGCTGGACCCGGCCGACCAGGGCGTGAAGGTCGAGCAGATCCAGGCCCAGATCGCCAGCGTGCAGCAGCAGATCGTGCAGGCCGACGCCGCCGTCGAGCAGGCCAGGGCCCAGGCCTCGGCCGCCGGCGCCCAGGTGGTGCAGGCCCAGGCCAACCTGGTGCGCGCCAGACAGGACGCCGAACGCTACGGCCAGCTGTACAACACCAACATGAAGGCCGTCTCGAAGGCCGAGGTCGACGCCGCCACCGCGGCCCGCGCTGGCGCCACCGCCGACGTCAACGCACGCCGCGACAACGCCAATGCCGCCAAGGCCCAGATCGCCGCCGCCGGCTCGGCGCGCGACGTGCTGAAGGCCCAGGTCAAGGTGCTGCAGGCCCAGCTCAAGGACGCCCGCCAGCAGCTCGGCTACAACCAGATCGTGGCGCCGGTCAGCGGCCGCATCGGCAAGCGCAGCGTCGAAGTCGGCGCCCGCATCCAGCCGGGCCAGCAGCTGGCCGCCATCGTCCAGGACGACGTCTGGGTCACCGCCAACTTCAAGGAAACCCAGCTGCCGGGCCTGGTGCCGGGCCAGGAAGTCAGGATCGAAGTCGACGCCCTGAAGGACAAGGAACTGGTCGGCCGCGTGGACAGCTTCTCGCCGGCCTCGGGCAACCAGTTCGCGCTGCTGCCGGCCGATAACGCGACCGGTAACTTCACCAAGATCGTCCAGCGCGTGCCGGTCAAGATCACCTTCAAGCCGGAAGACCTGAAGAAGTACGCCGGCCGCCTGGTGCCCGGCATGTCGACGGTGGTCGAGATCGACCTGCGCCAAAAGCCGGCACAAGGCGCGCAGCAGCCGGCCCGCACCGCGTCGGCCCAGTAAAGGGATCGTCATGACGAGTTCCACCCAGACGATGAGCATGCCGGCCAACGGCACGCACGTCGACGCCCGCACCTGGATCGCGGTGGCCGCCGGCCTGCTCGGCGCCTTCATGGCGGTGCTCGACATCCAGATCACCAACTCCTCGCTGCGCGACATCCTCGGTACGCTGTCGGCCACCCAGGAGGAGGGCTCGTGGATCTCGACCGCCTACCTGTGCGCCGAGATCGTGGTGATCCCGATGACCGCGCTGTTCGTGCGCGCCTTCGGCCAGCGCCGCTACCTGATGCTGACCACGGCGCTGTTCCTGGCCTTCTCGACCCTGTGCGGCGCGGCCTGGAACCTGCAGAGCATGATCGTGTTCCGCATGCTGCAGGGCTTCACAGGCGGCGCCCTGATCCCGATGGCGATGACCCTGGTGATGACCCGCCTGCCTCCCGCCAAGCGCGCGGTCGGCATGGCGATGTTCGGCCTGACCGCGACCCTGGCCCCGGCCATGGGCCCGACCCTGGGCGGCTACCTGACGGAGCTGTACGGCTGGCCCTCGATCTTCTACATCAACTGGGTGCCGGGCGTGCTGCTGATCGCCGGCATGTACTGGGGCCTGGACAAGGAGCCGCTGAACCTGAAGATGCTGGCCAAGGCCGACTGGCTGGGCATCGCCTTCATGGCGGTCGGCCTGGCCAGCCTGACCATCTTCCTGGAAGAGGGCAATTCGAAGGACTGGTTCGAGTCGAGCTTCATCATCACCTTCGCCGCGCTGGCGCTGATCGGCATCCTGGGCTGGGTGGTGATCGGCTTCTGGCGCGCCGACCCCTTCGTCAACCTGCGCCTGTACGGCCAGCGCAACTTCATGGTGGCGACCATCCTGTCGGCGGTGATCGGCATGGGCCTGTACGGCTCGTCTTACCTGCTGCCGCTGTACCTGGGCCAGATCGCCGGCTATTCGCCGATGCAGATCGGCGAGGTCATCGCCTGGATGGGCCTGCCGCAGCTGTTCGTGATGCCCTTCGTGGCGCGCCTGTCGCAGAAGATCGACAACCGCATCATGTGCATGTTCGGCCTGGGCCTGTTCGGCATCTCCTGCCTGATGAACGCCTTCATGGACGCCAGCACCGGCTACGACCAGCTGATGGTCACCCAGGTCATTCGCGCGATCGGCCAGCCCTTCGTGATGCTGACCCTGTCGAACTTCGCGATGAACGGCATCGCGCCGAAGGACATGCCGTCGGCCTCGAGCCTGTTCAACATGACCCGCAACCTGGGCGGCTCGGTGGGTATCGCGCTGCTGGCGACCTCGCTGACCAACCGCGAGCACTTCCACTCGGCGCGCATCGGCGAATCGGTGTCGCTGTTCGCGTCCGCCACCCAGGCCCGCCTGGACCAGCTGACCCAGTTCTTCGTTTCGCAAGGCATCGACCCGGCCACCGCGGCCAACCAGGCGATCGCGGCGATCGACCGCATCGTGCGCCGCGAGGCTTACGTGATGGCCTACAACGACGGCTTCTTCCTCGTCGGCGTGATCCTGATCGCGGCGATCGTGCCGCTGTGGTTTGCGGACAAGGTCAAGTCGCCTGGCGGGGCTGGGAGCGGCGGCCATTAATGATTAGACGTCGTCCCCGCGAAGGCGGGGATCCAAGTTCGTGGCGAACCATGGAAACTTGGGGCCCCGCCTTCGCGGGGGCGACGGGACGGATAACTCTCAATGAAAAATACTATGTTCAAGCCTGTCATCCACACCGCTGTCGCCGCGGCCGTCGCCGCGCTCCTCGCCGCCTGCGGCACCGTCGGTCCCGACTTCAAGGCCCCGCAGGACATCGCGAGCCCGGCATACCGCCACGCGCAGGCCGGCCAGCAGCAGGACGCCGCGCGCCTGCCGGCCGACTGGTGGACCGTGTTCGGCGACCAGACCCTGGACACCCTCGAGCAGCGCGCGCTGCACGATAACCCGAACGTGCGCGCCGCCGCGCAGCGCCTGGTGCAGGCACAGGCCCAGCTGGGCGTGGTGCGCGCCGGCCAGCTGCCGTCGGTGAACGTGCAGGCCGGTATCTCGAACTCGCGCACCTCGGCCGAGACCTCGCAGGGCCTGGCGCTGGGCCACCGCTCGATCGAAGGTAACAACTACTCGCTAGGTGCCGGCTTCTCGTGGGAGCTGGACCTGTGGGGCCGCGTGCGCCGCGTGGTCGAAGCGGCCGATGCCCAGGCCCTGGCGGCCCAGGACGACCGCGACGGCGTGTTGCTGATGCTGTCGGGCCAGGTCGCAACCACCTACTGGCAGCTGCGCGGCCTGGACGCCGAGCTGGCGATCCTGCGCAGCGCGCTGGCGACCCGCCGCGAATCCCAGGAACTGATCGAGGCGCGCTTCAACGCCGGCCTGTCGAACGAACTGGACGTCTCGCGCACCCGCATCGAACGCGCCAACGCCGAGGCCGACCTGCACGAAGCCCAGCGCCAGCGCAACACGCTGGAGCATGCGCTGTCGGTGCTGGTGGGTGCTTCGCCGAGCGAGCCGCTGGTGGCGAGCAACCAGGGCACCGCCCTGCAGGATAAGCTTTTGCCCCAGCCGCCGAGCATCCCGGTCGGCCTGCCGGCCAGCCTGTTGGGCCAGCGTCCCGACCTGGCATCGAGCGTGGCCGCCCTGAAGGCCTTCAACGCCCAGATCGGCGTGGCCGAAGGCGCCTTCTATCCGGCGCTGTCCTTGACCGGCAACTACGGCTATGCCTCGGAAAGCCTGCGCAACCTGGCCCAGGGCAGCGCGCGCCAGTTTTCCTTCGGTCCGCTGGCGTTGTCGCTGCCGGTGTTCGACGCCGGCCGCAACCGCGCCAACCTGAAGCTGGCCCAGGCCCGTTACGACGAGGCGGTCGCCAACCACGAGGGACGCCTGCTGAGCGCATTGCGCGAAGTGGAAGATGCGCTGTCCGACGTGCAGGAACGCCAGCAGCAGGGCGAGGTGCAGGTCCAGGCGCAGCAGGCGGCAGCCCGCGCGCTGCAGGTGGCCCAGGCGCGCTACGACCGCGGCGTCTCGACCTACCTGGACGTTACCGATGCCCAGCGCAGTGCGCTGGCGGCGGACCGCGCCGCGGCCCAGATCCGTACCCAGCGCCTGCTGGCGGCGGTGTCGGTGGCGCGTGCGCTGGGTGGCGGCTGGAGGCAGGGGGAGCCGGTGGCGACCATCGCCAAGGCCGGCAATTAAGCTGCGCTCCGGCCGGCCCGCATGCCGGCCGGAGAGCGCAGAAATGACGTGATTTTTGGTGATCTTCCGCGCAGGCCCTGCATGCTATGCTCGATCGATAATAATTCCATATGGGGAACCCGATCGATGAACACCGCCGTCAATTCGCAGATGATTTATTGCCGCGCCTGCGGCTCGAACATGCACTTCAGCGCACAAGCCTGCCCGGGCTGCGGCGCGCCCCAGCAGGGCCATGGCTTCAGCGCCTCGCAAAAGCGCATCCTGCCGGCGGCCATCCTGTGCTTCTTCATCGGCTTCCTCGGCGTGCACCGCTTCTATGTGGGCAAGGTCGGCACCGGCATCCTGCAGCTGCTGACCTTCGGTGGCCTCGGCATCTGGGCCTTCGTCGATTTCATCATGATCGTCATCGGGTCCTTCCGCGACAGCGACGGCAACCTGATCAATCTCTGGACCTGACGGGACCTAGCGCTTCTTGCCGCTCCCGCGCTGGTGCTGGGCGCGCTGCTGCTTCTGCTGCGTCTCCACCCGGTTCTGGCGTGCCGTGTACAAGGCCACCGCTTCCTTCTTCGCCTGCTCCAGCGTGCGCAGTTCCGGCTTGTCGTCGTGGGCGACGAAGTATTCGGCGTCCTGCGCCTGCATCACCAGCTTGATGGCGGCTTCGTCCTCCATGTCGTAGATTTCGGTGAGCAGGGTCGTGACTTCGTCGAGGAAGGCTTCGTAGGTGAGGGTATTCATGGTTTTCGCTTCAAATTCCGGATAAGGCGGCCATTATCGCAAACTCGCCCCTGGCGCGGGCGGCGGTGTAATATCGGCACTCATCATTAATACGACACGCCGGACTCCATGCACCCACGCTCCCTCCTGATCGCCGCACTGCTGGCCTCCAGCGCCGCCTCCGCCCAGTCCTGGCAAGCCACCCCCAGCGGCACCAGCGCCGAACTGCGCGGCCTGTCCGTCGTCGATGCCAAGGTCGCCTGGGCCAGCGGCGCCAAGGGCACCGTGTTGCGCACCGTCGACGGCGAACACTGGCAGGCGATGCAGGTGCCGGAGGCCGACAAGATCGACTTCCGCGACATCCAGGCCTTCGATGCGAAGACCGCCGTGGTGATGGGCGCCGGCCCCGGCGCGGCTTCGCGCATCTACCGGACCGAAGACGGCGGCGCCAGCTGGCGCCTGATGACGACCAACCAGGTGGCGGACGGCTTCTGGGACGCGATGGCGTTCTGGGACAAGGACCACGGCATCCTGTTCGGCGATCCGGTCAAGGGCAGCTTCCAGGTCTACACCACCGGCGACGGCGGCGCGTCCTGGCAGCTCGTCGAGACCGAGGGACTGGAGGCGATGCCGAACGAGGGCGCCTTCGCCGCCAGCGGCACCTGCCTGACGGTGGCCGGCACCAACGATGCGTGGATCGCCACCGGCGGTTCGGCCAATTCGCGCGTGTTCCATTCGCTTGATCGCGGCAAGACCTGGCGCGCGCAAGCGACGCCGATCCCGGCCGGGGCGGCGGCCCGTGGCGTGTTCTCTGTCGCCTTCCTGGACCCGAAAGTAGGCTTTGCCGCCGGCGGCGATTACAAGGAGACGCAAATGGCCGGCATCAACGGCGCGCGCACGGAAGATGGCGGCGCGAGCTGGAGTCCGGTCCAGGTGCAGCCGGCCGGCTACATGTCGGTGGTGGTGCCGGTGCCGGGCGCACCGCGCACCCTGGTTGCCGCCGGCCTGGCCGGCTCCGGCTTCTCGCGCGACGCCGGAAAGAGCTGGACCGTGCTGGACAAGACGCCGATGAACACGGTCGGTTTCGCCAGCCCGACGACCGGCTGGGCGGTGGGGCCGAAGGGCCTCTTGATGAAGTACAGCGGACCGGTTCTTGTCGGCAAATAAACACATGGGCGGCGCGCCCTGCGCCGGGAATCACGATCGTGGTTGACGCCCTGTAGAGCGGGCAATTACACTCGCTCTGTTTTCATTTTTTGGGTCCATTCATGGGCACTTGTTCGAGCGATAGTTGTCGCCAGATCATTTCTGGCACGTTCTCGGCAAGATAACGCAGGCTTTCCCGTCTCCTGCCGTCATCCTGCCAGGATGATGGTATCTTTTCTGTTCCGGCCGTACCGGAACATTCATATTCCAGCAACACGCACACTGGTCACCGGTGGCCGGGCCGCACTGCGGTCCGCCGCCGGCGCGCATATCAACGACGGCTTCACTCTGCGTGCAAGGAACGTGGATGTTCGAGTTCTTCAATGACCGCCGGCCGGCGGTCGACCGCGGCGGACGCGGCTTCAATCGCTGGGATTGGCTCCTGCTGCCGCTGGTGCTGGCGGTGCTGGCCGCCTGCGCCTACGGCGCCATGCAGATGGCGCGTCCTTTCGTAGTCGGCCAGGCGACCCCCATCTCGCTGGACCCCGCGGCGCTGCCTTACTACCTGCTGCGCACCATCCTGCGCATGTTCATCGCGCTCGGCTGCTCGCTGGTGTTCAGCTTCGTGTTCGCGGCCGTCGCCGCCAAGTATCGCGCTGCCGAAAAAGCGCTGATCCCGCTGCTCGACATCCTGCAGTCGGTGCCGATCCTGGGCTTCCAGGCGATCGCGATCGCGCCCTTCATCGCGCTGTTCCCGGGCAGCCTGCTGGGCGTGGAATGCGCGGCCATCTTCGCGATCTTCACCTCGCAGGCCTGGAACATGGCGTTCAGCCTGTACCAGTCGATGCGCACCGTGCCCGACGAACTGAACGAGGCGGCGCGCGTGTTCTGCCTGTCCGGCTGGCAGCGCTTCTGGCGCCTCGAGCTTCCCTACGCGACGCCGGCGCTGCTGTGGAACATGATGATGTCGATGTCGGGCGGCTGGTTCTTCCTGGTCGCCGCGGAAGCGATCTCGGTGGCCGGCCAGGACATCAAGCTGCCGGGCATCGGCGCCTTCATCGCCGTCGCCATCGAGCAGGAAAACGGCAAGGCGGTGGCGTGGGCGATCCTGGCCATGCTGGCCGGCATCGTGTTGTACGACCAGCTGTTCTTCCGCCCGCTTCTGGCCTGGGCCGACAAGTTCCGCTTCGAGGAGTCGCAGGGCGAGACCGCGCAGCGTTCCTGGCTGCTCGACTGGGGCCGCCGCAGCCTCTGGGTCAGCCGTCTGGCGCAGCGCTTCTGGGCGACCATGCGCATCACCCTGGGCTGGTTCGGCACCGCCGCCACCGCGCCGGCCCCGCAAAAGCCGGCGACCTGGCAGCGCATCCTGCCGCGCCTGTGGGACGTGCTGCTGCCGGTGGCCGTGCTGGCCGCCACGCTCAAGCTGGCCGTGTACGTGCACGCGGAAGTCGGCTGGGGCGAAGCCGGCCACGTGGTCCTGCTCGGCCTGGCGACCCTGTTGCGGGTGATGCTGTTGATCGCGCTGGCCTCGCTGTTCTGGGTCCCGGTGGCGGTGTGGATCGGCCTGAGCCCGCGCTATTCACAGCGCGTACAGGCCGTGGCCCAGTTCCTGGCGGCCTTCCCGGTCAACCTGCTGTTCCCGCTGGTGGTGTTCCTGATGGTGAGTTTCAAGCTGAACCCGGATATCTGGCTCAGCCCCCTGATGGTGTTCGGCACTCAGTGGTACATCCTGTTCAACGTGGTGGCGGGGGCCTCGACCATCCCGACCGAGCTGCGGCTGGCGGCCGACAACCTGGGCCTGCGCGGCTGGCTGAAGTGGAAACGGGTCTACCTGCCGGCGGTGTTCCCGGCCTACCTGACCGGCGCGATCACGGCCAGCGGCGGCTCCTGGAACGCCAGCATCGTGGCCGAATACGTCACCTGGGGCAAGACCACGCTGGCGGCGCAGGGCCTGGGCAGCTACATCAAGCAGATGACGGACGCCGGCGACTTCCCGCGCATCGCGCTCGGCATCGGCATCATGTGCATCTTCGTGATGCTGCTGAACCGCTTCTTCTGGCGCAAGCTGTACCTCCTCGCCGACAATCGTGGCTGAGCCGCGGACTTCGAAGGAAACGAAATGACGCAAGATATCCTGATCCATCTGGCCTCGGTGGGCAAATCCTTCAGCGGCGCCGACGGCGTGCCGCGGCGCATCCTGGACGGCGTCGACTTCACGCTGCGCCAGGGAGAAATCGTCGCGCTGCTCGGCAAGTCCGGCTCCGGCAAATCGACCCTGCTGCGCATCATGGCCGGCCTGGTGCCGTCCGACGGCGGCAACGCCAGCTACCGCGGCCAGCCGATCGCCGGCCCGGCGCCGGGTGTGGCGATGGTGTTCCAGTCCTTTGCCCTGTTCCCGTGGCTGACCGTGCAGCAGAACGTCGAGCTGGGCCTGGAGGCGCAGGGCGTATCGCCGGACGAACGCGAACGCCGCGCCGACGCCGTGCTCGAGCTGATCGGCCTGGCCGGCTTCGGCGGCGCGCTGCCGCGCGAGCTGTCGGGCGGCATGCGCCAGCGCGTCGGCATCGCGCGCGCCCTGGTCACGAACCCGGACGTGCTGCTGATGGACGAAGCCTTTTCCGCCCTCGACGTGCTGACCGGCGAGACCCTGCGCGACGACATCCTGCAGCTGTGGGAGAGCAAGCAGATCCCGACCCGCGGCATCG
Organism: Massilia sp. 2TAF26; assembly: GCF_052115005.1. Lineage (NCBI taxonomy): Bacteria > Pseudomonadati > Pseudomonadota > Betaproteobacteria > Burkholderiales > Oxalobacteraceae > Massilia > Massilia sp. 2TAF26. The sequence continues at coordinate 10,212 of NZ_JBFRFV010000040.1, forward strand.
TGGTCGTGTCCCACAACATCGAGGAAGCGGTGATGATGGCCGACCGCATCATCATCCTGTCCAGCGATCCGGGCCGCATCGTCAGCGAAGTCCGGATCGACCAGCCGCGTCCGCGGGTTGCCGACAGCCCGCGCGTGCGCGCCCTGATCGACGAGGTGTATGGCCTGATGACGATGCGCCGCCCGGCGCCGGCGGTCGCGGTCGGGATGCCGGCCCGCCATCCGGATTTCGGCCTGCCGGACACCGACGTCAGCCGCATCGAGGCGGTGCTGGAACTGGTGGCCGAGCCGCCCTTCGACGGCCGCGCCGACCTGCCGCACCTGGCCGAGGAAGCCGAGCTGTCCGACGAGGAGCTGTTCCCGACCTTCGAGGCGCTGGCGATGCTGGGCCTGGCCCAGGTCGAAAGCGGCGACATCATGCTGACCCACCTGGGCCGCCGCTACGCCGGCGCCGAACAGGCCGAGCGCCAGGAGATCTTCGGCCGCCAGGTGCTGGAGAACGTGCCGCTGGCGGCGAAGATCCGCGCCGCGCTGGCCGAGAGCGCCGGCGGCACGCTGTCCGAAGAACCCTTCATCGAACTGCTGGAAGAGGGCATGAAGGAAAACCGCGCCCGCCGCACCCTGAATATCGCGGTGGAGTGGGGCCGCTACGGCGAACTGTACGAGTACGACTTCCACCTCAAGCGCCTGAAGCTGCCGGACATCGAGTAGCGCGTCGGGTAGCGGCAATAACGGTAAGGTAAACGCGGCGATAGTTGGATTACAATCGCCCGCATTACAACTACGCGAGAGACGCCATGAAGAATCTGTTCAGCCCACTGGTCGCCGCCCTGCTGGCTGCCGGCGCAATGTCCATCCCGGCCCTGGCCCTTGATGCCCCCGCGCCGGCCACGGTCGCCCAGCTGACCGCGATGGAGAAACGCTTTGCCCCGGTCGACCTGAACGCCGACACCAGCAAGCTGTCGAAGGGTGACCTGGTCGCCATCGAAAAGCTGGTCGAAGCGGCGAAGATCGTCGACACCCTGCAGCTGCGCCAGCGCTGGTCCGGCAACGAGGCGCTGTGGGCCGCGCTGCAGAAGGACAAGACGCCGCTGGGCAAGGCGCGCCGCGACTACTTCTGGCTGAACAAGGGACCGTGGTCCATCATCGACGGCAACCATTCCTTCATGCCGGCCGAGTATGCCGGCATTAACATCCCGGCCGAGAAGCCGGCGGGCGCGAACTTCTATCCGGAAGGCGCCAGCAAGCAGGACCTCGAAGCCTGGATGAACAGCCTGTCGCCGCAGGACAAGGAGCAGGCGCAGTGGTTCTTCACGACCATCCGGAATACCAAGGACGGCAAGGGCAAGCAGCGCTACACCATCGTCAAGTACTCGGACGAATACGCGACCGAGCTGCAGCAGCTGTCCAAATTGCTGAAGGACGCCGCGAACGCCACCGACAACGCCTCGCTGAAGAAATTCCTGAACCTGCGCGCCGAGGCCTTCCTGTCGAACGACTACCTGGCCTCCGACTTTGCCTGGATGGACCTGGATTCGCCGGTCGACGTCACCATCGGCCCCTACGAGACCTATAACGACGAACTGTTCGGCTACAAGGCCGCCTTCGAAGCCTATGTGAACGTGCGCGACGCGAAGGAAACCGAGAAGCTGAACTTCTTCGGCAAGCACATGCAGGAGCTGGAGAACAACCTCCCGCTGGATCCGAAGTACCGCAATCCGAAGGTCGGCGCGATCGCCCCGATGGTGGTCGTGAACCAGGTCTATGGCGCCGGCGACGGCAATATGGGCGTGCAGACCGCCGCCTACAACCTGCCGAACGACGAGCGCATCATCAGCCAGCGCGGCTCCAAGCGCGTGATGCTGAAGAACGTGCAGGAAGCGAAGTTCGACGCCACCCTCAAGCCGATCACGAAACTGGTGCTGAGGCCAAGCGACCAGAAGGACCTCGACTTCGATTCCTTCTTCACCCACATCCTGGCGCACGAGATCATGCACGGCCTGGGCCCGCACGCGACCACCCAGAACGGCAAGCCCTCGACCCCGCGCCAGGACCTGAAGGACACCTACTCGACCATCGAGGAAGCCAAGGCCGACATCACCGGCCTGTGGGCGCTGAGCTACATGATGGACAAGGGCCAGCTGAAATCCTCGCTGGGACAGGGCGCTGCCGCCGAACGTAAGCTGTACAACACCTTCCTGGCATCGGCCTTCCGCACGCTGCACTTCGGCCTGACCGATTCGCACGCGCGCGGCATGGCGATCCAGGTCAACTACCTGCTCGACAAGGGCGGCTTCGTCTCGCACGGCGACGGTACTTTCTCGGTCGACTTCAGCAAGATCAAGCAGGCCGTGGCCGACCTCGACCGAGAATTCCTGACCATCGAAGCCCTAGGGGACTACGCCCGCGCCCAGGCGCTGATGAAGCAGTACGTGGTGATCCGCCCGGACGTGCAGAAGGCGCTCGACAAGATGAAGGCGGTGCCGAATGATATTCGCCCGGCGTTTACGACGGCTGCGAAGCTGACCGGCAAATAAGCTCGTTCGCAAGTAGCCGTCGTTCCCGGCGCAGGCGGGACCGACAGATGCGCGCAGGAACGACGGCGGATTTTTGTACTTCTGGTAAGTTTGCAATTATAAACATCCAGTAAAAAATAGTCCAACGAGGGCTTCCCCAAAGGATAGAATTGCCTATAGGCATGTCATCTATCCCGCGGGGAATCCCTCTCATGTTCAAGTCCTTCCTGCTCGCCGCCGCCCTGTGCGCGGCCTCCCAGGCTGCAAGCAGCGCCAATGCGGCCGACCTCACCGCGCTCGAACAGCGCTGGATTTCTTCCGCCTATCCCGTCCTCGAGTACGCGCGCAGCGTCCAGCTGCCGATCGATATCGTGGTCCAGCCCAAGGCCGGCCCGAACGACGTGCCGCTGGCGATGGGCTTTGCCGAGGGACGCTGCAAGCTGGTGGTGTCGCTGCGCGGCAATCCGGATGCCGAGAAGCAGCTGGCCGGCGTGGCGCCGGAAGCGCAGGGCGAGCTGATCGAGGCGATGGCGGCGCACGAGATCGCGCACTGCTGGCGCTATGCCCAGGGCGCCTGGCATGCGCTGCCGGCCGGCTTCGTCGAGGTCGGCGAAGAAACCGCGGCCGATCCTTCGCTGCTGGCGGAATCGAAGGCGATGCGTGAAATGCGCCGCGAGGAAGGCTATGCCGACCTGGTGGCGCTGGCCTGGACCCGTCGCAGCCACCCCGCCGACTATGCCCGCGTGCACGATTGGCTGTCCCAGGTACGCGCCGTGCAGCCGGTGGCGCGCAGCGGCCACGATACCCGGGTATGGGTGAAGCTGGCCACCGACGGCAAGGGTTTCGGGACAGCCGCGAAGCCCTTCGAAGATGCGGCCACCCTCTGGAAAGAAGGCCTGCTCAGCGACGAGTGATAAACGACGAACAGGTCATTTATTATTTCTTCGACAAGTGTACGTTCACGCACAGATGTCCGGTCCGCCGGGGGCGTTAAATCACCGGTATCAATAATCATCGATACAAGGGACCACCGACATGAAAACGCTGATTGCGACCCTGCTCGCGACGGCCGCCGGCGCCGCGTTTGCCGCACCCACCTTCGCACTGAACCACGATCCCGCCAGCTACCGTGCCGTGACCCAGAAAGCCATGGCCGAGTACAAGGCGGCGACCGCGAAGTGCGACAGCATGAGCGGCAACGACAAGGATGTGTGCATGGCCGAAGCGAGGCTGACCCGCACCCGCACCGAAGCGAATGCCCTGTCCCAGTACAACAATACGCCCAGGGGCCGTGAAAAGGCACGCACCAACCTGGCCGACGCCGAATATGACCTGGCCAAGGCCAGGTGCGGCGCCAGGAGCGGCGCCGACAAGGACGACTGCATGAACAACGCCAAGTCGGTGCACACCGCCGCAGTGGCGGACGCCAAGGCCGGCAGCACCGCCACCGGCGCCAGCGCGGCCGGCGCCACCGCCTCGGGCGGCGACAGCCGCGAGCAGGCCAGGTCCGCCGCCGCCGTCGACAAATGCGCCCAGATGGGCGGCGACGGCAAGACCGGCTGCCTGGTGCAGACCAAGCCCTCAGCCGTGAAGGAGAACGCGGGCGAGATCGCCAACCGCAGCGAGAACGCCGCCGACCGCGCCGGCGACAAGACCCGCGACGCCGCTTCCACCACCCGCGTCGCCGCCTCGGACACCGCCATCACCACCAAGGTGAAGGCCGGCCTGATCAAGGAGCCGGACCTGGAATCGCTGGGCATCCACGTCGAGACCGAGAAGGGCGTCGTGATGCTGAGCGGCTTCGTGAATTCGAAGGCCGAAGCCGACAAGGCGGTCAAGGTCGCCAAGGGTGTCGACGGCGTGGCCAGCGTGAAGAGCGCGATCAAGGTCAAGTAAGCGCTCACCCGGGTTTTCTGCCCGGTAGCGGCCGGCTTTTTGTAGCCGGCCGTATATTTTGTTCTGATACCACAGGTTGCGATCGACCTCACGGAAATTGCCTGTCGGCTAAAGTCTGCAAGGTATAATCGCCGCCGTGAACAGAATCGAAGCCTTCGGATACATTGCGGCCCAGGCGGCGCGCGGTGACATATCATTCCCCACCAGCGTCAACGCCGTGCTGCGCCTGCAGCAGGCGCTGAACGATCCCGATTGCCACCTCGAGGAAGCGATCCGGTTGGTGCTAAGCGAGCCTCAGCTGGCGGCGCGCACGGTGGCGCTGGCGAATTCCTCGACCTTCAATGCCGGCAAGCCGCCGGTCACCAATGTGCGCGCGGCCGTCACCCGGGTCGGCTACCGCAACCTGCAGATGCTGGTGGCCAGCCTGGCGGTGCGCCAGTTCGGCAGCCGCATCCAGGATCCGGCCCTGCGCGCCAAGGCCGAACAGCTGTGGGAGCACACGGTGCAGGTGGCCGCGCTGGCCCAGGTGTTCGCGCGCCGCGTCACCTTCGTGAATCCGGATACCGCCATGTTCGCCGGCATCGTCCACGAGATCGGCGCCTTCTACCTGCTGTCGCGCGCCGATGAATTCCCCGGTCTGCTCGACGACGACGAGGAGCGCTGGGGCGAATTGTGCGAAGACGTGGTCACGCGCGAAGTGGCGCGCCGCCTGGCGCTGCCGGAACCGGTGGCCGACGCCATCTTCGAGCTGCGCGGCTGCTGGCTGAACATGCCGCCGAGCTCGCTGCTCGACACCCTGTTGCTGGGCAACCTGTACGCCAGGGTGCCGTCGCCGCTGGGCGCCGCGGCGCCGCCGCTGCCGGACCATAGCGAAAGCGCGCTCGACTACCTGGTCGACGAGGCCACCCTGCGCACGATCATCGAGGAAGCCGCCGAGCTCAGCGATTCGATGGGCCAGGCCGTGCTGGTCTGATCAGTCCCAGGCCAGTACGCCCGCCTGCCAGGCCTTCGTCGCCGCCACCATCTTCCTGCCGCGCAGGATCTTCACTACCGCCGCCACTTCCGGGCGCCGCATCGCCGCGGCGCCGCCGGCCAGTGCGAAGCTGCGCCGGGCCGGGATCGGCAGCGCCAGCAGGCGCACGCCTTCCGGTTCCGGAAACACCGCCAGCCGCGGCATGATCGAATAACCCATCCCGCGCGCGACCATGGCGGCGATGCTGGTGTCGTTCGCCAGCCGGCGTCCGGGGCGGGCGTCCAGGCCGGTGGCGCGGCAGCGTTCCAACACCTCGTCCGCGCCAGCGCAGGCGAGCTGGATGAAGGACAGGCCGTCGAGCTGGTTCCAGGACAAGGGTTCCGACAGGGGGTGCGCGGCGGGCAGCACCAGCACGTAGTCGTCGTGCAGATAGGGCAGGGAAGCGAGGCCGCGCGCCAGCGGCAGCTGGGCGATGGCGATGTCGGCGCGTCCTGCGCGCAGGGCGGCGAGCAGGGCTTCGCGGTCGGCGTGGCCGTCGTCGATGTCGAGGGCGATGCCCGGGTGGACGGCGGACAGGACCTCGGCCGCATAGGGCAGCAGGTGGGTGCCGAAACTGCGGAAGCAGGCCACCCGCACCTGTCCGGACAGGGTTTGCGTCTCCCTGGCGCTGGCGCGCAGGCCTTGTTCGAGCTGCAGCATCTGCCTGGCCTTCTCCAGTACCCGCAGGCCGGCGGCGGTGGGCGTCGAGCCGCCGTGGGCGCGGTCGAACAGGCGCAGCGCCAGTTCCTTTTCGAGTTCGGCGATCGCATGGCTGATGCGCGACTGGGTGCAGGCCAGTTCGGCGGCGGCCGCGCTGAAACTGCCGTGGTCGGCGACCGCGACGAACATCCGCAATTGGCTGAGCTTGAGAGCCATCGAAATCCTTCATGTCTGGAGCGTCGATTATCCGGGATTTCGGTAGCGCATGCCGGGCGGCGGCGCGAGCATGCGGTTTTCACAAGGAGAGACCGCATGCAATTACCCGCCAACGCCGCCCTGATCGTGATCGACGTCCAGCAAGGCTTCCTCGATCCGCGCTGGGGCCAGCGCAACAACCCGGCTGCCGAGGAAAATATCGCCGCGCTGCTGGCCACCTGGCGCGTCGCGCGCCGCCCGGTGATCCACGTGCGCCACGCCTCGGCGAGCCCGAACGGCGCCTTCCGCGCCGACACGCCCGGCTTCGCCTTCAAAGCCCAGGCGCGGCCGCTGGATGGCGAACCCGTCGTCACGAAGTCGGTCAACAGCGGCTTCATCGGCACCGACCTGGAACGGCGGCTGCGCGAGGGCGGCATCGATACCGTGGTGCTGTGCGGTCTCACCACCGACCACTGCGTGTCGACCACGGCGCGCATGGCCGGCAACCTGGGCTTCAACACCATCGTGGTCGGGGATGCCTGCGCCACCCACGAGCGCACCGGTCCGGACGGCCGCCACTACACGGCCGAGGCGATGCATGCCACGGCGCTGGCCAGCCTGAACGGCGAGTTCGCGCGGATCGCCTCGACGGCGGCCATGCTGGGCGCATAGTTTGAGCCGGGCTCGCAGGATTATGTGAAGTTTTCGTGTAAATTGATGGAATTGATGATACTCTTGAGAATCATCAATTTCTAATTGGAAATTTCATGTTTGTCCTGCGCCGCCTCGCCATCCTCTGTTCAGCCGTCTGCGCCAGCCATGCCCACGCCGGCGTGATCAACCTGACGGCGCCGATCGGCGGCGCCAACGTCTATGCCATCCACGACTTCTCGGCCTATTCGAGCGACGTCGAGGGCGCCATCGTCGCCGGCGGCAACGTGACCCTGCAGAATTACTCGGTCAACGCGAAGAACAAGGATGCCTTCGGCGCCAGGGACATCGCGGTGGCCGCGGGCGGCAAGCTGAAGCTGAGCAATGGCTCGATCAACAATGGCGTGGTGTATGCGGGCGGGACGACCTCGCTCACCTCGGCGCCGGCCGTGAGCACGACCGCGACCAGTCCCGTCGATTTCGCCGGGGCCGAGGCTTACTACAAGACGCTCGCGGCCTCGCTGGCCCAGCTCGACCCGACCGGCAGCGTGAGCGCCTTGTGGAGCGGGGTGAGGGTGAAGGGCAGCGGCGCGGGCAGCGTGGACGTGTTCAATGTGCCGGCCTCGATGTTCGCGACTTCGAGCAGCTGGACCCTGGAGAACCTGACGCCGGGCCAGACCCTGATCTTCAACGTCAGCGGTTCGGCCGGCACCTTCAATAACGGCGGCATCAGCTTCACGCCGCTGGGGAACTACAACGTGCTGTTCAACTTCTACGAAGCCAGCAGCCTGAACGTGAAGGGCGTGATCGGCAGCGTGCTGGCGCCTTATGCGACGGTGAGCGAGAACTGGGGCCAGGTCAACGGCAACGTGGTCGTCGACACCTGGGCCTCGACGGTGCAGATCAACGCCAACCATTACTTTACGCCGGTCGAGGTGGCCGCCTTCACCATGGGTGGCAAGAATCCCGGCACCACCCAGCCCGGCGGCGGCATCAAGCTGCCGGTCGACAATCCGGTCGATGTTCCGGGCCAGCCGCCGGTCAAGACCCCGTCCGCCGACGTGCCGGAACCGGGCAGCGTGGCGCTGCTGCTGGCCGGCCTGGCGGCCGCCGCGCTGGTACGCCGCCGCCAGGCCTGAAAGAGGATCAGGCCAGGGCGCGCACCGCGCGGCGCCCGTGGGCGAGCATCGCGCACGCCAGCACCAGGCCGGCGCCGGCCAGGCCGGCCGCCACCCACTGCGGCGAGGCATAGGAGAAGCCCAGGGTCAGCGGAATGCCGCCGAGGAAGGCGCCCAGGGCATTGCCGATATTGAAGCCGGACTGGCCCAACGAGGAGCCCAGCATCTCGGCTTCGCGCGAGTGCTCGATCAGCAGCATCTGGATCGACGGTCCCAGCGCCAGCGCATTCGCACCGACCAGGAAGGCCAGCACCACCATCGCCGCTTGCGAAGACGCCAGCACGGCGTTCAGCAGCAGCAGCACGATCATCGATGCCAGCAGGATCTGGATCGCGCGCAGGGGATGCACGCGGTCGGCCAGCCTGCCGCCAAAGTGGACGCCCGCCGTCATGCCGACCCCGACCACGATCATGATCATGGGAATCATGTCGGCGTGGAAGCGGGTGACCTCGGTGAGCAGCGGCGCGATGTAGCTGAGCCAGGCGAACAGGCCGCCGGTGCCGATCGAGGTGATGCCCAGCGCCAGCCACAGCTTCGGGTTGCGGAAGATGCGCAGGTCCTGGGCCAGGCCGGCGCGCCGGCTGCCCTCGAAGTAGGGGATGATTTTTTGCGTCATGAAGGCGGTGGCCAGGCCGATCAGGGCGACGATCAGGAACACGATGCGCCAGCTCATGTGATGGCCCAGCCAGGTGCCGGCCGGCACGCCGACCACGTTGGCGATCGTCAGGCCGGAAAACATGCTGGCCAGCGCCGCCGCTTCCTTGCCCTTGTCCGCCAGGCGCGTGGCGACCACGGCGCCGACGCCGAAGAAGGCGCCATGCGGCAGGCCCGCCAGGAAGCGGAACAGCATCATCGTGTGGAAGTTGGGCGCGAAGGCCGACAGCGCATTGAAGGCCGCGAACATCAGCATGAACCAGACCAGCACGCCGCGTGGCGGACGATGGCCGAGCATGCTGACCAGGGTCGGCGCACCGACGACGACGCCGACGGCATAGGCCGAAATCAGGTAACCCGCTTGGGGAATCGAAATATTCAGGCCGGTGGCGACGTCGGGCAGGATGCCCATCATGACGAATTCCGTCATGCCGATGCCGAAACCGCCGAGGGCCAGTGGGGCCAGGCTCTTCTTGATCACGTGTTTTCGCTTTGTAATGACAGCCTGCCACGCAAAATAAGCGGCAGGCGGAACGCTGAGGAACCGGCCATTATCGCGCTACACAGTGGGAGAGTCCGCTTTCGAGTGGTGATGACCGGTATAGCCGGGCATGATAGCGATATCAACGGGGGGCTGCCGGCGCTTCGTCGATCCAGGCAACGCGTCCGCTGCCCGCTTCGTTCAGGCGGGCGATCAGCGGATCGGCCTTGTCCACCGGCATCCGGAACGCGAACCCGACCTGGTCCGCATGCTCGACCTGCTCGAGGGTCGCCCCGGCCAGCTCCAGTTCGCGCCGCACCAGTCCCTCGAGCGGGTAGGGCACGGCGCAGTGCAGCAGGCGCTGGCGGATGATGGCGATCTTGTCCGCCTTCAGCAGGGCCTGGGCAACGCTGTCGGTATAGGCGCGCACCAGTCCGCCGGCGCCCAGCTTGACGCCGCCGAAGTAGCGCACCACGGTGGCCAGCACGCCGTCGAGGTCCTGGTGGCGCAGCACGTCCAGCATCGGGCGTCCGGCGGTGCCGCTCGGCTCGCCGTCGTCGACCGCGGCCGACTGTCCGCCGGCCAGCAGCGCCCAGCACACGTGGGCGGCGCCCGGGTGTTCCGCGCGCAGGGCCGCCACCACTTTTTGCGCGCCGGCGCGGTCCGGCATCGGCTGGACGCAGGCGATGAAGCGGCTCTTCTTGATGATGAGCTCGTGGTGGACGGGGGTGTGGATGGTCTGGGGCATGGGCGTGGGGCCTGGAACGGCTGAAAACAAAAAAGCCAGCTCGAAAGCTGGCTGATCTGCTACTGCTTGTTCGTGGTAGGCCGTGCTGGGCTCGAACCAGCGACCAACGGATTAAAAGTCCGCTGCTCTACCAACTGAGCTAACGACCCGACGGCCCGCATTATAGCGGCTCGGCAGCGTCAGGCCAAGACCTTTCGTGTGGGAAATTGATTCTAGCTCGACTGTGATACGAAAAAAGAATCACACAGCAATAAATCGTGTATTGGACAAATCACAGGACCTGCGGCACTCTGGTCGTTCATTCGATCGCCGTTCCGAGGAGACAGCATGCCGACCTACCGTTCCCGTACCACCACCCAGGGCCGCAACATGGCCGGCGCCCGTGCCCTGTGGCGCGCCACCGGCATGAAGGATGGCGACTTCGAGAAACCGATCGTTGCCGTGGTCAACTCCTTCACCCAGTTCGTGCCCGGCCACGTGCACCTGAAGGACCTCGGCCAGATGGTCGCCCGCGAGATCGAGGCGGCCGGTGGCGTGGCGAAGGAATTCAACACCATCGCCGTCGACGACGGCATCGCCATGGGCCACGGCGGCATGCTGTACTCGCTGCCTTCGCGCGACCTGATCGCCGACTCGGTCGAGTACATGGTCAACGCCCACTGCGCCGACGCCATGGTCTGCATCTCGAACTGCGACAAGATCACCCCGGGCATGCTGATGGCCGCGATGCGCCTGAACATCCCGGTGGTGTTCGTCTCCGGCGGCCCGATGGAAGCCGGCAAGGTCATCAAGACCGTCGACAACGGCCAGAAGATCATCAAGCTGGACCTGATCGACGCCATGATCAAGGCCGGCGACCCGACCCAGTCGGACGCCGACGTGCTCGAAGCCGAGCGCTCGGCCTGCCCGACCTGCGGTTCCTGCTCCGGCATGTTCACGGCCAATTCGATGAACTGCCTGGCCGAGGCCCTGGGCCTGGCGCTGCCCGGCAACGGCACCATCGTCGCCACCCACGCCGACCGCAAGGAACTGTTCCTGCGCGCCGGTCGCCTGATCGTCGACCTGGCCAAGCGCCATTATGAAGGCGACGATTACTCGATCCTGCCGCGCTCGATCGCCAGCAAGGCCGCCTTCGAGAACGCGATGACCCTGGACGTGGCGATGGGCGGCTCGACCAACACCGTGCTGCACCTGCTGGCCGCGGCCCACGAGGCGCAGGTCGAATTCACGATGGCCGACATCGACCGCATCTCGCGCAAGGTGCCCTGCCTGTGCAAGGTGGCGCCGATGACCGACAGGTACCACATCGAGGACGTGCACCGCGCCGGCGGCATCTATTCCATTCTGGGCGAACTGGCGCGCGCCGGCCTGCTCGACACCTCGGTCTCCACCGTGCACAGCCCGAGCCAGGGCGAGGCGATCGAGAAATACGACATCCGCCGCAGCGACGACCCCGCCGTGCATCGATTGTTCCGCGCAGCGCCGGGCGGCGTGCCGACCCAGGTCGCGTTCTCCCAGGCCGAGCGCTTCGAGGACAACGACATCGACCGCGCCAACGGCTGCATCCGCGACCTCGCGCACGCGTATTCGAAGGATGGCGGGCTGGCGGTCCTGTACGGGAACATCGCGGAGAAGGGCTGCATCGTGAAGACGGCCGGCGTCGACGAGAGCATCCTGAAGTTCTCCGGAAAGGCGCGCGTGTTCGAGAGCCAGGACGATGCCGTCGAAGCCATCCTCGGCGACCAGGTGGCGGCCGGCGACGTCGTCATCATCCGCTACGAAGGCCCGAAGGGCGGCCCCGGCATGCAGGAGATGCTGTACCCGACTTCGTACATCAAGTCCAAGGGCCTCGGCAAAGCCTGCGCGCTGTTCACCGACGGCCGCTTCTCGGGCGGCTCGTCCGGCCTGGTGATCGGCCACGCCTCGCCGGAAGCGGCGGAAGGCGGCGCGATCGGCCTGGTGGAAGAGGGCGACATGATCGACATCGACATCCCGAACCGCACCATCGACCTGCGCGTGTCGACCGAAGAGCTGGCGCATCGCCGCGCGAAGATGGAAGACCGCGGTGCCGGCGCCTGGCAGCCGGTCAAGCGCGAGCGCGTGGTGTCGCAGGCGCTGCAGGCGTATGCGGCGCTGACGACGTCCGCCGACCGCGGCGCGGTGCGCGATCTGTCGCAGCTGAAACGCTGATTCCGCTTCAGGCGCTCAGTCCAGGAAGCCGCGCCCCGGCAGCGGGCCCGTCGAGAACATTCGAGGCGGATGCCCGCCGGGCGCGCGGTAGTATTCGACCACGAGTCTCCGGCTGTCGTCGCTCTGAGGTGGCTGGAACTGGATCGAGATGTCACCGTCCGGGGATGCGAAGCGATCCGGCCCGACCAGCAGCAGCGGCTTTTCCTGGCCGGCGCCGATGCGGACGTAGAGCGTGTCCTCGAGGCTGAAGAGGTGGGCACGGTAGCCGTCGCTGAGGCCGTAGAGGCCTTCGGCCTCGGCGGCTTCCTGGGCGCTCGGCCGGCGAGGATAGTCGGTAGAAGTGGCGCAGCCTGCACCGCCCAGCAGGGCGACCAGGACGGGAAGTGAGGCGCATAGGTAAGCTCGCATGATTCCCCCAAGGTAAAAACTCTGGCGTAAATCAAAACGGCCCGCTATAATGCGTGCCTTCTTCGGGTCGTTAGCTCAGTTGGTAGAGCAGCGGACTTTTAATCCGTTGGTCGCTGGTTCGAGCCCAGCACGGCCTACCAAGATTCAAGAAAACGCCAGCCTTCGGGTTGGCGTTTTTTTTTCGGCTGCCGTGCCGGCGTCAGCGTTGCGCCAGGGTGGCCGTGACCACATACCTGACGGCCAGACGCTGGTCCGGCACATAGGTCATCAACATCTCGTCGCGGTTCTGGCCGCGATTGAAATCCATCGTCACATTGCCGTCACGTGAAACGAACTTGTCCGCCGAAACGGCAATCATCCGGATCGGACGCTGGCGGTCGATTTGCGCCACGATGCCGGTGGCCGCTTCGCCTACCTTCAGGCGCCAGCCGTTGGACATCGCGTAAAGGCCGGTAACCGCCTCGGTCTCGTCATCGCTGAGGCGGAATGGGGCCGTCACCTGCACCGTGGCGATCGATGCGGACGTGTCGGGTGGCGGATAATTGCTGGACTGGGCACCGACATTCGATGCCAGCAGCAGGGTGGCAGGAACTGCCAACAATGAGAGGCGCATGATCGCTCCTTCGCAAAACATCGGGGTTTACCGCGATACTGGTCTGACCAGGAGCGGTAAACCCAGTGTAGGACGATGCTCACCAGCCTCAAGCCATTTGCGAGGGCTATCACGAAACGGTCGCTATCCCGCAAAACCCAGATCAATAAGAAATGACCCAAAATTTGCGGATTTTGCTGGATTCTGTATCGTGATTCAGTCTTTCGAACCGGGGGTGATCGACTTGCTGACCTTGCCCTGCTCGTCCAGCATCCGGATCTCGGCTTTACCATCCGCGGAGACCAGCAGCAGCATGCGCGTGCGCCCTTTTGCATCCTTCAGCTGCAGGCTCGAATCCCTGTCGCGGGTATTGCCCAGCCAGATCCGGTTTTCGCTCAACCGCCCTTCGTCGGACAGCTTTTTCCAGTAAGCGCGCTGCTCCGCTTCCGTCAGCTTGCCGCTCTCCTGGCCGAAGCGCTCGATGTCAGACATCGAGGTTACCCTGAAGTTCGGTACATCGTTGATTTTGATACCCGTCATCTGGTGCGTGGCGCTGTCATTGTTCATCAGCTGCAGCGCCTGGTCCTGGCGGAAGCGGTCGAAGGTCAGCGAGAGCCCGGAAGAGATCCTGCCGTCGGCGTCGATGCTGCCCTTCTGGATCAGGCCGCCGTTTTCCGTGCCTTCCTCATTGATGAACAACATGCCGGCAAAGGAGCGGCGATCCGGACGCGCGCCTTCCTTCCCCTGCTGGAAATCGCCGGGAAACTGGGCCTTGTTGGAGATGACGATGCGCCTGGTGCCGTCGGGCTCGACGATATTGATGCGCCCGACGGTGATCTCGTCGAAGCTTTCGTGACGGAGCGGGCTCTTGGCGCCGGTCAGGGTCACGATGGCGGCCAGGGCGGCGGCCATGGTCGTGGCGCCGGCGAAGAAGCTGCGAATCTGCGACATTGGATCTCCCTGTTTTGATGAGTGACGCTGGTTTTAGTGAAGCTTGTTTTTCAGGCGGCGCAGCCGCCATTCGATGAACAGCCCGGCAAAACCGCAGACGAACACGATCGCGCCGAGGTATTGCAGGATGCGGTTGCCTGCCGCCTGCACATATTCCGTGTGGAGCAGGTCGAAGCGGCGGCGGCCCTTGTCCACCTTGTCGACATACACGGTGCCGCGGTAGTCCGGCGATTCCACGGTGATAGGCCTGGCCCGGCTCGACTGGAATTCCTGCAGCGCCTTCGCCATTTCTTCGTAACTGATGATCCTGGCCTGCATCTTGAGCAGCAGGATTTCCTTGTGCTTCTCGAAGATGTTTTCCGCCTCGCCCGGAAGAATCACGCCGGGCGATTCATACTTGTAGAGCCTGTTCGAAAAGAAGATGCCGTCGTTCGCCGCCAGCATCAGCGCAAACCCGAGCACCCAGGCTGCCGCCGAGCCGTACAGCCACTTCTTGGTATCGTTGACCTGTGCGACCACCGCATTGGCGCTGAACTGGCTGACGGCGGGGATATGCCGCAGCGTCGTCGCCAGCACGTCCTTGTCCACTTCCTTCAAAAATGCCGCCTCGTCCATTCCCAGTCCGGTAAGGATGGTCGCGAACATCTCTGCCGAGGGCACGGATTTGTCGTTTTCCAGCTTGGAGAGATAGGACTGCTCGATGCCTGCCGCCTGAGCAAATTGCGGCTGGGTCAGGCCTTGTTCGGTGCGGATCTGCTTGAGTCGTTCGCCAAAATTCATGACAACCTTTCCTGAACATCGTTGGAATGGCCGTATTCTTGGCTATTCATGCAAGACTTGGAAGATGAATATGCGCGAATAGTGATGAATTTGATAAAAACCCGGTTGCAGCGCCGACCGGAGATGGGCGCTCTGACGCGAAAGGGGCTTAGCAAAATACCGCCGAGCCGCTATAATGCCGGCCTTCGGGTCGTTAGCTCAGTTGGTAGAGCAGCGGACTTTTAATCCGTTGGTCGCTGGTTCGAGCCCAGCACGGCCTACCACGAATTCGCAGTAAAACAAGACGCCAGCCTTCGGGTTGGCGTTTTCGTTTGCGCAGCCATGCCAGGCCGATTTCCGTATCACGAACCGCCCGCCAGATGCCCGCCTTCGCCTTCCCAGTTGGCGACTTCATAGGGCAGGTCCTGGCCGGGTGGACGGTAGGTGCCGGTCCTGGTCACGGCCCGGTCGATTTCCTGGGCCGTCAGCAATACCGTGGTCTTGCAGCTGGTGACGCCGGCGGCGTTCACCCTGAGCGACAGGGCCGCGGCGCTCGTGTTGTCGGGCAGTTCGCCGATGATGATGACGTCCCTGTCGCCGAACACGTAATAGAAGGCTTCCACTGTGCCGCCGAGCGAGGCGAACAATTCGTCGACGGCCTCGCGCCGCCGCGTGCCGCCTTCCTTCATCAGGCCATTGATGCCTTTGCTGAGATAGTTCGCTTCCACGAGATACTTAGCCATGTCTGTCTCCATCCGGATGTCCAGCAATTGACCACTTCCCGCGCGCGGCGGCATACTATCCGCCGCATCGACGTATGTATGACGCTAACAATTCGTGACAGCTTTGGCAATAGCGAACTGTTATCCTTTTCCCGATCCAGGCAAAAGGGGGAAGAAGACATGAAAGCGTTCGGTTTCGCATTGGCCGCGGCGGCCTTGGCCGGCGGCAGCGCCCAGGCGCAACTGGCGGATCCGGCATCCCAGGCCCGGCTGCAGTCCATGCCTGCGCCGGAAGCCAAGGCATTCGCCAGGATCCCTGCGCCCTTCGAGCGCGCCTATGTGGTCAACGAGGGTGAGCATCCCTTTACCGGGCTGTTCGACGGCTGGCGCAGCGACCCACGCCTGGCCGCCGGCATCAACCTGAACCGCTATCTCGCGCTCGAGATGGGTTACCGCGAACGCAAGGACCGCGGCTTCCACGCGATCGACCCGCGCGATCCGCTGGATACGACCGGCGCCCTCGGCACCAAAGGTTTCCACAGCTATTTCTCGGTGAAGGCGACGGCGCCGATCACCGATAAATTGTCGGCCTACGGTAACCTGGGCATTGCCTACAGCGAGCGCCGCGGGGCCGATGCCCTGGGCAAGAACGAGCCGAACACCGACATCGGCCCCTACGCCAGGCTCGGCGCGCAGTACAAGCTGAACGACAAAGCCTCGGTGACCGTGGAAAGCCAGAACTTCGGCAACACGTCCCAGAAATGGGGCAATGACACCAATGCCAATGGCGTGAACGCCAAGCTGAAACTCGGCTTTTGAAGCGTTGGCGAGATCTGCGGTTCTACGACAGTGCGGACGTGACCTTTAACACCTCTTCCGCCGTCGTTACCCCTTCCACCACCTTGTAAGCACCGGCAATGCGCAGCGGTTTCATGCCGTCCGCGACGCTCTGCTGGCGCAGCGCCGCCAGGTCCGTCACTTCCTGGATCAGGTGGGTGAAGTTTTCCGTCACCGTCGCCAGTTCGTAGATGCCGGTGCGGCCGCGAAAGCCCGTCTGGCGGCACTCGGGACAGCCGACCGGGCGGTAGACCGTGGCCGGCTTCGGGATTTCCAGGGCCCCGACCATGCTGTTCCAGACGTCGTCGCTCAGTTCGCCGTCCGGGCTCTTGCAGTGCGCGCACAGGGTGCGCACCAGGCGCTGGGCCATGATGCCGCTCAGCGTCGAGCCCAGCAGGTACCAGGGCACGCCCAGTTCCAGCAGGCGCATCACGCTCGAGGGCGCGTCGTTGGTATGCAGGGTCGACAGCACCAGGTGGCCGGTCAGGGCCGCCTGGATCGCCATCTCGGCCGTCTCCAGGTCGCGGATCTCGCCGATCATGATGATGTCCGGGTCCTGGCGCATCAGCGCGCGCACGCCGTCGGCGAAGGACAGGTCGATGCCGGGCTGGACCTGCATCTGGTTGAAGGCCGCTTCCACCATCTCGATCGGGTCTTCGACCGTGCAGACGTTCACTTCGCTGGTGGCCAGCGCTTTCAGGGTCGTGTACAGGGTCGTGGTCTTGCCCGAGCCGGTCGGTCCCGTCACCAGGATGATGCCGTGGGGGCGCTTGGTGAGCGCGTCCCAGCGCCGCGCGTCGTCGGGCGGGAAGCCCAGTTCCGGCAGGGTTTTCACGACCACTTCCGGGTCGAAGATACGCATGACGAGCTTTTCGCCGAAGGCGGTCGGCATCGTGGATAGACGGAGCTCGACTTCCTGCCCGGGGTTTGAACCTGAATTGGTCCTGGTCTTGATGCGGCCGTCCTGCGGGCGGCGCTTTTCAATGACGTCCATCCGGCCCAGCAGCTTGATGCGGGCGGTCATCGCGATCATCACCACGGCCGGCACCTGATACACCTGGTGCAGCACGCCGTCGATGCGGAAGCGGATCACGCCGGATTCGCGCTTCGGCTCGAGGTGGATGTCGGAGGCGCGCTGGTCGAAGGCGTAGCTCCACAGCCAGTCGACGATGTTGACGATGTGCTGGTCGTTGGCGTCGACCTGCTTGTGCGTCTTGCCCAGTTCGACCAGTTGCTCGAAGTTGTTGCGCAGCGCGAGGTCCTGGCCGCTCGACTTGTTGGCGTCGCGGATCGACTTGGCCAGGCTGAAGAACTGGGAGATGTACTGGGCGATGTCGAGCGGATTGGCCAGCACCAGTTCGATGCGCCGGCGCGAGATGCGGGCGATCTCGTCCTGCCACTCGGTGTGGAAGGGATCGGCGGTCGCCACCACCAGGGCGTCGCCCTTGAGTTCGATCGGCAGGATGTTGAAGCGCGCCGCATAGCTGGCCGACATCACGTCCGCCACCTTCGTAAAATCGATCTTCAGCGGATCGATGCGGAGAAAGGGCAGGCCGACCTTGTCCGCACACCATTCGCTCAGTACGTCCAGGGTCAGCAGCCGGTGCGGCGGCCTGGCGGAGACGATCTTGCACTGGGCGACCGCCGTGAGCGGATGCATCGAGCCCACCGCATTCTTGAGGATGCCCTGGGCCTGCGCAAAGTGCGGCTTGACCGTCGATTTCTCGACGATGCCATCGGCCAGCAGCCACGAAAAGAGGGTCTGCAGGTCGAGCGCCCTGGGCCTGGTGGACTTCGATGCGGCGGTCGGGGCGTTCATGGCGTCAGCGTTTGTCGGCGGCGAGGGCTGCTTGCAGACCCTTGACCCAGGACTTGGCCGGCAGCTTGGTGGCGGCCACGATCTGCGCGGCGCGGGCCGCCAGGCGCTCGGAGTCGAGGTCTGGCTTGTTCTTGAAGCACAGCGCGACCACGTTGCCTTCGTGGACTTCGGGCAGGCAGATCACGGTGTCGAAGGCGAAGCGCATGGCCTTGATGTTCTTTTTAAAACTCGGATGATCGCCGAACAGGTTGACGGTCATGATGCCACCCTCGGCCAGGCAGGCGTTGCAGGCCTGGTAGAACTCGGGCGTGTCCAGCACCGGGCCGCGTGCGGTGGCGTCGTAGAGGTCGCACTGCAGGATGTCGAAGGCATCGTGGTTGGCGTCGTCCAGCACGAAGTCCATCGCATCCATTTCCAGCACCTGCAGGTGCTCGTCGTCGGAGGGCAGCTTGAACATCGACGAGCAGATCGCGATCACCGACGGATTCAGCTCGACCGCGGTGACCAGGGCTTGCGGGAACTGGCGGTAGCAGAACTTGGTCAATGTAGCGGCGCCCAGGCCCAGCTGGGCGATGGCGCGCGGCTGTTCGATGAACAGCATCCAGGCCATCATCTGCTGCGCGTATTCGAGTTCCGGCCAGTCCGGTTTGCGGATGCGCATCGCGCCCTGGACCCATTCGGTGCCGAAGTGCAGGTAGCGCACGCCGTCCTGTTCGGACAGGGTGACGGGAGCGAATTTCGGCTTGCGCGCGGCAGATTTGGTTTTCGATGCGGCGGCGGGCGCGGAAGCGGGGCGGCGCGAGGATTCGGCCAGTTCGATGGATTTGCGTTTGATGAGCATAGGACGACCTGAAGGGAACATCCTATTATCGGGGGGAGGCTTCCCCAGTGCAAGCAACGCACCGGGGAAGGGCAGCAGGCTGATGCTGCGGAGGCACTGACGACGCGGAAGAGGAGGGGGTCCGCCGCGCCGGTAGAACTTGTTGCCGAGGCTTACTGGTACTGGTCCGGCTCGACCGACACGCGCAGGCGGACGCGGTTGCCCGGATCGCGGTTCATGACGGTGTTGAAGGTCTGGCCGCGGTAGTTGTAGGTCACGTCGTAGCCGTTGGTGCGCTGTTCGACGGATTCCACGGTACGGCAGCGCTGCACGGCCTGTTCCTGGGTGCCGGCATAGCCGCCGCGGCCGTCGTTTTCGACGTGGTCGCCGACCATCGCACCGGCGATCGCACCGGCTGCCGCCGCGGCGACCTTGCCGTTGCCGCCGCCGACCTGGCTGCCCAGCAGGGCGCCGGCGATGCCGCCGACCACCGTGCCGCCCTGGCCGCGCTGCTGCTGGACCGGGGCTTGCACATAGTCGGTGCGGCATTCGCGGCGCGGGGTGCGGATCTGCTCGACGCGCGGCTGCACACGCACGACTTGGCCGAAATCTTCGAAGTCGCCAGCCTGGGCCAGCGGCAGGGCGCAGACGCCCACGGCGGAAAGAATCAGTTTGGCTTTGAAGTTCATGTTCATACCTCGTTTTGGTGTGCTTGTGTGCTTGGTGTTCTAAATTAGCTGGAAACTTACTGCCATGAGTGAATGTTACCGCTAGTCGACTGGATAGGGCGATCCTCGTGGCAACAAAATGTAACAGCCATGCAGATACGTCACAGAGTGGAAATCTGTGTAAAAAGCCTTAATTCAGGCTGAAAGAGCCCGACAATTCTTACAAATATGGCTTGCGCGTCCATATTCGGGTTGATCTGGATACCACAAAACGTTACCCTTACGGGACTAAGGGTTTTAACGGTGGGAAACTAGAGGGGAACTTGAGGATTGAGGGGAAAATGAGTTTGTTGATGAGAGTGCCGCCTAATCTTGTGCAGTCGATCCGTGCCTATCGTGCCACGGAACTGCAGAAGGAAGCAGGCCGCCTTGGCCATCACTTCCTCTATGCGCATTGCGCCAACGCCCTCACCAAGCAGCAAGTCTGCGCCCGCATCGGCGAGCAGTTCACCTTCCCCCGCCAGTGCAGCAAGAATTTCGAGGCGTTGCGTAATTGCATCACCAACGTGATCGCCGAAGCCGGGCCGCAGCCCGGTTTCATCGCCGTCCTCGACCAATTGCCGAATACGCAAAAATTCGACAAGGAAGCCCGCGAAACCCTGCTCGACGTTTTTCGCGACGCCGCCGAATTCTGGGCCGAGAAAAAAGTCCCGTTCCGCGTGTTTTATTCGTTTGAAGAGCCGCAGTCGCTGCAATCGGTGGGTTGGGTTGGGGCGCGGCCGTTTGAATAATTGCCGCGGCGTGTGAACGGCTGGCGGCATATAAACGTACGGCCTGCGGCATATAAACGTACGGCCTGCGGCATATAAACGTCGTCCCCGCGAAGGCGGGGATCCAAGTTCTGCTTGAGCTAACGAAACGCCTGCAATCTTGGGTCCCCGCCTGCGCGGGGACGACGTTTCCGGCAATGTCGGGGACGACGCGGGAGCGTCGCCGGGTTACAATGCGCGCTTATGAAAAATATCGTGATCCTTATTTCTGGCCGCGGCAGCAATATGGAAGCCATCGTGCGGGCGCGCGAAGCGCAGCAGTGGCCGGCCCGCATCGCCGCCGTGATCAGCAATAAGCCTGACGCCCAAGGTCTCGCGTTCGCGCAGGCGCACGGCATTCCGACCGCGGTGGTCGACCACAAGGCCTACGCTTCGCGCGAAGCCTTCGACGCGGCCCTGCAGCAGACCATCGACGGCTACCAGGCAGACCTGGTGGTGCTGGCCGGCTTCATGCGTATCCTGACCGGCGGCTTCGTCGAGCACTACGCCGGCCGCATGTTGAATATCCATCCTTCGCTGCTGCCGCTGTTCCCCGGACTGCACACGCACCGGCAGGCCTTGACAGCGGGCGTGGCGGAGCATGGCGCCACCGTGCATTTCGTCACCGCCGAGCTGGACCACGGCCCGAGCGTGCTGCAGGCGCGCATCCCCGTGCTGCCGGGCGACACGGAGGACAGCCTGGCGCAGCGCCTGCTGGCCGAGGAACACATCATTTATCCGCAAGCGGTGCGCCTGTTCGTCGAAGACAGGCTCAGCATCGCCGACGGCGAAGTCCGCATCGCCGAGACCACCAGTATTTAAAATTCAAGGAATTACATGAGATTGCCACCCGCGATCCTCGGCAATGCTGAAGAAGTATTGCGCGAGATCCTGCGCTTCACGTCGCCGGCCGACGTCACCCTGTCGCGCTACTTCAAGGACCATCCCCGCCTGGGCGGCCGCGAGCGCGGCGCCATCGCCGAATGCGTCTATTCCGTCCTGCGCAACAAGAACTTCTTCACCGAATTCGGCGGCTTCGGCACCGGCGCCAGCGCCACCATGCGTCGCCTGGTCCTGCTCGGCATGGCCGACGCTGTCGGCGCCGAGTCGCTGGGCGGCCTGAGCGAAGATGAAAACGCCTTCCTGGAACGCATCAAGGAAATCGACCGTTCGCTGCTGCCGCCGAAGAAGCTCGCCAACCTGCCGGACTGGCTGTACGACAAGTTCGTGGCCCAGTACGGCGAGGAAGAGACCCTGCAACTGGCCGCCGTGCTGAACACGCCGGCGCCGCTCGACCTGCGCGTCAACACCCTGAAGGCCGACCGCGAGAAAGTCATCGCCGAACTGGCGACCGCCCCGATCATCGCCGAGCCGACGCCGTATGCGCCGACTGGCCTGCGCATCCGCAAGAAGCCGGCGCTGCAGAACCTGCCGCTGTTCAAGGAAGGCGCGATCGAAGTCCAGGACGAGGGCAGCCAGGTGCTGGCCCAGCTGCTGGGCGCGCGCCGCGGCGAGATGGTGGTCGACTTCTGCGCCGGTGCCGGCGGCAAGACCCTGGCCATCGGCGCCATCATGCGCAGCTCCGGCCGCCTGTATGCCTTCGACGTCTCCGAGAAGCGTTTGAGCAAGCTGAAGCCGCGCCTGGCGCGCAGCGGCCTGTCGAACGTGCACCCGGTGGTGATCGCGCACGAGCGCGACGCCAAGGTCAAGCGCCTGGCCGGCAAGATCGACCGCGTGCTGGTCGACGCGCCGTGCTCGGGCATGGGCACGCTGCGCCGCAATCCGGACGTGAAATGGCGCCAGCAGCCGGAAGACATCGCCGAGCTGACCGCGAAGCAGATCTCGATCCTCGACGGCGCCTCGCGCCTGGTGAAGTTCGGCGGCCGCCTGGTCTATGCGACCTGCAGCCTGCTGGATGAGGAAAACGACGGCATCGTCGCGCAATTCCTGGCCAGCCATCCGGACTTCGAGCTGGTGCCGATGAGCAAGGTACTGCTTGAGCAGCGCATTCCGCTGGAAATGGGCGACACGCTGAAAATGCTGCCGCACAAGCACGGCACCGACGGCTTCTTCGCCGCCGTGTTCGAGCGCAAGGCCGGCGCCAAGCCTGCCAAGGCGGATGAGGCCGCTGCCGAAGCCGACGAGTAAGCACCTTGGCGCCGTTGCAGCTCTCCAGCCTGATCGACAATCTGCTCGATGACCTCAGCCGGCCCGGCATGCCGTGGCAGGTCGGGTCGGTCGCGGCCAGCATCCTGATCGGCTGGCTGTGCACGGGGCTGCTGCAGGCCTGGTGGCGCCGGCGCCGCACCGCGCGCGGGATCACGCGCCACGAAGGCGTCGCCAGCCTGGCACGGGTGGCCGCGCCGCTGCTGGTGGTGGGGCTGCTCTACCTGTCCGCCTGGCTGCTGGACATGAACCGCTTCCACACGAATATCGTGAAGGTGGCGATTCCGGTGTTCTGGTCGCTGGTGGTGATCCGCGCCGCCTTCTTCCTGCTGCGGCGCGTGTTCGCGCGCCATGGCCAGCTGGGCGAGGCCTTCGTCACCTTCGAAAAAGTCTTCGCCCTGATCGTGTGGGCGGCGGTGGCGCTGTACATCACCGGCAAGTGGCCGGACATCATCCATTACCTGTACAGCACCACCTTGCAGTACGGCCCCAAGACCAGCAACAAGGTGCTGCTGGGCGACGTGCTGGAAGCCGTGATCTCGATCGCGGTGCTGCTGATGCTGGCACTGTGGGCCGGCGCGGCGCTGGAAGAACGCCTGATGGGCGTGCAGGCCCTGCACAGTTCGCTGCGCGTGGCGCTGGCGCGGGTCAGCCGCGCCGTGCTGATCGTCGGCGCCGTGCTGCTGAGCCTGAGCCAGGCCGGCCTCGACCTCACCGTGCTGTCGGTGTTCGGCGGCGCCCTCGGCGTCGGCCTGGGTCTGGGCCTGCAGCGCATCGCCAGCAACTATGTGTCGGGTTTCATCATCCTGCTCGAGCGCAGCCTCTCGATCGGCGACATGATCTCGGTCGACAAATACACCGGCAAGGTTACCCAGATCAACACCCGCTACACGGTGCTGCAGGGCCTGGACGGCGTGGAAACCGTGCTGCCGAACGAGATGCTGATCTCGGGGCCGGTGCTGAACCAGACGCTCAGCATGCGCGCGGTGCGGGCCTCGACCAAGCTCATGGTGGCCTACGGCTCCGACCTCGACGAGGTGATGCCGCTGCTGGCGGCCCAGGCCGTCGGCATCCCGCGGGTGCTGGCAACGCCGGCGCCGGGTGTATCGCTGAGCCGTTTCGCGCCGGAAGGCTACGAGCTCGACCTGGGCTTCTGGATCGGCGATCCGGAGAACGGGCAGGGCGGTGTGGTGGCCGCCATCAACAAGAAGATTTACGACCTGGTGCAATCCGGGCAGATCAAACTTGGCATCCCGTCACTTGATACTCGCCTCCTTGATGCGCATATAGCATCGGTTGTGGCGCGGATCCACAATTAAGCCTGAACTCCTTGCTGCAGAACGTGCCGCAGGTCACTGGATACGCGTAAAATGCGTATTTGCGTCATGCGGTTCGTATGACATCTCGGCGAACCAAGCCATCCATTGTGGAGTGTTAATGAATTTTCTGAGCAACATCTTCGAAGCTGTCCTGTCCTTCCTGGACGGTGGCTTGTCCGACCTGTCGGGTTGGCAGATGGTTGTGTACACGCTGATCGTGACCCACATCACGATCGCCGGCGTCACCATCTACCTGCATCGTCACCAGGCTCACCGGGCGCTCGACCTGCACCCGATCGTGAGCCATTTCTTCCGCTTCTGGCTGTGGCTGACCACTGGCCAGGTGACCAAGGAATGGGCCGCCGTGCACCGCAAGCACCACGCCAAGTGCGAGACCGTCGAAGATCCGCACAGCCCGGTCACCCGCGGCATCAAGAAAGTGCTGCTGGAAGGCGCCGAACTGTATCGCGCGGAGACCAAGAACAAGGAAACCCTGGAAAAATACGGCCACGGCTGCCCGAACGACTGGATCGAGAACAATCTGTACACCAAGTACAGCTGGCTGGGCGTGTCGATCCTGCTGCCGTTTAACGTGATGATGTTCGGCGTGGCCGGCATCACGATCTGGGCCGTGCAGATGCTGTGGATCCCGATCACCGCGGCCGGCATCATCAACGGCCTGGGCCACTACACCGGCTACCGCAACTACGACTGCAACGATGCCGCCACCAACCTGCTGCCCTGGGGCATCCTGATCGGCGGCGAGGAACTGCACAACAACCACCACACCTTCGCGACCTCGGCCAAGCTGTCGAGCAAGTGGTACGAGTTCGACATCGGCTACGCCTACATCCGCATGATGGAAATGGTCGGCCTGGCCAAGGTCAAGAAGACCATTCCGAAGCCGAAGCTGGCCAAGAACAAGCTGGAAGCCGACCTCGACACGCTGCAGTCCGTCATCACCAACCGCTACGACGTGATGGCCAAGTACGCCAAGTCGGTCAAGGCTGCCTTCCGCGAGGAAGTCGAGCACCTGAAGCACAAGGCCGAGCTGGAATCGCGTTTCCTGAAGACCTCGCGCAAGCTGATGCAGCGCGAGCCGGCCAAGCTGCAGGCGCCGCAGCAGGCCCAGCTGAGCGAACTGTTCGAACACAGCAAGGTGCTGGAAACCATGCACCAGATGCGCGTGGAACTGGGCGCGATCTGGGAACGCTCGCACTCGACCCGCGACCAGCTGCTGCATCAGCTGCAGGACTGGTGCACGCGTGCGGAGGCTTCGGGCATCAAGGCGCTGCAGGAGTTTTCGCTGCGCTTGCGCAGTTACGCGTAAGCCTGCAAGCGCTTTCCATCGAACGCCCCTGCCCAGGGGCGTTTTTCATTCCAGGCCGGCGTTATTTGAAACGCGGGCAAAAGTGCTGGTGGATCGCAGGCCAGGCGCGTATATTGGCCGGAAGCCAAAAGGCCTGGCGGGCAGGCTGTCCCTCCATGCAACTTTCGTTCCGCTTGATTGTCGGGAAAGACGCGTATTCATGAACGAGCGCCAACGACGTACCGACGAAGCCACCGCGAACGCTGTCGCACGCGGCTTGAACATCCTGGGTGTACGCAACGCCGCGCTAGCCCAGCGCTATATGCGCCACATGGGCGTGCCCGACGCGGTTATTGCCCGCGTGATTGCCGAACCGGAAGCGCGCCGCCGTGAGAGCGTCGGACAATCCGTGTCGGAAGCGATTACACCGTCGCCCGCGGGCGACCCATGAATCCCGTGCCCCCGGTACGCCGCGTATGAACGTGACAGTCAGGCCATTCATGAAACACGACACCGAATCCCAGCTCGAGCCAGGAAAATTGTATGCGCTGTTGACCATGGCGCGCGAGCTGTTGCAAACCGATGAAGCCGTGAGCGTACTTGAGTTGATAGGGCAGAACATCGCCGAGCTGTCCCATGCCAGCTCGGCCTTGCTGCTGGTATCCGCCGACGACGAGAACATCATTGCTTTCGACCGTTTCGGAAAGCCACGCACCGCATTACATGACCACCCCTGGTACGAGGCGGCTGCCGCAATGCTGGCGGAGCCCCGCGGCGCCGGCTCCGGCCGGGCTGCCGCGATCCGGCCGGCGGCGCGGCGGCTCGGCCAGCGGGTGCTGGCGCTGGGCG
>NZ_JBFRFV010000041.1:0-36239 GCF_052115005.1 Massilia sp. 2TAF26
TACCCGGCATTCGCGCGGGAGGTCGGGATTTCGCATGAAGCCATCAACGCGAGCGCCGGCGAACGAAAGCGCGGTGCGCTGCACATCCAGAACGTGAACGCCTATCACAGCCGGATGCGCACCTGGCTGCTGCCTTTCCGCGGCGTCGCCAGCCGTTACCTGGACCACTACTTCGGCTGGCGCTGGGCGCTGGATGGCCAGCGCATTGCCAGTCCAGACGCCTTTTTGAGAGCGGCGCTCGGCAGATTCAACACTTAGCGCGAACAGCGCCTTCTAATTCGCCAGTTCCTTGCCCAGGCGCTTGCCCAGCGCCAGCAGGGTGAGCGTCGGCGGCAGGCCCCAGGGCTCGGGGATCACCGAAGCGTCGCAGACGTAGAGGCCGGGCGTGGCGGTCCGCAGCCCGGCATCGACCCGCTCGCCGATGCGCAGGCTGCCGCCCGGGTGGGCGGCGAAGTGGTGGCTGGCGAACACGTGATGGGCGCCGGCCTGTTCCAGGATGCCGCGCGCGATGGCCACGCCCTTGTCGAATTTCTCGCGATCGGCCGGCTGCAGGGTCTTGTCGACCCAGCGCCGGCCGATCCTGCCGCCGACCTGGTCGCGGATCTTGACCATGATGCCGAGGGTGCGGCGATGCGCCAGCAGGCGGTCGAGGCGTCCGGCCTGCAGGGCAAAAGCCTGGTACATGGCTTGCGGCAGGGTCAGGTCGGCCAGCGCGATGCCGTCTTCGGGCCAGCTGGCGCCGGCGGCCATCGGCACTTCGGCGCCACCGTCGATATCGTCGACGCTGCCCATCACGGCGATCACCGGGTCGCTGAAGAAGGCGGCCGGTTTCTCCAGCAAGCCTGAGGCGCGCAGCAGGCGCGGGCTGCCGATGCCGCCGGCGGCCAGCACCACGAGGCCGGCGCGCAGCTGCTGTCTTTCGCCGGCGATCGTGGCTTCCACGCCCACCGCGCGTCCATCCTCGACCAGCACCCTTTCCACCCGCGCGCGCTCGCGCAGCATGGCGCCGTGACGCCGGGCCTCGTCGACGAAATCGCGGGCCGTCCACTTGGCGCCGTAGGGGCAGCCGGTCACGCAGCGCCAGCAGCCGGTGCGGCAGGCTTGCGGGCGGATCAGCTTGTCGAGCTTGTGCCAGGGCAGGCCGCGCTCCCGCGCCGCCGTCATGATGCGCGCCGCCATCGGGCCGACCAGGCTGTCGGGCAGGGGCGCCATCGGCAGCTCGGCGCGCAGCTCCGCGAGCGCCGGCGCCAGGTCGATGCCGTGGGCCGCGAACATGGCCGCAGGCGGTGGGGCCGCGGTGGCGAAATTGATGGCCGAGGTACCGCCCAGGGTGATCGCACGCACCAGCAGCGAGGCATCGCGGTGGATGAAGGCGCCCTTGCCCGGCACCGCGGCCATGGCCGCCATCTGCCCGAGCGTACCCTCGAGCGGCTCGGCGCCGCCCTGTTCCAGCATCAGTACCGAAGCCCCGTTGGCGGCGAGTTCGCGCGCCACGCTGGCGCCACCCGGACCGGTGCCGACGACGATCGCATCGAATGAAGAGCGGGGAAGGGGAGGCATGTGTCGGCTGGATGACGGCTGGGGGCTGGGCCGGAACGGCAGACCGGCATGCTAGCACCTCTTTATACGGACGTGCACGGGGAAAGCTCGCCTGTTGTAAATACTGTAATTACATTTGGTAACATCTACTTACAATTAAGCTGATTGTTTTACATTCCCGCGCTCGCGTGGCGGGTATAGCCGTTCTAAGCTGGGAGGAGTTAACAAACATTCTCCTATGCAACCTTCTCTCACCTTCCGCCCCCTGAGCGCTCCGCTGCCCGACAAGGTCTTGCTGGCATTCCGCAAAGACGCAGGCTGGAGCAACCGCGACACTTCCGCTTCCGCCAATGCCGGCGGAATGGGCGGCCTGGTCCAGTGGGTCACGGTCGAGTCGGGAAAGAAGAGGGTTGCCATTGCCCGCCTCGAGCTGGCGCCACCGCAATTCTGTTTCGTGTCCGACCTGATCGTCCTGAACGCCCACCGCGGCCGCGGCATCGGCGAATGGCTCATGAAGCAGATCGAACAGCACTGCCTGGGTCTGGGCATTCCGCGCGTGCTGCTGCAGCCGATGGACCACAACCGCGCCTTTTACGAGAAGCTCGACTTCGTCGCCGATCCGCTGATCGCCGGTTTCCTGAAGAAGGAAATCCGGCCGCAGCGCAGGGTGCTGCCCTTCTGATTCAGCGCGACGCTACGGCAGCCTGCTTGGCCCTGGTGAAGACCGGGCCCCACAGCGGGTGGCCGTGTTCGCCGGGCGCCAGGTCGAAGGAAGGATCCAGGCGCAGCGCCCGGTCGAAGGCCTGGCGGCACAGCGAGGGCCGCGAGGTCACGCAATAGCTGAAGGCCAGGTATTTCAGCGCCGTCAGCCGCGCCGGCAACGGGCCGTTGTTGACGTCGCGCGCCGACAGGCGCCGGATCGCCCCATTGAAATCTCCCTCGTTGTACAAACGGATGCCTTCGCGCAGGCCGTTCGCTTCCTTCGGTGCGTCGGGGATGCCGTCACCGTCGCGGTCGCGCATGCGGCTGGCGCTGTCGCGCGCCGGCGGCAGTGTATCGCTGCGCTCGCGCTCCACTGTGGCCGGGGCCTTGGGCGCGGCGGCTTTCGGATGCGAAGGCGTGCGGGCCTGTTTCTGGTCGAAGATCGGGAACTCGGCGCAGCCGCCGAGCAGCATGGCGCCGGCGGTGGCAAGGACGAGGAGGTGGAGTCGCTGCTTGGTCATGGATGGATGTCTGCTCACCGGGGAGCGTCGCTGAAGTCGACGGCGATCTGGCCGCTGCCGGCGCCGGTATCGACTTCGAGCACGCGGTCGTGGAAATTCGGGTTAGCGACGCGGATCGTGTGCTTGCCAGGCGTGAGCGTCAGGCGCTTGACCGGCGGGCTGACGCCGCGGTCGACGCCGTCCACGTAGACCACGCCCCAGGGCTTGATCGCCAGCTTGTAAGTGGCGGAAGCGGCAGGTCCCGCCTGCGGCTGTGCCGGTGCGGCAAGGACGCCGGGGGCGGCGGGCGCCGGCGTGAATGCGGCTGGCGGCATGGCTGCGGGCGCCGGCTCCGCGGCTTCGGCCGGCGCCGGTGCCGATGCCGTCGCATCGGAAGCCGGCGCATGCGGCTCGGCCTGCGCCAGCGGTGGCGGCGCCGAGGCCGCGTCCCGATGCGCCTGTTCGCCGGTCTGCGGCAGGGTCAGCACGATATGGTCGTAGGAGCCGGAGTCGCGCAGTTCCGCGAAGAGGGCCAGCGCGACGGCGACCAGGAAGGCGCCGCCGCCGCCGGCGAGGGCCCAGCGCTGCCAGCGCGACAGCCCGCCGAGGCGCGTAGCGCCGCCCTCGCGCATGAAGGAGGGCGGGCTGTCGTCCGGCACGGGGATGGCCGGCAGGGGCTTGCGAGCGGCCGCCGGCACATCGGCGTCGGGCTGCAAGGGCGTGATGGGCCGGAAGGGCATCGTCGCGGGCGCCGGCGCGACGGCCGGCGCGGCCGGCATCGCCGGGCCGAGCGACACGATGCCAAGGATGTGGCGCAGCTCGTCGATGCTGCGCGGGCGTTCGGCAGGATCGCTCGACATGCAGCGGTCGACCGCGGTGATCAGGGAATCGCTGTAGCCTTCCGGCGCGCGGCCTTGCAGCGGACCGGTGGGCGCCAGCTCGCGCGTGATCGCGAAGTGCACCACCCGCGCCAGCGCGGTCAGGTCGGCCGCTTCGTCCTGGACGTCGTCGAGTTCGGTGGGAATCAGCAAGGGCTCGCCGTTGTCGTGGAAGACAACGGTGTCGGGAGTGATCGCCCGGTGCGGCATGCGCATCGCGTACTGCAGTTCGAGCGACTGCAGCAGCTGGCGGAAGATCTTGCGGCACCAGACCTCGTTGACCTGCGCGGGATCGTGCTCGACGATGTCCCTGACGGTGCGGCCTTCGAGGCGCTGCTGCTCGGGTCCGATGATGAGTGTTCTGGTCATTTTGCTAACCCATATTTGTAGCAAATCATGCCAGATTTACGCGGACGATGCCCCGCGCTGCCCTCAACCGTGCGCGCCTGTTACGCCCGGTTACAACTCAGCAGTATCGGACTTCACGCATCACACTTCGCGCATTACACTTCGATAAAGCGCATCTTGAAGCTGCGGCCCTTGACAGTGCCGAACTCCGGGCCGAGCGGATTGCCGCCATTCAGGCGCGCGAAAGCGTCCTCGGCGATCCTGCGGTCCAGCGCCACGTAGCTGAAGAATTCGCCGATCTGGATCTTGCCGACCTGGTCCTTGTGGAGGCCGGCGTCGCCGGTGAGGGCGCCCAGCAGGTCGCCGGGACGCAGCTTGTCCTTCTTGCCGCCGGCAATGGCGAGCGTCATCATCGGCGCCGGACCGTCGGGGTAGGTGTCGTCGCCGAGTTCGGCCAGCGGATGCCATTCGGCATCGAGCTGCTGGTATTCCTCGATCAGCTTGACCCATTTCCTTTCGTTCGGCGCGGCGAGGGTCAGGGCTTCGCCCGATTCGCCCGCGCGTCCGGTGCGGCCGATCCGGTGCACGTGCACTTCCGGATCCTTCGAGACGTCGACGTTGATCACGGCTTCCAGGCCGGCGACGTCGATGCCGCGCGCGGCGACATCGGTGGCGCACAGCACCGCGCAGCTGCGGTTGGCGAACAGGGCCAGGGTCTCGTCGCGGTCGCGCTGCTCCATCTCGCCGTACAGCGCGCGCGCCGACCAGCCCTGCTCGCGCAGGTAGTCGGCCAGCTCGCGGCAGCGCGCCTTGGTATTGCAGAACAGGATGGCCGACGCCGGGCGGAAGTGGGCCAGCAGGCGCGCCGCCGCTTCCAGGCGGCCGTCGAAGCCGATCTCATAGAAACGCTGGGCGATGCGGACGGGTTCGTGGCGGCTCTCGACCAGCACTTCTTCCGGCTGGTTCAGGAAGCGCGCGGTGGCTTCGCGGATATCGTCCGGATAGGTGGCCGAGAACAGCAGGGTCTGGCGATGCGAGGGACAGGCGCGCACGATGGCCGCGATGTCGTCGTAGAAACCCATGTCGGTCATCCGGTCGGCTTCGTCCAGCACCAGGGTGCGCAGGCGCGCCAGGTCGAGGGTGCCCTTGCCCAGGTGATCGAGGATGCGGCCCGGGGTGCCGACCACGATGTGGGCGCCGAATTCCAGGGTCGCGATCTGCGGCCGCATCGGCACGCCGCCGGTGAGCACCACGACCTTCACGTTGCCGATCCCGCGCGCCAGCCGGCGCAGCTCGTTCGCCACCTGGTCGGCCAGCTCGCGCGTCGGGCACATCACCAGGCCCTGCACCGCGAACAGCGCCGGGTTCAGCCTGAGCAGCATGCCGATGCCGAAGGCGGCGGTCTTGCCGCTGCCGGTCTTCGCCTGCGCGATCAGGTCGCGCCCGGCCAGCGCCAGCGGCAGGGTCGCGGCCTGGACCGGGGTCATGTCGTGGTAGCCGAGCTGGGTCAGGTTGGCGAGGAAGGGGGCGGCTAGCTGGAGGGAGGCGAAGGAGGTGTCGGACATAAGACCGTGGCGTGATGAGGACGAAAATTAGAACGGCAAAGTATGCACCGTCATTCCGGGCACTGCCCGAAATGGCTTCCCGCTTTCGCGGGAGCGACGTGCCAGCGTGTGTAGCTTACGCCGCCGGCTTCCAAACCGGCAAACCGGTCAGATCCAGATCCGGATCGGACTTCCAGACCGGCAGGCCGGTGGCGTCCACCTCGCCCAGGTCCATCAGCGGAATCTGTTCCTGCTTGAGCGCGGTGCGGCGGCTGCGTGGGACGGGGCGCTTGGGTTCGGGAGCAAGGGCCTCGCCCGGGCCGGCCGGCTCGAAGCCCGGCAAGTCGAAGGTGGCGTTGTCTTTCTTGTCTCTCATGCGCTGCGCTGGCCCAGAAAACAAAAGCCCGGCTCAAGAGTCGGGCTTCTGTCGTACAGTATTTGGTTGCGGGGACAGGATTTGAACCTGTGACCTTCGGGTTATGAGCCCGACGAGCTGCCAGACTGCTCCACCCCGCGTCTGAGAATGCTATTGTATCGCTTCCGGGCCAGAAGTGCAAATCCGCCACAGTGAGGTCACTTCGCGCATGCGCGCGGCCGCCAGCGGGTCGTCCGGATCGCTGGCCTTCGGGTGCACGGGGCGGATGTCGTGGCGGCCCGCGACCGCCAGGCCGGCGTCCGCGATCCAGCCCAGCAGCTGCTCGCGCGAACGCAGGCCCAGGTGCTCGGCCAGGTCGGACAGGATCAGCCAGCCTTCGCCGCCTTCGAGCAGGTGCTCCTTCAGGCCCGCCAGGAAGCCGCGCAGCATGCGGCTGTCCGGATCGTAGACCGCGTACTCGATCGAGGAACTCGGCTTGCCCGGCAGCCAGGGCGGATTGCACACCACCAGCTTGGCGCGGCCCTGCGGAAACAGGTCGGCCTTCACCACCTCGACCTGGCCCTGCAGGCCCAGGCGCTCGACGTTGGCGCGCGCGCAGCCGAGCGCGCGCTCGTCCATGTCGGTCGCGATCACGCCCTGCAGGCCGCGATGCGCCAGCACCGCCGACAGCACGCCGGTACCGGCGCCGATGTCGAAGGCCAGCGTCGCACCCGCCGGCAGGGGCGCCTGCGCGACCAGCTCGACGTATTCGCCGCGCACCGGCGAGAACACGCCGTACCAGGGATGGATGCGCTCGTCGAGGGCCGGGATGAACACGCCCTTCCTGCGCCATTCGTGGGCGCCGATCACGCCCAGCAGTTCGCGCAGCGAGGCGACGAAGGCTTCACTGCCGGCGCCATAAGCTTCAAGGCAGGCCTCGACCACATCGGGCGCGCGGCGCAGCGGGATCGAATAATCGGCCTCGAAGGGAATCAGCAGCATCGCCAGGGTGCGGGCGCGCTGCAGCTGGGCCAGGCGGTGGCGGTGGAACTGTTCGGTGAGCGTCGCCGGCTTGGCGGCGGCCTTGGCGCGCGCTTTGGAGCTCTTGTTGCGGCTGCCCTTGTGCTCGATGCGGCGCACCAGCGCCTGCAGCAGCTGGCGCGCATTCTGGAAGTCGCCGCGCCACAGCAGGCCGGTGCCTTCGAGCGCCAGGCGGTAGGCGGTGTCGGCGTTCATGGTGTCGTCGGCCAGCACGACCTTCTTCGGCGCCGGCCAGCCGCTCTCCGAGCGCCACGCTGCCTGCCGCTCTTCGCCGTTTTCGATCCAGTGGATGCGTTCGTTGTTCAAGGGCGGCCGATCAGTGGTGATGGTGCCAGTGGAGTTCGTTCGACTCGACGTAGGACTTCACGGCATCCGGATTGCCGGTGGCGTGGCGCTTGATCTCGCCGCATTCGCAGATGCCCTGGTAGGGCTGGATATGCGAGCAGGCCGAGACTTTCTGCAGGGTGACCTTGACCGGCTTGGCGCATTTGGCGCACTTGAAGGTCAGGAAGCGGGCGGGTTTGGACATGATGGATTAAGGACTCGATTGTTAGCTTTGAGCACGTCGTTCCCGCCTTCGCGGGAACGACGTGCTCAGGAAAGTGGCGCATTTTAGCACCGCTCATTGCACACCTCATTGCACGGTGACTGCGCTGCTACCCCCGCCAGCCGGCCGCACCAGCACCTTGGTCGAAATCCGCTCCGTCATCTCCTGCACGTGCGAGATCACGCCCACCTTGCGGCCCTGCGATTGCAGGGTGTCCAGCGCATCCATGGCCACGCCGAGCGTATCGCTGTCCAGGCTGCCGAAGCCTTCGTCGATGAACAGCGATTCCACCTTCACCCGGTTCGACGACAGCGAGGCCAGGCCCAGCGCCAGGGCCAGCGAGACCAGGAAGGATTCGCCGCCGGACAGCGAGTTCACCGAGCGGATCTCGCCGCCCATGTCCTGGTCGCGCACCATCAGCGCCAGCGAGGGGCCGGCCTGGCTGGCGACGCGCTCCAGGCGGTAGCGGCGCGCCAGCTGGGACAGGTGGATGTTGGCGTAGCCGAGCAGGACGTCGAGCGTGAACTGCTGGGCGTAGTTGCGGAATTTCTTGCCGTCGGCCGAGCCGATCAGCTCCGCCATCCTGGCCCAGCGTTCCTCGATGGCGCGCTGGCGTTCGATCTCGGCCATCATCGACTGCGCGCGTGCGCGGCGCTGCTCGTCCTCGCGGATGCGCACCGCCAGGCCGGCGGCCGTTTCGTGGACGGCGCGGCGCTCGGCCTGCACGCCGTCGAGCAGGCGCGCCAGCGCCTCGGCATCCGGCGGGGCTTCGGCCGCATCGGGCATGGCCGCCGCGGGCAGGGCGGCCCGCTGGCCCTGGTGCTGCTCGCGCTGGCTGCGCCGCTCGGCCAGCACCGCGGCTGCCTGGCGCGCGCGGCTGTCCAGTTCGAGCAGGGCGGCGCGCTCCTGGGCGATGCGGGCGCTGCCCACCGCCAGCAGGGCGGCCAGCTGCTGTTCGTTCTCCACCGGCTCCAGTTCGGGGCTGCTGCCGGCGAAGTCCTCGATCCACTGCGCCAGGCGGGTGGCGGCATCGCTTGAAGCGCCCTGCAGGTCGGCGATGCGGCCCAAGGCCTGGGTCTGGGTGGCGCGCACCCGCGCCTCGAGCTGGGCCGCCTGCAGGCTGGCCGCCTGGCAGGCCGCCAGCGACTGGCGCGCCGCCGTCACCGCGGCGGCCAGGGACTGCTCGACCTCGAGCGCCTTGCGGCCGTCGAAGAGCAGGGCGCGTTCCTGGCGGCGTTCGCGCAGTGCGGAGTCGATGCGTTCGAAGTCCTGGCGCGTGGCGTCGCGCTGGCGCAGGGCTTGCGCCGCGCGTTCCTCCAGTCCCGCCTGTCCGGCGGCGAGGGTCTCGATGCCGGCGGTGAGCCGCGAGCGATGGTTCGAGCGCTCCAGCCATTCCCCGGCCTGGGCCGCACGCGCCTTGCGCCAGCCAGCCGGATCGCGGCGCCACTGGTCCTGCCAGCCGTCGCCGCAGGCCTCGCTGAATACCGGATCGAGTTCCGCCAGCAGGGCGGACAAGCTGCCGGCCGCGGCTTCGCGCCGCGCGGCCAGGCCGGCGATGTCGGCATCCAGCTTCGCCAGCTGGCCCTGGGCCTGCTGCGCCGCCGCGAGTTGCCGGGCATGCTCGGCATTGGTCTGGTCCCAGGCCTGCTGGGCGGCGTCGCGCGCCAGCCGCGCCCGGCCGAGCGCCTGGTCGCGTGCTTCCAGCACCTGGAAATCGGCGCGCAGCCGGGTCGACTGCTCGGCAAACCAGGCGCTGCGGACCGTTTCCGGCGCCTCCGCGGCCAATGCGCTGTCGCGCCATTCTTCTTCCAGCTGGGCGACGCTGGCGGCGAGGCCTTCGCGTTCGCGGCCGAGCTGCGCGATCCTGTCGCCGGCGGCCTCGAAGGCGGCGCGCTGTTCGGCCTGCAGGTTCAGGTTGTCGCGCTGCTCGCGGCGGCGCACGGCGAGTTCCTCGGACAGGTTCGCCAGCACCGCGTGCAGGCGCTCGTCCTGGTGGCGGTAGGGGTGGTCCTCGGCGCCGCAGACCGGGCAGGGATCGCCGTCGACCAGGGTCGCGCGCAGGCTCTCGACGCCGTCGGCGCAGGCCAGCTGGGCGCCCTTCAGCAGGCGCTCGGCCTGGCCCACCTGGGCGTCGAGGGCGATGCCGGATGCGCGCGCGGCGTCCAGCGCTTCCCGGGCGGCGGCGCGGGCCTGATTGGCCTGCTGCGAGCCGGCATCGAGTTCGGTCAGGCGCTGGCGGGCGCTGCCCAGCGCATTCCAGGTCTGTTCCAGCGATGCCAGGCGCTCGCGGCGCGCGTCCAGGCGGCGGCGTTCCTCGCGCAGGGCATCGGCGTCGATCGCGGCCAGTTCCTCGGCGGCCGTGCGGCGCGCGGCGTCGCGGGTGGCCAGCAGCGCGGTCGCGGCCTCGAGCGCGACGGCGGTGCGCTGGGCGGCGCCGGCGGCCTGTTCGGCACCGGCCCTGGCTTCCTGCAGCGCGGTCGCGGATTGCGCATCGAGGCGCGCGGCATCCTCGGCCTGGGCAAGGCGCTGTTCCCAGCGCGTCCACTGGCCGGCCAGGCCTTCCAGCCGGTGCTGGGCTTCGAGCCAGGCGGAGGTGTCCTGCAGGGCCTGGCGGGCGGCGGCCAGTTCCTGGGTCTTGGCCTGGCGCGCCGCTTCGGCCTTCTGCGCTTCGGCGACCGCTTCCTCATGCGCCGAGCGCGCCTTGGCGTGGGCCGGCACCAGGGTGTCCAGGGTCGCGTCCAGGGCCTTGGCGCGGTCCAGTTGCGGCGCGGCGGCGCGCTGGGCATCCTCGGCCGCTTCCAGCTTGCGTTCGGCTTCCATCTGGCCGCGCAAGGCTTCCTGCTGGGCCGTCAGCGCACGCGCCAGTTCCTGTTCGCCGGCCGCCARCTGGGACTGGGCCTGGCGCTGCTCGTCGGCCAGGCGCGCCAGGTCGGCCATCAGCGGGCGCGCCGGCTGCACCGCGTCCAGCGTGGCCAGGCGCCGGCGCCGCTCGCCCGCCGCATCCAGCTCGGCGTTTGCGGCGGCGAGCAGGCCGTCGGCGGCGGTCTCCGCGGTTTTCAGGCGCGCCAGCTCCTGGTGCCAGCGCAGGTGTTCTTCCAGTGCGGCGCGGCGCATGTCGACGTCGGCCAGTTGCTGGCTGGCCTGGGCATGCTGCTCTTCGAGGGCTTCGCGCTCCGCGGGCGCCAGCGGGGCCTGGTCCTGCAGGCGCGAGCTCAGCCGGCGCATCGCTTCCTGTTCCTGGCGCCAGCGTTCGAAGGCGCGGCGCGAGATCTCGCCGTAGACCGTGCTGCCGGTCAGGGTCTCGAGCAGTTCGCCGCGCTCGTTCTCGTCGGTGCGCAGGAATGCCGAGAACTCGTTCTGGGCCAGCAGCACCGAGCGCGTGAACTGTTCGAAGGAGAGGCCGATGCGGCGCTCGATCTCGCCCAGCACCTCGGTCTTGGTGCCGCCGACCGGCTGCAGGTCCGGCAGGCGCTGCAGGCTCATGGCGACGGGCTGCAGGGCGCCGGCGGCGCGGTTGCGCGAACGGCGCACGCTCCAGCGCGCGCGGTAGCGGCCCTCGTCGTTGCCGACGAAGTCGACTTCGGCATAGGCTTCGGCGGTGCCGCGGCGAAGGAGTGTCCGGCGGTCCTGCACCGACAGCACGTCATCGCCGACGTCGGGCAGGAAGTTGCCGGCGCGCGGGCCCTTGATCAGGCGCGGCGTGGCGTCGTACAGGGCCAGGCAGAGGGCGTCCAGCAGGGTGCTCTTGCCGGCGCCGGTCGGGCCGCTGATCGCGAACAGGCCGCTCGATGCCAGCGGTTCCCTGTCGAAGTCGACCTCGAATTCGCCGGCCAGCGAGGCCAGGTTCTTGCCGCCGATGCGCAGGATCTTCATGCGCCCTCCAGGCCGTCGGCACCGAGCAGTTCGGCGAAGGCGGCCAGCTGGTCGGCCGGCGCATCGTCGCCGAAGCGCTGCTGCCATAGCCGCCTGAAGATGTCGTCCGGCTGCAGCTGGGCCAGCTGGTCGAGGCTGAGGGCGGCGTCGATGCCGGCGGCGGTGACGACCTTGCGGGTCGGCTCGATCTTCGCCAGGCGCACCGGCTTGCCTTCCAGTGCCGCCTCGACCTGGGCGCGCAGGCTGGGTTCGGGACCGTCCAGCAGCACGCGGACTTCCAGGTAGGGCTGTTCGTGCAGCGGAAGCTCGGGCAGGTCGAGGCCGACCAGTTCCGCGATCACCTGTTTCAGGGGCGCCGGCTGGGCCGGCACGCGCAGCAGTTCGACCGCGCGCGGCACCGGCAGCGGCACGATGTCCTTGGTCCTGCCGCCGTCGAGGTCGATGCGCAGCACCTGGTGCTGGTAGCCGATTTCGGCGAAGGAGAGCGGCAGCGGGCTGCCGCAGTAGCGCAGGTGGTCCTGCTTGCCGACCTTCTGCGCCAGGTGCAGGTGGCCCAGGGCGGCGTAGGCGATGCTGGGGTCGAACATGGACGCGGGCAGGGCTTCGGTGCCGCCGATCAGGATGCGGCGCTCGGAATCCGGCGAGGAATCGCCGCCGGTCATGTGGCAGTGGCCCATCGCCAGGATGGCCTCGCCGTTCGAACAGCGGCTGCGCGCCAGCTCATAGGCCCGCTGGTAGAGCAGGGCGATGCCGGACAGGTAGGCGTCGACGGCAGGATTGTCGCCTTCGCGCTCGGCGGCCTCGATGCGCGGCACGTCGCCCGGACGCAGGAAGGGGATCGCCACGCACCAGGCCTTGACCGCGCCATCGCGGCCGGTCAGCGGCACCACCATGCGCTCGACGTCGATGCTGCCTTCGGCATCGCGCAGCACGTGGCCGACCACCCTGGTGCCATGGGCCTCGAGCAGGGGACCGGGCGCTTCCAGGCGGCCCGGCGAATCGTGGTTGCCGGCGATGATGACGATGTCGAGCTGCGGCGACTTGGCGCGCGCCTGCTGCAGGAAGCGGTAGAGCTGGCGCTGCGAGGCGGCCGACGGGTTCGAGTTGTCGAAGATGTCGCCCGCGATCAGCAAGGCATCCACCTGCTCGGCGACGATGGTGTCGAGCAGCCAGTCGAGGAAGCGCTGGTGTTCGTAGGTCCGGTCGAAGTTGTGCAGGGTCTGGCCGAGGTGCCAGTCGGAAGTGTGCAGCAGCCGCATGGATGTCTTACAGGAAGGTGGGTGAGCCAGGGCGCTCACTATAGCGCAGACAGTGTGGCGCTGACAAAAGTTCTACGACGGATGAGCAACATGGCAATAGCTCAAATAAAATGGGCGAATGAGCGAACTTACTCTTGGCATCGGCGCCGCGCGCGCCCTACACCTCGCGGCCCAGGCCATGCTGCAGCCCCGCCGCGCCCGCGCCACCAGGGACGACGTGCTGGCCGCCATCCGCCGCATGGGCGTGCTGCAGATCGACACCATCAGCGTGGTCGCGCGCAGCCCCTACCTGGTGCTGTGGAGCCGCCTGGGCGACTACGATCCGGTCTGGCTCGAAACCTTGCTGGCCGAAGGCAAACTGTTCGAATACTGGGCCCACGAAGCCTGCTTCGTTCCGATCGAGGATTATGGCCTGTACCGCCACCGGATGCTCGACCCGCATTCGATGGGCTGGAAGTCCGGCGCGTCCTGGATGAAGGGGCATGCCGAGCAGGTCGACAGGGTACTCGAGCACATCCGCCTCAATGGCGCGACGCGGGCGGCCGACTTCGAGCGCACGGACGGCAAGAGCGGCGGCTGGTGGGAGTGGAAGCCCGAGAAGCGATCGCTGGAAGCCCTGTTCACAGCCGGCAAGGTGATGGTGGCGCGGCGCCAGAATTTCCATCGCGTCTACGACCTGGCCGAGCGCGTGCTGCCCGGCTGGGACGACAGCCGCGCGCCCGCCATCGAAGAAGTCAGGCGCGAATTCGTGCTGCGCGCGGTGAAGGCGCTGGGGCTGGCCAGGGCGGCCTGGGTCCCGGATTACCACCGCACCCGCGCGCCGCACGTGGCGCCGCAGGCGCTGGCGGACGAGGGCCTGCTGCTGCGCGCCCGCGTCGATGGCTGGAAGGATCCGGTGTTCGTGCATCCCGACCATGCGGCGCTGCTGGAGGAGGCTGCGGCGGGGCGCCTGAATCCGACCGTGACCACCTTGCTGTCGCCCTTCGACCCCATCGTCTGGGACCGCCGCCGCGCGCTGGAACTGTTCGGCTTCGACTACCGTCTCGAGTGCTACACCCCGGCGGAGAAGCGGCAGTACGGCTATTTCACGCTGCCGGTGCTGCGCCGCGGCCAGCTCATCGGGCGCATCGACGCCAAGGCGCACCGCGCGGCCGGCGTGTTCGAACTGAAATCGGTGGCGCTGGAGCCCGGCGTGCGGCCGAGCGAGCGCCTGCTGCGCGACCTGGCTGCCGCGGTGGCGCGCTGCGCACGCTGGCATGGCTGTCCGGCGGTCGAGGTGGGGCGCAGCGATCCCGACGAGGTGGCGGCGCAGCTGCGCGCGATATTTTTCTTGCCCGAGAGTATCGCTGCCTGAAGTCTTCCTGCCGTGCTGTTCAGAGGCGGGTGCCGTTTGAGCCAGATCAAACCCGCCTCCAAAACCCGTCCGTACACTAGGTGCTCTTTCAGGCCGATGAACAACGATACGGGGACCCCCCTTCCTGCAGGCCTGTTCAAAACATACGCCTCCCATCGAAGCTTCCTGCTCGACCTTGCCGGTCAGGCTGAGCTTTGTGTCGGCGAAAAACTGAGCGGAGACCGAATGCTGACGTCAACTTACACCCTCGTTGCCTTGTCCGTGGAGCAGACCACCGTTCGCTCGGCGCTGCAGTCGCTTGCGCGCGAGCTGCATTCCCTGCCGGACGATGACGGCATCCTCATACCCTCCCAGACGGCCCGGTTGTGCGCCGGGCTGCGCCAGGTGGTGGACGATTGCCACTGGCGCAAGCTGGACAAGTTCCTGGTGCCGGCCCTGCGCCGCGCCACCGAGGCCGCCGACGGCCTGCTGCTCGACCTCGAACAGCTCAGCCAGGCCGCCATCGACTCGCTGGCGGCGGCCGAAGGCTGCGTCGACGCCGGCGCGCGCGGTGTCGACCGCGGCGGCTTTTGCGAAGCCGTCGAGCGCTGCATCGCGGCCCTGCGCTGCCGCCTCGAGCGCGAGGAACACGAACTGTTCCCGCTGGCGCGCAGCCTGGTGCGCGGCGAGGCCTGGTTCGCGATCGCCAACCAGATGCTGGCCCACGACGCCGTCGCCCGCGAGCGTCGCGGGGAGGTCAGGCACGGACGCGGACGCGGACGGCCGGAGGCGGTGGAAGCCCGCCATCCCCTGTACGAGCCGCACGGGCATGGACACGACGGGCCGGGGCCGGAATTCGGGCGGCGCCACGCCATGCTGTCGCTGCTGCACTGAAGCCTGGCCGGGCGGCGGACCGCACGCGCCAGTCCGGTGGCGCGAGGCCATCAGGGTTTTGTTATGATGGCGATTTTGGAAGTGCGATTTCATCATGTTCGAGTTCCTATTCAAGCGGCCGGGCGACAACAAGCCCGGCGACAAGCCGGCTGGACAGGGGGCGCAACCGGAACAGGCGGCCTCCTCGGGGTCGGGCTCCAATGCGGCCCCGCAGCGCGCGCTGCAGGCCGAAAAGCTGAGCCGGATCCAGGGCGACGAGGCCGCCGCGGTGGAATTCATCCTCCAATGCGAATTTTCCGAGCTGCGCCTGGCCGCGGCCGAATTCGTCCATGGCCCCGAGTTGCTGGAGCGCGTCCATACGGCGATGCGCAATACCGACCGCCGGGTTGCCAAGCTGATGCAATCGCGCCTGGATGCCCACCGGCATCGCGAGTCGGAACGGCGGCGCGGCGAAGCGACGCTGGAGCAGGCGCGCGGACTGCTCAAGGACGAGTTGCTGACACCCAACCATGTTGCCGACCTCGACCGCAAATGGACGGTCATCGCCGCCCCGGAGCTGCAGGAAGAATTTGCCGGCGTGCGCGCCGCGCTGGCCCAGCGCCTGGAAGCCCAGGTGCAGTTGCAGCGCGCCATGATCGACCGCCTGGCCGCGCTGCGCCGGCTGCCGGGCGAGCCGCTGTCGTCGGACGAACTGGCCGCCCGCCTGGAAGCCCTGACCCGGGAGCAGGCCGAAGCCCTGCAGGCAGCCGAACATCCCTCGCTGCCGCGCAGCCTGGTGGCCGAATTCGGCCTCGAGGCCCAGAAGCTGCAGGCCAGCCTGCATGAAATCGAAGCCGGCCGGGCCGCGCTGGCGGCGCGTGAAACCTTCATTACCGAGCAGCAGGCCAGGCCGGTGACCGAACTGAACGCCGACGCGTTGCGCAAGGAATGGCATCGCCTGCCTCAACTGGCGCAGCCGGCCCACCGCGAGGCCGCGGCCGCGCTGCAGCAGCGCTTCGACGCCCTGCTGGCGAGCCTGCCGCAGCCGGAAGCGCGCAAGCCGCGCGAGCCCAAGGAATCTCCCAAACCGAAAGAAGCGAAAGAGCCGGGCCGCAGTCGTGGCGCCGATCAGCATTTCCTCGACATCATGGATGCGATGGAGGCAGCCCTGCAGCAGGGTTCGCTGGGCACGGCGGCCGAGCTCGACAAGTCGCTGAAGGAAGCGCGTGAGAAGGGCATGCGCTTGACGCCGGCCCAGTCCGACCGCCTGGCCCATGTGCGGGCCGAACTCAAGCGCTTGTCCGACTGGGCGCGCTGGGGCGGCAATGTGTCGCGCGAAGAACTGATCAAGACCGTGGAAGCCTTGCCGACGCAAAACCTGGCGATGAGCGAACTGGCGAAGAAGGTCGGCAGCATGCGCGAGCGCTGGAAAGCCCTCGACAGCCTGTCCGGCGCCGCCCCGAAAAGCCTGTGGGAGCGCTTCGACGCCGCCTGCACCGCGGCTTATGCGCCGGCGGCGGCCCACTTCCGCCACCTCGCCGACGAGCGTCACGCCAACGCCGCGCGCGGCCAGGCCCTGATCGACGAGGCGAATGCCGAGATCGGACGCCTGCAGTCCGGCGAGGCCGAGTGGAAACACGTGGCCGGCACCGTGCAGCGCCTGCGCCTGGCCTGGAGCCACCTGGGCGCCATCGACCGCAAGGACAAGAAACGCCTCGACGCCCTGTTCACCGATGCCCTGAATACCCTGCAGGGACCGCTTGAAGAGCAGCGCAAGGGCGAGATGGCGACCCGCGAGGCGATCATCGAGGAAGCCGCCGCGATCGACCCGCACGACCGCCACGCGATCGACATCATGCGCGCCCTGCAGCAGCGCTGGCAGGAGCATGCGCGCACCTTGCCGCTCGAACGCAAGAGCGAGCAGGCGCTGTGGCAGCGCTTCCGCTCCGTCTGCGACGAAGTGTTCCGGCGCCGCAAGGACAGCATGCACGAGGCGGACATCGAACGCCGTGCCCACGAGGCGGCCAAGGAAGCGATCAGCGTGCGCCTGGAAGCGGCCGCCACCGACGTCACGCCGGCCACCGCCGGCAAGCTGCTGCGCGATGCCGCGGCCGAATGGCAGGCGATCGGCCCGGTGCCGCGCGCCCATGAGGCGCGGGTCGAGAAGCGCTACCACGCGGCAGTGGCGCAGGTGCAGCAGAAGCTCGAAGCCGCCCGCCGCGCCGCCGGTGTAGCCCAGGCCGGCCAGCTGCGCGACAGGCTGCGCCTGGTGCAGGAGCTGGAACATGCCGTGGCAGGTGAGGGTGCGGCGGAGAGCGACTGGGAAGCGCGCTGGAACGCTTTGCCGCCGCTCGACGCCGATATGGAGCGCACGCTGCGCAACCGCTTCGACGCCGCCTTGCGCGCGATGCATGAGGGGCGCGAAACCTACGGCCAGTTGCTGGAACGCAACCGCGACAAGCTGCTGCACGACCTGCTGCGCGCCGAGATCCGCGCCGGCATCGACAGCGGTGCGGAGTTCGCCCGCGAACGCCTCAAACTGCAGGTCGAGGTGCTGCAGTCCTCGCTGAAGTCCGGCCACAAGGGCGGGCAGAAAGACAGCGGCGCAGGCAGCCAGCTGCACGAACTGGCCGCGCTGCCGGCCCTGCTCGACGCCCGCACCGCGTCGCGCATCGAACAGCTGTTCCTGCGCCTGGCCCGGGAGGGCAAATGACGGCGGCGTTGTTCAACGAGGTCAGGGTACAGCGTGAAGATTTCGACCTCGGCGCGGAGGTGGCCCGCCTGCGCGCGGGCGATCCGCGCATCGGCGCCGTGGTGACTTTTGTGGGCACCGTGCGTGACCTGAACGACGGCGCCCGGGTGGCCGAGCTGGAGCTCGAACACTATCCGGAGATGACCGAACGCGCGCTGCAGGAGATCGTCGCGCAGGCGCGGGCGCGCTGGACCCTGTACGGCGCGCTGGTCGTGCA
Organism: Massilia sp. 2TAF26; assembly: GCF_052115005.1. NCBI lineage: Bacteria > Pseudomonadati > Pseudomonadota > Betaproteobacteria > Burkholderiales > Oxalobacteraceae > Massilia > Massilia sp. 2TAF26. The sequence goes on from NZ_JBFRFV010000041.1 coordinate 17,762, forward strand.
CCGCGTCGGCCCGATGCTGCCGCTGGAGCAGATCGTGCTGGTGGCGGTCAGCAGCGCCCACCGCGGCGAAGCGTTTGCCGCCTGCGAATTCATCATGGATTACCTGAAGACCGAAGCGCCGTTCTGGAAGAAGGAACAGACGCCCGAGGGTGCGCGCTGGGTCGATGCGCGCGTCAGCGACGACGCCGCCAAAGCGAAGTGGGCTGACCGATGAGCTGGGTGGCGGTTGGTCTTGGCGCCGCACTGGGCGCCTGGTTGCGGTGGGGGCTGACTATTTTCCTTGGGCAATTGCACTCACACATACAGCTTGGCACCCTGGCCGCCAACCTGGTCGGCGGCTACCTGATCGGCCTGCTGCTGGGCTTCTTCGGCAGCTATCCGGGGCTGTCGCCGGAGTGGCGGCTGTTCGCGATTACCGGCTTCCTCGGCGGCCTGACCACCTTTTCCAGCTTTTCCGGCGAGGCGATGGTGCTACTCCAGCGCGGCTACTACGGCTGGGCGCTGGCGCACTCGGCTGTGCACTTGCTGGGTTCGATTGGCTGCTGTATCGCGGGATTTGCTACCTGGCGTGCCATCGCCTGATACCGCGCGCGCAGTGCTTGCGCTCAATGTGCCTGTATTGCAATCTGGCAAAGTTAATACTTTCTTTGACCGGAGGACATCATGCACCAGCCATTACCTGCACGTCCGAGCAATGCTTTCGTCGGCGCCTCATGGGGCGCGCTGATCGTGCAGAAGAACGTGCGCGACCTGGCTGCCGTCCCGGCACGACCGGAAGTCCGCATCGCCGATTGAACGCCCGCCGGCAGGGATCGGAAAAGCCGGCGTCGATGCCGGCTTTTTCGCATCTTGAAAAACCATTGCCTCATCCCTAACTTGGTTCCATTATGAATACCAACCCAACCACTAGGGGATAAGAATATGCGGCAAGACAAATTGACGACCAAGCTTCAGGAAGCGCTGGCGGATGCCCAGAGCCTGGCGGTCGGCAACGACAATCAGTACATCGAACCGGCGCACCTGCTGAGCGCCCTGTTGAACCAGGACGACGGCAGTGCGCGCTCGCTGCTGCAGCGCGCCGGCGTGAACGTCGGCGCGCTGGCGAACGCCCTGCGCGGGCTGCTGGAGCGCCTGCCGAAAGTGTCCGGCACGGGCGGCGACGTCCAGGTCGGGCGCGAACTGGTGCAGCTGCTGAACCTCGCCGACCGCGAATCGCAGAAGCGCGGCGACCAGTTCCTGTCGAGCGAAATGGTGCTGCTGGCGCTGACCGAGGACAAGTCCGACGCCGGCCGCCTGGCGCGCGAGCACGGCCTGGCGAGGAAAGCCCTCGAATCGGCGATCGCCGCCGTGCGCGGAGGCGACGCCTCGGTGAACTCGCAGGATGCCGAAGGCCAGCGTGAAGCACTGAAGAAATACACGCTCGACCTGACCGAGCGCGCCCGCCTGGGCAAGCTCGACCCGGTGATCGGCCGCGACGACGAGATCCGCCGCGCGATCCAGGTGCTGCAGCGCCGTACCAAGAACAATCCAGTGCTGATCGGCGAACCTGGCGTTGGCAAGACCGCCATCGTCGAGGGCCTGGCCCAGCGCATCGTGAACGGCGAAGTGCCGGATTCGCTGAAGGGCAAGCGCGTGCTGTCGCTCGACATGGCGGCCCTGCTGGCGGGCGCCAAGTTCCGCGGTGAATTCGAGGAACGCCTGAAGTCCGTGCTGAAGGAACTCGCGCATGACGAGGGCATGACCATCGTCTTCATCGACGAGATCCACACCATGGTCGGCGCCGGCAAGGCCGAGGGCGCGATGGATGCGGGCAATATGCTGAAGCCGGCGCTGGCGCGCGGCGAGCTGCACTGCATCGGCGCGACCACCCTGGACGAGTACCGCAAGTACGTCGAGAAGGACGCCGCGCTGGAGCGCCGCTTCCAGAAGATCATGGTCGAGGAGCCGAGCGTGGAGGCGACCATCGCCATCCTGCGCGGCCTGCAGGAAAAGTACGAGCTGCACCACAAGGTCGAGATCACCGACCCGGCGATCATCGCCGCGGCCGAGTTGTCGCACCGCTACATCACCGACCGCTTCCTGCCCGACAAGGCGATCGACCTGATCGACGAAGCCGCATCCAAGATCAAGATCGAGATCGACTCCAAGCCTGAAGTGATGGACAAGCTGGACCGCCGCCTGATTCAGCTGAAGATCGAGCGCGAAGCCGTCAAGAAGGAAACCGACGAGGCTTCGCAGCGCCGCCTCGAGCTGATCAACGACGAGATCGCCCGCCTGGAGCGCGAGTACAACGATTACGAGGAAATCCTCAAGGCCGAGAAAGCCGCGGTGCAGGGCACGACCCACATCAAGGAAGAGATCGAGCAGATCCGCCTGCAGATGGAGGAAGCCAAGCGCCAGAGCAACTGGCAGAAGGTGTCCGAGCTGCAGTACGGCCGCCTGCCCGAGCTGGAGCGCCAGCTGAAGGAAGCGGAAGCCGCCGGCGAAAAAGCCGAGGCCGATGCCGACAAGCCGCGCCTGCTGCGCACGCAAGTTGGCGCCGAGGAGATCGCGGAAGTGGTCTCGCGCGCGACCGGCATCCCGGTGGCGCGCATGATGCAGGGCGAACGCGACAAGCTGCTGCACATCGAAGAGAAGCTGCACGAGCGCGTGGTCGGCCAGGACGAGGCGATCGAAGCCGTGTCCGATGCGATCCGCCGTTCGCGCGCCGGCCTGGCCGACCCCAACCGTCCCTACGGCTCCTTCATGTTCCTGGGCCCGACCGGCGTCGGCAAGACCGAGCTGTGCAAGGCACTGGCCGCCTTCCTCTTCGATACCGAGGACTCGCTGATCCGCATCGACATGAGCGAGTTCATGGAGAAGCATTCGGTGGCCCGCCTGATCGGTGCGCCGCCGGGCTATGTCGGCTATGAAGAGGGCGGCTACCTGACCGAAGCCGTGCGCCGCAAGCCCTACAGCGTGATCCTGCTCGACGAGATCGAGAAGGCCCACCCGGACGTGTTCAACGTCCTGCTGCAGGCGCTCGACGACGGCCGCATGACCGATGGCCAGGGCCGCACGGTGGACTTCAAGAACACCGTCATCGTGATGACCTCCAACCTGGGTTCGAACAAGATCCAGTCGATGGACACCGACGAGCCGGCGGTGGTCAAGCTGGCCGTGATGGCCGAGGTGCGCGGACATTTCCGCCCCGAGTTCATCAACCGGATCGACGAGATCGTGGTCTTCCACGCCCTCGACGAGAAGAACATCGGTGCGATCGCCAGGATCCAGCTGGCCGGCCTGGAACAGCGCCTCGAGAAGATGGAGATGCGCCTGGACATCAGCGAGGCCGCCCTGCAGAAGATCGCGGAAGCCGGCTTCGACCCGGTGTACGGCGCCCGTCCGCTCAAGCGCGCGATCCAGCAGCAGATCGAGAATCCGCTGTCGAAGGCGATCCTGTCCGGCCGCTTCGGGCCGAAGGACACGATCCACGTGGGCGTCAACGGCAGCGAGCTGACCTTCGGCGAGGAGCCGACGGTGGAGCTGGCCAAGTAATCTGCTGCGCAGGATGTGAATATGCCTTGTCCGGGTAACCGGGCAGGGCTTTTTTTTGTTGGCGCTTGCACCGTCGTTCCCGCGAAGGCGGGAACCCAAGTTGACCTTAACGCCTGGTCCTGCGCCGCCGCGCCATCGCCCCCATCACCGCCAAGCCACCCAGCATCATCGCGTAGGTCTGCGGCTCCGGCACCGGCGCCAGCGGAATATTCTCCGACAGCAGGCTGCCGACCTTGCGGCCGCCATCGCCGCCGTAGAAGTTGACCTTCACGTGAGGCGAGGAAAAGTCGGTGGCGCCGCCGTTGAAAGTGAACTTGAAGACCATGTCGTCCGACAGCGCGACGCGGTCGCCCGAGAAGCACAGGCTGGCGCCGATATGGGCGCCGCCGCCGCAGCCGTTCGCGTTCAGCTCGTTGCTCGACAGCGTCCAGCTGGCCGCGCCGCCGGGGGCCGAGGTCAGGGTCACGTTGTCGAAGCGGCCGATGTCCTTCAGTTGCAGGGCGCCGATGGTGGTGGCGCTGGCCCAGTCTCCGGTGCGGTGGGCGGCGTCGATTTCGAGGGTCAGCACCTTGTCCGTCCAGGACGACGTGAAGGTGACGCCCTGGTATTCCAGCGTCCCGGCCTGGGCCGAGGCGACGGCGCCCAGCGCCAGCAGTGATGAAAGCAGCGTCTTTCGGAGCGTATTCACTTACTTTCTCCTTTGCCTTGTATCGCGGGTGCCGGCACTTCGCGTCCTGCGAACGGGCCGGCGGTACGGATGAGTCCGCGAACCCAGCGTAGGGGGAGTGGGCGATGGTCTCTGTTAATCAGCTAACTCAGCCTATGTAACAAATATATTGACGGGAAATTAAAGGCTGCAGCAGGGCGATGCTTTGCGGTTCCGGTACCGGGGCCGGCGTGGTCGACGAACCGCTGCCGGTCTGGCTGCCGCTGCCCATGTTCGACACCGATTTTTCATGATACGAAATCCTGTTCGCGGATATGAAAATTGCACAAAAAATACAGGCTCACCAGCTTCCATTCTGAGAAATTTGTTTTCGTATCATGAAATTGAATATATAAGAGGTTGATAAATAAGGAAATAAAAATAATCCTGTGTCTTATATAAGACTATTGGTGCTGCGCACAAGCAGGCCTAAGATATCGGTAACGAAGCTTCCTACCAACTCAGCTTTCATCATTCATCATCGGGAGAACAGCATGGCAACTCGTGAACAGCAAATCGCCGCCCTCAAGCAGGAATGGGAGACCAATCCGCGCTGGAAGAATGTGGTCCGCAATTACACGGCCGAGGACGTCGTCCGCCTGCGCGGCTCGGTGCAGATCGATCACACGCTGGCGCGCCGCGGCGCCGAGAAGCTGTGGGACCTGATCAATAACGAGCCTTACGTCAACGCCCTGGGCGCGCTGACCGGCAACCAGGCCATGCAGCAGGTGAAAGCCGGCCTGAAGGCGATCTACCTGTCCGGCTGGCAGGTGGCGGGCGATGCCAACCTGGCCGGCGAGATGTATCCGGACCAGTCGCTGTATCCGGCCAACTCGGTGCCGATGGTCGTCAAGCGCATCAATAATGCCTTCCAGCGTGCCGACCAGATCCAGTGGTCGGAAGGCAAGGACGACATCGATTACTTCGCACCGATCGTGGCCGATGCCGAAGCCGGTTTCGGCGGCGTGCTGAACGCCTTCGAATTGATGAAGTCGATGATCGAGGCGGGCGCCGCCGGCGTCCACTTCGAAGACCAGCTCGCTTCTGTCAAGAAGTGCGGCCACATGGGCGGCAAGGTGCTGGTGCCGTCCCGCGAAGCCGTCGAGAAGCTGAACGCGGCCCGCCTGGCGGCCGACGTCATGGGCACCCCGACCATCCTGGTGGCCCGTACCGATGCCGAGGCGGCCGACCTGCTGACCTCCGACGTCGACGCCAACGACCAGCCTTTCTGCACCGGCGAGCGCACCGTCGAGGGCTTTTTCCGGGTCAAGCCGGGCGTCGAGCAGGCGATCTCGCGCGGCCTGGCCTATGCCCCTTACGCCGACCTGGTCTGGTGCGAGACCGGCAAGCCGGACCTGGCCTTCGCCAAGCGCTTCGCCGAAGCCATCCACGAAAAATTCCCGGGCAAGATGCTGGCTTATAACTGCTCGCCGTCCTTCAACTGGAAGAAGAACCTGGACGACGCCACCATCGCCAGGTTCCAGAAGGAGCTGGGCGCGATGGGCTACAAGTTCCAGTTCATCACCCTGGCCGGCTTCCACTCGCTGAACTACGGCATGTTCAACCTGGCGCACGGCTATGCGCGCCGCGGCATGTCGGCCTTCGTCGAGCTGCAGGAAGCGGAATTCGCCGCCGCCGAGAAGGGCTTCACCGCGGTCAAGCACCAGCGCGAAGTCGGCACCGGCTACTTCGATGCCGTGACCCAGACCATCCAGCAGCACCAGAGCTCGACGACGGCCCTGCATGGCTCGACCGAGGATGAGCAGTTCTTCGACGAAAAGAAAGTCGCATAGCGTCCAACAAAAGCCCTCATGGCTTCGTTGAACGCTTTGAATTAGTTTCCTCCGTTGTTCGCGGTGGCAGCCGCAGCGCTCACAAGGCGCTGCGGTTTTTTAATTTTGGGGCGGTGCACGCATCTAGGCGATAATGGCGGCTTTCTTGCCTCATCCTTGGAATTGCCATGTTCAGCTACCGCCACGCCTTCCACGCGGGTAACCACGCCGACGTCCTGAAACACTTCATACAGGTGCAGCTGCACCAGTACATGAACCAGAAAGACGTGGCCTATACCTATATCGACACCCATTCCGGTGCCGGCGTGTACGCGCTCGACAGTGCCCAGGCGGTGAAGAGCGGGGAATACCTGGACGGCATCGCGCGCCTGTGGGAGCGCGACGACCTGCCGCCGGCGCTGGCGGATTACGTCAACCTGGTGCGCGGGATGAACCCGAGCGGCAAGTTGCGCTACTACCCGGGTTCGCCCTATGTGGCGGAGCAGGTCGCGCGCCCCGAGGATCGCCTGCGCCTGTTCGAACTGCACCCGGCCGACACTCGTCTGCTGGTGGAAAATTTCCGCAAGCTGGAAGCGCACAAGGCGGAGCAGGGCGAGCGTGCGCGCGGCCGCCGCATCCTGATCGACCATGCCGACGGCTTCCAGGGCATGAAAGCCCTGCTGCCGCCACCTTCGCGCCGCGCATTGGTCCTGATCGACCCGCCCTATGAAGTCAAGCTCGACTACAAGCATGTGCGCGATGCGCTGGACGAAGCCCTCGGCCGTTTCCCGTCCGGCATCTACGCGGTCTGGTATCCGGTGCTGCAGCGCATGGAATCGCGCCAGTTCGCCGATCGCCTGAAGCGCCTGCCGGCCAAGGAGTGGCTGCACGTGACCCTGACCGTGGCGACGCCGGGTCCGGACGGCACCGGCATGCACAGCAGCGGCATGTTCATCCTCAATCCTCCCTACACGCTGGAAGCGACCCTGCGCGAGACCATGCCCTACCTGGTGCAGGTGCTGGGCCAGGACGGCGGCGCCACCTTCCGCATCGAGAAGGGCAACCAGGTCACGGGGACAGCCCTGGCGCGCGGCGTCGAGGCCGGTCCGCGCAAGCCGGTCGGCAATGCCCGCCGCGCCAGCCCGCTGTCGGGCGCCGGCAGCCTGCGCCTGCCGGGCCAGCCCTTCGGCGACGGGCCGCGCAAGCGCGAAGGCGGCGCGCCCGGCAAGGAGCTTGCCGGCGGTCGCCCGGCCCAGCCTGCCGAGGCGCCGGCAAAGAAACGCGTGCCCGCATTTCGCTACGCTGACCAGAACAAATCGGCCGCTCGAAGCAATAAACGTAAGCCAGGCAGCGGCAGCTAAGCGTTCGCGGCCGAGTCCCGCGCCGTAACGATTTGATACGATGTCGAAATGTAAAGACTCCGACTCTGTAGTATAGTCGAAGTGGTGCCGGGGCCCTGCCTCGGCTCCGGCTCGCATTTGCGTGCCGAAATTGATTTCAGGAGTTTTTACGATGCACGCGGATGCAACGGCAGTCACGTCCATGCCGTCCGATGAATTCTTTCTGGCGCGCCAGCCCATACTCGGGCGCGACCAGAGACTGGTTGCGTTCGAGCTGCTGTTTCGCGCCGCCCCGGAGCACGAGGACGCGCAACTGACCGATTATGCCGCCGCGACCGCCACCGTCATCGCCCACGCTTCGCAGCTGGGCATGGAACAGGTGGTGGGAGACCAGCTCGCCTTCGTCAATGTCGACGAAGTAGTGCTGAAGAGCGACTTCGTCCGCTTCCTGCCGCCTGACCGCGTGATCCTCGAGATTCTCGAAACCGTCGAGCCCAACGCCGAGGTGCTGGCGCGGGTGCGGGAGTTGAAGGAGCTCGGCTTCAAGTTCGCCCTCGACGATGTTATAGGCCATTCCGAGCAGGTTAGCAAGTTGATCGATCTCGTGGACGTGATCAAGGTCGACCTGAAAGGCATCAGCCGGGAAGAGCTGACTTGCCTGGCCAACAGCTTGCGCGATGCGCCGCAGAAATTGTTAGCCGAGAAGGTCGAGACCGTGGAGGAATTCCGCCTCTGCCTCGAGCTCGGTTTCGAATACTTCCAGGGCTATTATTTCGCGCGTCCGGCCATCCTGTCGGGCAAGAAGATTTCGCCGTCCGAACTGGTGGTGCTGCGCCTGCTCGAGCTGATCGGCTCGAATGCCGACAGCGCCGCCATCGAGGCCGCCGTCAAGCGCGATGCGCTGCTGAGCCTGAATCTGCTGCGCCTGGTGAACAGCCGTGCGGCCGGTCCCGACCGCCACATTGAATCGGTGTCCCAGGCCCTGCACCAGCTCGGCCGCAGCCAGCTGCAGCGCTGGCTGCAGATCCTGCTGTACAGCGCGCCGGACGGCCGGGTCGAACTGAATTCACCGCTGCTTCAGATGGCGACCACGCGCGGCCGCCTGCTCGAACTGATGAGCCAGACCCTGCGCCCGGACGACGTCGCCGGCGCCGAGACCGCCTTCACGGTCGGCATCATGTCCCTGATGGATGCGCTGCTGTCGCTGCCGATGGACCGCATCCTGAACCGTGTCGACGTCTCGCAGGAAGTGAGGGCGGCGCTGCTGGACCGCAGCGGCGACTATGGCGCCATGCTGAGCGTGGCCGAGGAACTGGAAGGGAAGCAATGCGGCCGCGCCCTGAAGCGCGCCATCGACAGGCTGGGCCTGTCCGTCAAGCAGATCCGCGAGATCGAGCTGGCCGCTTTCGATTGGGTGCGCGGCCTCGGCGCCGATTCACGCCAGCACTAGAGCGTCGGCAAACCCTCATGGCGGCGTTGCACCGCCTTGCCCTGAGGGCTTGTCGACGCTCTAGCTATTCATTGTCCCAGCAGCAGGAACACGGTCGGCTTCTTGTGGAAGTCCGGCCCCTTGTTCGCCGCCAGCGCGGCCTTCCATTTGGCCGCCGTCAGGGTGCGCACCGATTCGCTGGGCAGCGACAGGTCGGTCGCCACGCAGATCAGCGTGCCCGGCTGGCAGGCGCCGGCCAGGGCTTCCAGCATGGCGGCGTTGCGGTAGGGCGTTTCGATCAGCAGCTGGGTCTGTTTCTCGGCGCGCGAGCGCTGTTCCAGCTGCTGGATGCGCTTGGTGCGCTGGGCGGGTTCAAGCGGCAGGTAGCCGTTGAAGGCGAAGCTCTGGCCGTTCAGGCCGCTCGCCATCACGGCCAGCAGCAGCGAAGACGGGCCGACCAGCGGCCGCACCGTGATGCCGTGCTGGTGGGCCAGGCGGACCAGGTCCGCGCCCGGATCGGCCACCGCCGGCACCCCGGCTTCGGACACCAGGCCGGCGTCATGGCCTTCCAGCAGCGGCGCCAGCAGGGCGGCAAGGGCCGTCGGCGGCGTGTTCACGTTGAGTTCCGAGATCTTGATTTCCTGCAGGGGGCGCGCCAGCGGGTGGTCGATCGCCACCAGTTTCAGAAAGGCACGCGCCGTCTTCGCGTTCTCCGCCACGAAATATTCGAGCTTCGACGTGATGTCCTGCACCTGTTCGGGCAGGACGTGGGACAGGGCGCGGGGATTGGCTTCGGTGGGACCGAGCGTATTGGGAATCAGGTAGAGAATGCCTGGCATGGGGTTTCTTGTTATTTATTATTCGAAGAAGCGGACGCCCGCGCGGCGCAGCATGCCCGTCAGGGCGATCAGCGGCAGGCCGGTGAGGGCGGTCGGGTCGCTGCTGTCGATGCGTTCCAGCAAGGCGATGCCGAGTCCTTCGTTCTTGGCGCTGCCGGCGCAGTCATAGGGCTGCTCGATGCGCAGGTAAGCGTCGAGTTCGTGGTCGGGCAGGTCGCGGAACGTGACGAAGACCTGCACGTTCTCGACCCGGGCCGCCTGTTCTGGCGCCAGCCGGCCATCCCGCAGGCACAGGGCGGTGTGGAAGGTCACGCGGCGTCCGCGCATCTTCTGCAGCTGGGCCAGGGCGCGCGCATGGTCGCCCGGTTTGCCGATCTGTTCGCCGTCCAGCGTGGCGACCTGGTCCGAGCCGATCACCAGCGCCCCCGGATGCTTTCCGGCGATGGCGGCGGCCTTCGAGCGCGCCAGGCGCAGGGCGGTTTCCTCGGGCGCTTCGCCCGGCAGCGCCGTCTCGTCGATGTCCGGTGCGATCGCCTCGAAGGGCAGGCCCAGCCGGGACAGCAATTCGCGCCGGTAAGCGGAGCTGGAAGCGAGGATCAGGCGCACAGGATCACGGCAATGAGCGGAACTTGGTAACATGTCGGCCGGTCGAATATTCATAAGCAAAACAAATAGATAGGCCTCCCCGGCAAGCAAATCCGATGACTTGTGCGGTCATGCCGACAGGGACCTCACAAAATGCACGGATTCTTTGACTGAGCGGGAAGAAGCCTGTTATTATCGCAGGTTTTCCGGGGAAGCTTTTCCAAATGAGCGCTTTTGTCATCGACGCTTTTGAATTTTGTCGGAACAACGGCTATAAGGAAGGTGTCACGCCGGTGGCAGAGATGCCCCGCCTGGCAGCCGAGTGCACCGACCCGTCCGGCCAGATCGCCTGGGCGATCCAGGGCGGCCAGACCAGGCAGGGTTATCCGTCGATGACGCTGTCCGTCTCCGGCACCGTGCAACTGGTCTGCCAGCGCTGCCTGGCGCCGTTCGGCTACGGCATCGATTCGTCGACCATGCTGGTGCTGGGCAAGAACGACGAAGATGCGGACGAGATCGAGGAAATCCTCGACGATGAAAGCATCGATGTGATCGTCGGCAGCCATGCCTGCGATATCATGCAGTTGCTGGAAGATGAAGCCCTGCTGGCCCTGCCGCAGGCACCGAAGCATGAGGTGTGCCCCGATACCAAGCTGATGGACTCCATCAAGTCCGAAAAGGTATCGCCGTTCGCGGCACTGAAGAGCCTCAAATCAGAATAAAATAGTGGAAGTATTTGTGCCGTGGATGCCGAGAAGGTATTTGGGCGCGCAAAAAACGTGTCAAACGCGTGCAGCAGTCGAGTATGGCAGCGGTAGCAAGATGTAGGCAGCGTTAAAACATGTCGGCAATGTAGATTATTGCCGCTGGGATACTCGATGCGCATGTAATTGCAAGTCGATTGTGTTAGAATTTTAGAACTTATGTTTAGGAGTCATCATGGCAGTTCAGCAGAATAAGAAGTCCCCGTCGAAGCGCGGCATGCACCGTTCGCACGATTTCCTGGTTGCACCGAATCTGGCCGTCGAGCCGACCACCGGTGAAACCCACCTGCGTCACCACATCAGCCCGAACGGTTTCTACCGTGGTCGCAAAGTGATCAAGACCAAGAACGACGAGTAATCGGCGTCTTGCTGTTTTGTTCCATGAAAGCGGTGCAACGTATGAAGAGTGCGTGGCGCCGCTTTCTCTTTTGCGATATTGATACCGGTTGCACGTCCGCCGTGTATGCCGTCGTTTTCGATCCCGCTGAGTCCGTCCGGCATGCCGCCGCGCCAGGACACGCCGCCGCCCGACCCTGAGGCAGCGCGGTTCTTCCCGAAAAATGACAATTACAATCTCCATTGACTGCATGGGCGGCGATCACGGCCCCTCAGTTACCATTCCGGCAGCGCTCGCCTTCCTCAAGCACCAACCCGAAGCCGAACTGATCCTGGTCGGCCTGGAAGACCAGGTGCGCGCCGAACTCAAGAAACATCACGCCGACTCCAGCCCGCGCCTGAGCATCAGGCACGCCACCGAAGTGGTGGCGATGGACGATCCGATCGAAGTCGCACTGCGCCGCAAGAAGGATTCCTCGATGCGCGTGGCGATCGAGCTGGTCAAGGACGGCAAGGCCGACGTCTGCGTCTCGGCCGGCAATACCGGTGCCCTGATGGCGATCTCGCGCTACGTCCTCAAGACCATGGCCGACGTCGATCGCCCGGCGATCTGCTCGATCATGCCGAACCAGAAGGGCAGTCCGACCTATATGCTGGACCTGGGCGCCAACGTCGACTGCGAACCCCATCACCTGCACCAGTTCGCCATCATGGGCGCCGTGCTGTTCGAGGCCATGGAAGGGCGTCGTCCCAGTATCGGCCTGCTCAACGTGGGCACCGAGGAAATCAAGGGCACCGAAGCGGTCAAGGCGACCGCCGCACTGCTGCGCGCCGACCATGAGCGCGGCATCCTGAATTTCCACGGCAACGTCGAAGGCAACGACATCTTCAAGGGTACGGTCGACGTGATCGTCTGCGACGGCTTCGTCGGCAACGTGACCCTGAAGGCGGTCGAGGGCCTGTCGCGCTTCTTCAAGGCTACCTTGATGGAAACCACGATGTCCAAGCTGGGCGCGCTGCTGGCCCGCAAGTCGCTGAAGAAGCTGAACCCGGAGAGCTATAACGGCGCCGGCCTGCTGGGCCTGAAGGGCCTGGTGTTCAAGAGCCACGGCGGTGCAAATGCATTTGCTTTCGAGTGGGCAATTAAACGGGCCTATAATGCGGCTCAAAACAATGTGCAGGAACAGTTGTCGGCGATGATCACCGAGCTGATGCCACGCACTCCTGACCCGCAAGCGCCAGGCTCCACCATTCAGCAGGGCTAATAATGACTGTGTATAGCAAAATCATCGGTACCGGCAGCTATCTGCCGGCCCAGCGCGTCACCAACCACGACCTGGCCGCCCAACTGGGCGCCAAGGGCATCGAGACCTCGGACGAGTGGATCGTGTCGCGCAGCGGCATCTCGGCGCGCCACTATGCGGCCGCCGACGAAAGCGCGTCCGACCTGGGCGTGAAGGCGGCCCACAAGGCCCTCGAGGCGGCCGGTCTGACGCCCGAGCAGATCGACCTGATCATCGTCGCCACCTCGACCCCCGATTTCTACGGCAACTTCCCGAGCACGGCCTGCATCGTGCAGGACAAGCTGGGCATCCGCAACAACGGCGCCGCATTCGACGTGGCCGCCGTCTGCAGCGGCTTCGTCTACGCGCTGTCGACCGCCGACGCCTTCATCAAGGCCGGCAATGCGAAGAACGTGCTGGTGATCGGCGCCGAAGTGTTCTCGCGCATCCTCGACTTCAACGACCGCGGCACCTGCGTGCTGTTCGGCGACGGCGCCGGCGCGGTGGTAATGACGGCTTCCGAAGAGCCGGGCGTGCTGGCGGTCAAGCTGCATGCCGACGGCAGCCACGGCGACATCCTGTGCGGCCCGACGAATCCGGCCAGTGCCGCGATCTCCGGCCAGAAATACCTGTACATGGATGGCCAGGCGGTGTTCAAGCTGGCCGTGACGGTGCTGGAAAAGGTCGCCAACGAGGCCCTCGAGCACGCGAAGATGCCGGCCTCGGAAATCGACTGGCTGATCCCGCACCAGGCCAACATCCGCATCATGAACGGCACCGCCAAGAAGCTCGGCCTGCCGCTTGAAAAGATGGTCGTGACCGTCAACGAACACGGCAATACCTCGGCCGCATCGATCCCGCTGGCGCTCGACCAGGCGGTGCGCGACGGCCGCATCAAGCCCGGCCACAACATCCTGATGGAAGGCGTGGGCGGCGGCTTTACCTGGGGCGCTGTCCTGGCCCGCATGTAAGCACGATAAAAACAAAGAGGAGGACTCCTTAATGAGCAAATTCGCATTCCTGTTCACGGGCCAGGGCGCCCAGGCCGTCGGCATGCTGAACGGCTTCGCCGGCAATCCGGTCGTCGAACAGACCGTCGCCGAAGCGTCGGAAGCCCTGGGCCAGGACCTCGGCAAGCTGATCGCCGAAGGCCCGAAGGAAGAACTGGACCTGACCACCAACACCCAGCCGGTGATGCTGACCGCGGCCGTGGCCGTGTACCGCGCCTGGATCGCGGCCGGCGGCCCGGTCCCGAGCGTCGTCGCCGGCCACAGCCTGGGCGAGTACTCGGCCCTGGTGGCCGCGGGCGTGATCGATTTCAAGGACGCGGTGCCGCTGGTGCGCTTCCGCGCGCAGTCGATGCAGGACGCGGTGCCGGTGGGGCAGGGCGGCATGGCCGTCATCCTCGGCCTGCAGGCCGATGTGGTGCGCGAAGTCTGCGCCGAAGCCGAAGGTGGGGCTTTAAATGCGGGTGAAGTCGTCGAAGCCGTGAACTTCAACGAGCCGACCCAGATCGTGATCGCCGGCCACACCGCCGCGGTCGAGCGCGCCTGCGACATCGCCAAGGCCAAGGGCGCCAAGCGCGCCATGAAGCTGTCGGTGTCGGCGCCTTTCCACTCCTCGCTGCTGAAGCCGGCCTCGGACCGCCTGCGCGACTACATGGCGAACCTGACTTTCCATGCGCCCCGGATCGACTTGATCAATAACGTCGACGTCGCTATCCTGCACGATCCTGCCGCGATCAAGGACGCCCTGGTGCGCCAGGCCGCCGGCGCGGTGCGCTGGGTCGAGACCATGCAGAAGATGGCGGCGGACGGCGTGACCCAGGTGATCGAGTGCGCGCCGAGCAAGACCCTGATCGGCATGGCCAAGCGCATCGACCCGGCGCTGGCCGGCGAAGCCCTGGTCGACCAGGAGTCGCTGGAGCGCGTGCTGGCAGCAATTAAGGCACAGTGAAACCACGGGGTCAGAGCCCGAATAAGAGCAATCAAAGCCAAGGATTAGCATGAATCTGCAAAACCAAGTCGCCCTCGTTACCGGCGCATCGCGCGGCATCGGCAAGGCCATCGCCCTCGAACTGGCGCGCCAGGGTGCGAAAGTGGTCGGCACCGCCACCACCGAAGCCGGCGCCGAAGCCATCACCGCCTACCTGTCCGAATTCGGCGGCAAAGGCATGGTGCTGAACGTCACCGACGCCGCCCAGTGCGCGGCCCTGATCGACGAGGTCAGCAAGAACGTCGGCAGCATCGGCATCCTGGTCAACAATGCCGGCATCACCCAGGACAACCTGGCGATGCGCATGAAGGACGAGGAGTGGGACAGCGTGATCGCCACCAACCTCACCGCCGTCGGCCGCCTGTCGCGCGCCGTGCTGCGCGGCATGATGAAGGCGAAGCAGGGCCGCATCATCAACATCACTTCGGTGGTCGCTTCGAGCGGCAATCCGGGCCAGATGAACTACGCGGCCGCCAAGGCCGGCGTGGAAGGCATGGGCCGCGCGCTGGCGCGCGAGATCGGCAGCCGCAACATCACCGTCAACAGCGTGGCGCCGGGCTTCATCGATACCGACATGACCAAGGCCCTGGGCGAATCCCAGCACGAAGCCCTGCTGGGCCAGATTCCGCTGGGCCGCCTGGGCAGCCCGGAAGACATCGCCCACGCGGTGGCATTCCTGGCAGGTCCGCAAGCTGCTTACATCACGGGCACGACCCTGCACGTGAATGGCGGCATGTACATGAATTAAGCCAGATCTCATCTTTTAGCAGTAGTTTCAGCCGAATTAGCGTCAAACGCTGAAAATAGTTTTTCAACGCGCAAACCCTGATAAAATGCGCGCACTTTCCGAAACACATACCTAATGGAGCCATAACATGTCGGATATCGAACAACGCGTTAAAAAAATCGTCGCTGAGCAACTGGGCGTTGCCGAAGCAGACATCAAAATCGATTCCTCGTTCGTTGACGACCTCGGCGCTGATTCGCTGGACACCGTTGAACTGGTGATGGCACTGGAAGACGAATTCGAAATGGAAATCCCGGACGAGCAGGCCGAGAAGATCACCACCGTTCGTCAAGCCATCGAGTACGCACAAGCGCACGTCAAGGCCTAAGCTTTCAGTAATTCAGGAGATACGCTTGAGTTCACGCAACCGTCGTGTCGTCGTAACTGGCCTGGGTTGCATTTCCCCGATCGGTAACACCATTGCCGAAGCGTGGGAAAGCGCCCTGGCCGGAAAATCGGGTATCGGCAACATCACCCGGTTCGACGCAACGCCTTTTTCGACCCGTTTCGCGGGCGAAGTGAAGAACTTCAACGTCGAGGACTACCTGCCCGGCAAGGAAGGCCGCCATATGGATACCTTTATCCATTTCGGCATGGCCGCGGGTATCCAGGCGTTGCAGGATTCGGGTATCGAAGTCACCGAGCAGAACGCCGACCGCATCGGCGTGATGGTGGGTTCGGGCATCGGCGGTCTGCCGCTGATCGAAGCGACCAAGGAAGAGTACGACAGCCGCGGCCCGCGCCGCATCTCGCCGTTCTTCGTGCCGGCCTCGATCATCAACATGATCTCGGGCGACCTGTCGATCAAGTTCGGCCTGCGCGGCCCGAACCTGGCGATCGTCACCGCCTGCACCACCGGCCTGCACTGCATCGGCGCGGCAGCGCGCCTGATCGAGTACGGCGATGCCGACGTGATGATCGCCGGCGGTGCCGAGTCGACCGTCTCGCCGCTGGGTCTGGGCGGCTTCGCCTCGGCTCGTGCGCTGTCGTCGCGCAATGACGATCCGGCTACCGCTTCGCGTCCCTGGGACCGCGACCGCGACGGCTTCGTGCTCGGCGAGGGCGCCGGCGTGATGGTGCTCGAAGAGTACGAACACGCCAAGGCCCGCGGCGCGAAGATCTACGCGGAAGTCGTCGGCTTCGGCATGAGCGCGGATGCCAACCACATCACCGCTCCGCTCGAGGACGGCAGTGGCGCCTCGCGCTGCATGGTGTCGGCAATGAACTACGCCGGCATCAACCCGGACCAGGTGCATTACGTGAATGCGCACGGCACCTCGACCCCGGTCGGCGACGTCGCTGAAGTGAAGGGCATCAAGCGCACCTTCGGCGACCACGCCGGCAAGCTGGTGGTCAACTCGACCAAGTCGATGACCGGCCACCTGCTGGGCGGCGCCGGCGGCCTCGAGTCCGTGTTCACCGTGCTGGCGATCCACAACCAGGTTTCGCCACCGACGATCAATATCTTCAACCAGGATCCGGAATGCGACCTGGACTTCTGCGCCAACACGGCGCGCGAAATGAAGATCGATTACGCGGTGAAGAACTCCTTCGGTTTCGGCGGTACCAACGGTACCCTGGTCTTCGCCAAGGTCTGACCGACTCCATCCAGGTTGAACCAAAAAAGCCCATCTCCTGTCCAAGGAGATGGGCTTTTTGTCATCTCGGCGTTCCCATCCATCCTTAGCTGATCGCCCATGTCGATAGCGGTATCCGCCATCGTCAGGCCGTCGCGCATCCATCGATGCCTGCTGTTCGGCGCCGGCCTGTCCCTGTTCGCCGCGGCCTTCGCGGTGGGCCTGGCCACGCCCGCACGCTTCCACGCCGGCATGCTGCAGGCCCTCGTGCTGGCAGCTTCCGGCGCCGTGCTGTTGCATGCCGGGTCGGGCCGGGCAAAGACGCACCGGATTGATATTTCTGGAACTGGCGAGGTGGTCCTGACGGTACAACAAGGGCTGCGCAAGCCGGCCGCAGCCCAGTTGGGCGTGGCCTTGTTGCCGGGCTCCGTCGTCTGGCCGCTGTTGATGCTGCTGCGCTTCAGGGATGAAGGTTCCCGCGTGCACGTCCTGCCGGTGTGGCGCGACAGTGTCGGGCCGGGCACCTGGCGGGCGCTGTCGGTGGCGGTGCTGGCGATCGGGCGGCGCCAATGAACTTATTGCAGCGGGCCAACTCTTAAGCAACAAGGACGTTCAGTGACAACCGAGCGCGAGTGTGATCAACTGCTGGTAGAGCGCGTCCAGGCTGGCGATCGCCGGGCGTTCGACCTGCTGGTGTCCAAATACCAGCGCCGGCTGATGCGCCTGGTGTCGCGCCTCGTGCACGATCCGGCCGAAGCGGAAGACGTGGTGCAGGAAACCTTTATCAAGGCCTTTCGCGCACTGCGCCATTTCCGCGGAGATTCCGCGTTTTATACCTGGCTGTACCGGATAGGAATTAATACGGCAAAAAATTTTCTCGTCACGCAAGGCAGGAGGGCACCGACCTCGACGGAAGCCGACGCCGAACGTGCGGAAGGATTTGACGACGCAGACAGCTTGCGAGACATTAATACACCAGAGTCCGTCCTGGCCAGCAAGCAGATCGCGTTCACGGTGAATGCCGCCATGGAGGCGCTGCCGCTGGAACTGCGGACCGCGATCGTCCTGCGCGAAATCGAAGGCTTGAGCTACGAGGAAATCTCCGAAGTGATGGCGTGTCCAATCGGTACGGTGCGTAGCCGGATATTCCGGGCGCGCGAAGTGATTGCCGAGAAATTGAGGCCCTTGCTCGATAATCCGGCTGACAAACGTCGGTAGGTAGCGATGCAGCGTGGAGCGTCATGCGCTCTTGAATGAGGATCTGACTCCGACGAGATGGAACCAAGATGGACACGAACAAAAAAAACCGCGAATACATCTCCGCCCTGATGGACGGCGAAACCCCGGATGCCGACCAGGAGCTGGCCATGGCCGCGCTGGGCGGACCGGAGGGCCAGCAAGCCTGGGATACCTTCCACCGTATCGGCGACCTGCTGCGCGCCGAAGCCACGCCCGAGCTGTCGTCCGGCTTCGAGGAGAAGCTGGCGGCGCGGCTGGCGGCCGAGCCGCTGCCGACCAGGCGCGCGGC
>NZ_JBFRFV010000042.1:0-35117 GCF_052115005.1 Massilia sp. 2TAF26
CGGATGGATGCGTGAACTCATGCTGCAAACTGCTCCTGGTGGGATTGATCACTGGGACTGCTGAACCCAGCAATCAAGTCAGCCAGCATAGCCTTTGCACGAAACAAAGGCCAGCTACGACGCGGAACATGATCACACGAAACTAAACATGTAGTCAGATCGACGGTCCTTCATTTTTCGGGTTCTTTCGCCAAGGTCAGAAGTTGTCCTGCTCCATATCTCTTCATAGATACCTCCGACAGAGAAATCTACCGGTACATCCATTTTTTGGTGGATAGACCAAGCCCGTAACACCATAGGCAAAATTAAGTCGACACGATTGAAATCTGCAGCAGGGACTCGCCCGGCATTGTATGCTTCGACAAAAGCTCTCCCAGTTGAGAGCCCATACCTAGTTAAGCGAACTTCCTCGTCGCGGTACTTTGCGTGGGCGGCAAGCGTAGCGCATTCAAAACTTGCCACAACAGCTTGGCCAAGCTGGTCGTAATTTGCCCCACTTGCATCTGCATGCCCAGTCGTCGCCGTAATGGCCAAAGCGAAGAACGAGAAACCTTTTGCAAGGGTAGTAGCTTTTTGCAGCCGGGCACGTCTGTAACATAAATTCAGAGATGTGATTTTCATCGCTCGCATTCGGTTTCCTTTAACCTAACCGGCCTTACGTACGGTCCGCCTTACCGAGCCAAATTTGTCCTCGACACCGGCAAAGGTCAAGTCCATGCCTATACGGCCGGCAAACGCCACTACCAATAACCAGATATTGAGTGGCGGCTGAATGGCGGCATACTCGCGTAACGAGGTTGATGCTGGGACTAATGCATCCTGGCCAAACCCCTCACCGCTTTCGACCCCGTAGATTAGCTGCGTCCTTCGATTCGTAGTCAGGTCTATAGACGCGAAGACCGGCCCTCCGACTTGACGCCCGTTTGGGTGAGGAAGGCACACGGCAGCATCGAAAATCAATCCGTCAACCTCTACCCATGAATGATCGAAGATGCCAACCTGGGACCGTACTTCGCCGATGTTCAGAGAAGGCGACAAACCAAGTTCAGTGAGCAGCATGTAAAGAACGGCCGATGTGTCATGACACGCTCCTGCATACTGGTGTTCCCATATGAATTTCAGCACTACTTCCCAGGCGCGGATGACCTTCTCGCCATTTGCAATATCTTCGGCTGCCTTCCGTCCCGCCTTCAACCATTCTTCCATAATTCTTTCCTTATGCGTGCGCCGGCCAGCTGGGGCGCCATTCGGCGCGGTACTTCAGTTTCGCGACCGTGAAACACGGGCGCCGCGTTTTCTTTTGCCTATTGCTCACATTGGTCCTGCGTAGACGAGCGAGCCATCGTCGAAGAGACAGGCAACCAGCTGCGCTACTTTTGGGCCGTCGGAGTCGGTTATATGGTAGAGCGTAGTCAGATGCTGCCAGACCGAGATGCGAACGGGCTCAAGCATGTGTTTTGCTAAGCTCACCTCGATTGCGTCGACAGCTTGCTGGTAGTCGTCGCGTCGGTTATCGAGCCGGAAACTTGCCACGAACTTTTGCATACGGTTTTCCTAGGAAGTGCGGTATGAGGGAGATATCAGGGCCAGGAGTGCATCGAGCTCGCCAGGCGAGGCTGCATGGAGCGGCTCATACTGTCCTTGTTCCCCAGCAAAAACATACTCTGCGCAGTCACAGTCGTCAGGACCTTCTTGGCAGTTCGCACATGGGGAGGCGCACAGCTCGATCATCTGATCAATGGCTGTAGATGGGTCGCTCGGGTCGTAGACATCCAGTGACGTGTGGTTGGCAGCGACATCGAGATCTCCTTTCGCGAAGTCCAAGACATCCCCGTCAGCATGGAACTCCCAGCTCGACAATGCCGTCAATGCTGGCATAAGCACTACGCGACAGTAATCAAAGCGATACTGGGCGAGATGACACATGATACGACCGTCGTGCTCATTCAGGCTACGGGCGGAAATCTGCCCATAGCGCTCGATAATCTCTCTATACTGTTTGGGACGCAGGCGGATGTGCTTAAGCCCATTGTTGATCGCGTCTATCAGTTCCATCTTGCGGTTACGGATATAGGCTCCGGCGACAACAAACTTCTCGTCAAAGGTAACGATCAGGTCCTTACGGTCTCCTGATATGCCAGCAGCATTTCTCACCGCTAAAAGGTAGTCAACGCTGTGCGCGGCAATTAGATTGCCTCCGAACGCCGCGTGAAGCGTAACGGTGTTCTGCCTAACCTTCGCCTGTAGATCGTCTCTAACTGGCTTAAGAATATGCCGAATAAAATACCGATAGTCGTCGCAGGCTTGCCTCAGCTCGGCACTAAACTCGCACGCTGGTTTTGCAGCGTAATCTCGGATAAAGGCCATGTCGTCTATTTCTCGGTTATGAAGCTTGCTGACGTAACGTGGCAGAAGCAAAGTCGACAACATCTGTGCCAAACAAGACCTTGTAGAGTGCTGGAATGTCAGCGATTTCGCAGAACTGCGACTTTCGGACAATGCGCAGGTTCGGTCGGTCCTTTTTTACCCCATTCTTGTCGCCTTTTGTGTGCTTTGCCATGTTGAAGGCGTCTAGCGGCGGAAGCGGTAGTCCTGGTTCGGCCCCAAAGAAGAGAAATGGGCCGAGTTCCATAGTGGATCGGTCAAAGCGTGTCCATACCACGCATCCAGATGGCTTACTGGCAAGGCGGAGATGCACCTTCTGAGCCGGGGTCGTTGCAGCGCGTGACGAGGATTTCAACTGCACATGACGCGTCACCCCATTCGCCTCTAACACTACGTCGTGCCCTGAGCGGTCGATCGAAGGCTGCGAAACCTCCAGCGTCGCACCGGCATGTAGCCAGGAGTATTTCAACAAATCTCCGATGAGAAGATGCTCGAGGAGTCGCTCACGGTAGACCGACTGATGTGTGTCCAGTGTGACGTCAATATCCATTGGATTTAGGTCCAAGTCTTCCATTGCAGATTTCGTGTGTGCAATTTTATAACTCCGTGCACTTCTGGTCCATGAGAAGTTGACGGGATTTCACTTAGCGATCGCAACCGTATGGCTGCTGGTTGCGATACTGGCGTTGTGATGCAGACTCTGCCTTAGAGGACGTTGGTGAACATCTCTTCAAGCCTCTTTTGCGACACTTGAAGATATGGGCGGACGTGGTTGAGCTCCGGTCTTGTAAGTGCTTCATATCATAAGCACTGCCCCACAAACCTTGCCGGCTTATAACTATCACATTTGAGTCTAGATTTCTTAGAACCTGTGACAATTCGATATAATCAAAGCAACATCGTATGACAGAATAAGTCTCTTCTTCAACGGAGGGAGAGAACTGTGGAAATGCATGATGCATATTTAGCTGAGCCGAGTGGAGTATTGCCAGTCCACAATGGGAATTCTTATATTGAAGCCCATAGCCTAGAGAACTCGAAAAATGTAAGTCAGAACAGTTATTTACACGATTTCGTTTTAAGTTCCCCTCAAATTAAAGAGTCTCAACAGTTTGGCCTTGTCGGTTTTATGACAAAGAGCGCACTGCAAGATAACGGCAATATAAAATTGCGCCCTGATGATCCCCCGACAACAATGTCATCAACTACCGGCCCTGAACAAGGGTGGTGGGGATGGGAGCCTACTGATAACTACTACTTCGATGCTTTTGGCTCCAATCTTCCAAGCTATGGTATACAACAAGTTGAGGTAATCGGTCATAAGATTCCTAGTTTTTGGAATTTCCCAGATTACTACATGAATGATGCAGAATATAGCTACCTACTCGATGGCGGGGCATCAGGAAGTACGCCTCCGCCAGGCTCAGGTAATTGCTTTCTCAGTCAAGTGATTGATTGGGCGTTTATTGAAGCCAGAGAAGGCCACAATCTCGACGGAAACGTGCCGTCGAAGGATGGTGTGCCACTCGGCAAATCCGGCGTGACTATTGGCTCTGGATTTGATATCGGCCAACATAGCGCTCAGGAAATTAGAGACCTGAACCTAGGCGCCGATCTAACTGCTCGACTATTGCCGTTCGCTACTTTAAAAGGCCAACTCGCTGTTGATAAGCTCAGTCAGGTAGGACTTCACATAACTCAAAGCGAAGAAATGCTAATAAACGCTCAAGTACATTCGGATAAGGCAGTGAACTTGATTGTCGCGTATGACAACGCTGTTGGTTATGGAGCATTCTATAAGTTGCCAGGGGCAGCCCAAACAATCATAGCAAGTGTCTCGTTTCAATACGGAAGCCTTGCGATCGCTACGCCTAATTTCTGGAATGATGTGATACACAAAGATTGGGGAGCTGCCATAGCGGAACTTAGGAATTTTGGTGACGATTATGGGCCTAGGCGGAACCTTGAAGCTGATTATCTTCAGTCTGCCTTGAATAATGGCAAACTTCCAGTTTGCTGACTTATGGAGACAAGCACTCTTACGAGTGCTTGTTAGTTGAAATGCGAAATATATTTATAATTTTTTTTCTCTTTGTGTTTTCTCAATCGAACGCACAAAGTCTTGATGAGAAGAATGCTCGAAAATTAATAACCTCTGAAAGCAAAAGGATATTTGAGGGAAGTCGAATAGATAGCTACATGCCAAATATTCTAGTTTCTGATGTCGTAACGACATTCATGGGGCCCAATCAATCTGAAAATTTTGATAGAAATCAGGTTTATGACACTTGCCGGATTCAAAGCTGCGATGAGAAGCTAGGCGTAGTCTTTAATGAAGCGGGCGATCGGCTTCTCGGGCTGGGGATTCGAAATTTCCGCTGCTACTATTATGTCATCGAGAACGCGCAGACCTTAATGAAACTACCACAATCGCCCCCGATTCGTTGTGATACTACGCCGACTTACCGTATATTTATTTTTCGTTACGAGTTTACCGTTAAAAATCTCGAAAAAGAGGTTAATAGTTTGCACAAACTTAAAGTTTGGGCCGCTGCGAAGGGGCCTGGAGAAATTATTATCGACGTGATTCGAGCTCAATAAATCTTGCAGTTTACAACGAAGATGAAAGACAAAGTAGAGTTAAAACATGTGGCATCAATATTAAAAGACAGCTCATCCCATTATGAGGATGAGAGCGTTGAGGTGCATTTACGAAAACTGTCGTTTTACAAGAACGACTTTCCTGGCAATTGGGATATTAACTCACTTCCATTTGTTAAGTCATTTGATTGCGAAATTTCCAATAACAGAATTATTTCGCTTTCACTCAAAGAGTTTCTATATAAACCCCAGCATCGATTCGTTCTGGAATGGCTTCTTACTCCTGTCAGCATTCTGGCGCGCGAGGACAGTTATATTCCGGAAAGTCGTTTTATTCGACGAAGTCCGGTGTTTGGCTACACCACTGCGAAAAAGAAGTCAATTTGTTACTTAGAATTTACTCATATCAGCCCCGCGTTGAGTGCGTTGAGATCATACCTGTCTAAGGAAGTTTCGCGTAAAAGAATTTCCCCGCTAATTATCGGCTTCGGGATCTTCGCTGGTATTCATCCATTTAAAGATGGCAATGGCAGGGCGGCCCGGTCTCTGTTATCGAAGGCGTTGAATCATACTGGGTTGTGGAGCGGGCACGACCTTCCGCTCGCTTTTTTAATTTATCGTGACCGGGAGCGGTTCATTAAATATTCACATCGTTTTCTAATTAATGAGGAAATTACTGAGTTCGTTGCTTATATGTCTAATCTCGTGGCCGCGGCCGCTGAACTAGAATTGTTAAATATCTACTTGAAATGGCGTCGTACAGAATATGATGTTAAGAATTAGATCGTTTGGATGTGCGATAGTATTTTCTTGCCTTATCGCGGGATGCGGCGGAGGTAGTAGTGGTGAAGAAAAAAGTAGCCCCGAAACCTCTGCTATGATTCCTCCCTTATCGGCTAATCCCCATAACCTGACACAAGGGGAAAAGATTGGTGAGTCCCACTGGCCGGACGGGAGTACAGTAATTGGAGGACACGGGCAGGCATTTACTAATGTACGGTGTGCACTCAATGAAAATTATCACCAACATGTGCACCTGACAGTAATTGTCGATGGGATTTTTCTTTCCGTACCTGCTGATATCGGACTCCAGGGATGCGCGTATGAGCTGCATACACATGATCGTTCCGGAATCATTCACATCGAAAGTGATAGGACAAAGACATTTAATTTGGGCGACTTTTTCTCTGTCTGGGGGCAACCACTATCGCAAACGACATTAGCTGAGATCAATAGGCCGGTCCGTGCTTTTGTGCAGGGCCCTAACGCCTCTATTGCAACAGAATATTTTGGAGATCCAAGTCGTATTGATCTAACGCCGAAGGCGGAGATTACCTTGATTATTGGGGCCCTGCCTTCTTCGTTGCCCCGCTATATTTGGCCAAGCTCTTTATAATTATGCACTCCGTATGTCACAAGCACCACGCAACAAGCCTTGCTAGGTTATGACTATGATATTTGAACAGAGCCGAATTTGGCGTTCACTGCCCGAGCACCTTCTGAATTGCCGTAAGATAGCCCGCTGGATAGACAACCTGGCCAGCGTCTGTCTTCACCCGACCATTGGTTTCTGCCATCCATCCCCAGTGCTCCAACGTCGCCGGCGCGATGGCGCGCTCCAGAGCGTTGCGCTCCTGTTTGGAAAGCTCGATGGAGGACGGCACAACGACGTCGGGCTGCACAGCTTCCCGCACATCCAAGTGCAGCACAGCTGTCTCGCCGGCCAGATGCCGTAGCGCTGTTACCTGGCCACGAGCTGATTCAAGTTCGGCAAGGAGGATTCCGATTCGGGTCCGCAGCACTGGGTCGGAAACGCCTTCCAGGATCTCATCCAGGATCGAATCCTTCCGCGCCGTCACCTTCTTTGCCTTGCCGCCCACGGCCTCGGCGTAGATCTTGATGAGCGCCTTATAGTCGTCGCCCGTCTTGTTTCTGATCGCAGCTGCTGATGGCCCACCGACCGCGGCGGAGAGACGGCCCGTAGTTGCAATCGAAAAGTCGCTACTGCCGCGATCATGCTGTTCCTCGCAGAGCCGGTAGATCAACCAAAGCGACTGGCCGGTTGCTGCCGGCCAGTGTACTGCAACTGTCGACCCGAAGCGGACTAAGCGATCGTGAAGGTATCCGTTGAACTCTCGGGCCAGGCCAAACGGCGATGTGCTCGTCTCAACTTTGGTCTCTGTAGAGGCCTCTTTACCGAAGCCTGCGCCACTTTCTTATCTCGACGCCTCGACCATGCTGGCGTCACCCAAGTCGCTAGCGCGGTCCCAATACGCATCTAAGGATGCAAGCTGTTGCATTTGGATTTTCCAAAGCCGCAAAACATTGCCACACAGTAATTTCTTTGATATCGTAGAACTTTTTACCGCAATCTCTTGCCTTGCTGCAAACAATAAATGAAAAAACTATTACTCTTATCGTTTTTTTCAATGTTCATTTCGTATGCATATGCTGACTGCAACTTAAAAATGGATTTCAATAAGAGCGATCATGCTAAGTACGAAAAATATCATGGTGGACCGAATGAGCATTTATTTACAGGAGAGCGATACGATTGGCTGTGCGAGAAATTCAAGCAAGCGCATGCTGAAATTCGCATTGTCGCGCAATCGACTGTTATGCAAAACAAATCTATCGGTTGGGCAGCTCTTTCAGTGAAGGATATAGATACGGGCATCGCTACTACTGAGTATGGATATAGGGTAACCAACATCGATTCGTATGCTAGCCAAGACAGAGCCGATCAACTCATGGTCGGCGCGATACTACAGGGTTTGCAAGAGTGGGATACAGTCGATGTCGCGCTCCAAAGTCTGGAGAATGAGCGGAAACGTACAAGAGCCTTTCTTGTAAAGCAGAAGTAGATTCCGATGTAGAAGCCCAGGCACTGATAGCACCGGTCACGGCCGGTGTTTGTTTGTACGCGAACGTATCTGTCCAGGTACACAAACATTTGCTGGCTATTGTCTCTAGCTGTCCGGCCTAGTGGTCGCCACCGGTCTTCCTGGCCGCCACCAAGTCATCGGAAAGCACGTCTAACGCCTCGCTCACCGTGCCACGGCCAGTGCCAGGCGACGAGCCCGCCGGCCACAACAAATAGGCGTGTGGAAGCTGGCCTTGTGGTCATCTGCCTTGTAGGACCGCTTGTGGCCGATCTCGGCCGTTCGGCCAAGCATAGCATGTTGTCGAGCTGCAAAGTTCACGGACTTTCGCAACAGACAGGAACCAGGCTTAGCTGACATATAGAAATAGATCCTGGCTTATGAGATGCGGTTGTCCAGCCCGATTGGGGCCTCGTGTAAGGGAAGCCGCTATAGCAGTTGTGCGCGCGGTCGCGCGCTACATGCTGGGTGAGCTCGACATGTCCAAGAAGCGGAAGCCGCCCGGTTGAGATTTCAGCTAGTCGCCCTTCACGACAGGTTCAGCCTGTGCGGCTGGCGGCGGGGTGAGCTCCACCGCCAATGCGGTCCTTTCGAAGAGCTTCTTAATCAAACTGGCGAGTCGAGGGGAGTTCGCGTCATTCAAAATTGCGCGACAGGCCTCAATGAAGTGCTGGGTCGCCGTTCCGAAATGAGCGTCGTAAGTCGCCCGTTGAAGGCGCATTTCGATCATCCGTCGCATGAACCGACGCAGCGTGTCTATGTCCATGCCTCGTATTGCGGCATCGAAATCCTCGGCCGTGGCCCGCTTCATCGCCACCTCTTGGAGCGTGCCCCACCCGCTGTTATCGACGATGTCGATGCAGGCGTCGACCACCGTTGCCCTCGCTTGGACGCGCGCCTTTGCGGCATCGAACGACGCCTTGATGTCTGGATGGATCGGGTTGTTGAACGGGTTGTCGTCCTCGACATCGTGGTGGTCCCCCGTCTCGAAGGCAGCAATCCACGCGTCGACGATAGCTTGGCCAAGCGCCTTCCCATCAGGTAGCTCGGAAAGAGTGTCGTAGAGCTGGGTCGCGACGTAGGGATCCAGCAATTCGGCTCTAGCGGGGAACTGGCTGGCCTCCCTCAGCAGATCTGCATCGCTCACCCGATGGTCCCAGAACGCCCGGTTCAAGAAGTCGCGCGCCGCCTGCCTGATTTGCAGCGCCTGCGTCTCGGCGACGTATCGGTCGACGATGGCCTGCACCCGGTCCGCATCAAACAACCCGGACTCTAAGAATTCGACGAGCACTTTCTCGAATTCATCGCATCCGTGGATGCCGAGTTCTTGCATGAGCAAGCGCCAGCGGTCCTCGCGCTTCTCCTGCTCGGTTGGCTCTGCGTTCTTGTCCCGGCCGAAACGTATCCAGTCCGGGTTCGCCACGTTCAACGCGAATTGGAAGTCGGGCCCGTCTGATATGCCCCGGTAATGGATCGAGGAAAACAGAACGATCGACGGCACTACCCGCGCCTGGATCGCCTGATCCAAATCTCGGCCGTTCAAGATCTGGTTGGTGGTCTTCACCACCTTGCCTACTATGCGGATGTTAGTAAGTCCGCAGACCGCAATAGCTCGCCCCAGCGCCTCCGCGTATTTCGATGACGTTAGGTTGATGGCGATCGAGAACGCCTCCTCCGGGGAGGTCGACAGCCTTACTTCCTCGTCGATAACCTTTTCGCGAAACGTCGCCCATAGTTTCGCCTGGTCGCCGTCTGTGGATAGCTGGTCGTCGTTCAGCACTAAGACAAACCTCACGCGGAACTGCTTAGAGTAGTCGTCGATGAAGCCCAGGACTTCGTCGATACCGAGTTTCGCGTGCTTGCGCTCGATGTCGTCGATGACTATGAGCTTGTCTCGAAGCACCACCGGGGCCATTAACAACACGTTGAGGTCCTTGAGGGCGGCCATTGCCTTGTAGTGCTGCGAGGCGGCAGTCACACCGGCGTTAAAGATGCTCTTGATGCCATCGAACACGCCGCCATGCGATTCGACGCCTGGGATGGCCGATTCGATCAGCTTGCGCTTGACCTGATCGACGCTCGAGAGGCCGAACAGCGATACGTAGAGTGCCTTCGTCACCTTCTGGTCGTCAGATGAATCCTTGACCTCGTTCCACAGATGCGTCTTGCCCGTGCCCCACTTGCCCGAAAGCGCGATAACACGGTTATCGTCCTGCCCGAGCAAGCGGATCAACCGCTCCTTCGTTCTTGATAGAGACATGCGCTCATCCTTCGGTGAACACGACAGAGGCACCCTAGGTCAGATCAGCCCTAATTTTGTTCGTAGACTGAGAGCCTTGGCCCTAGATGACCGATCCTAGCTGAACCCGGCCTTTCAGAGCTACAGAGTGTACCCGGCATGTTGCTATCAAAGCAAGTAAGTGGTTGCAGGTGCTTTTCACGTTCATGCGCACTCGAGCGCATATATGAGAATGTCACATGTGTACTAGCATAATGTTTGCTGGCTGAACAAAAAAAACGGGCTAGACGCCCGGTTCTTTGTGAATTTGCTCGCAAATATTACATCGGATTCACTGGCATATAGTTCGGCGTGTCCGAGTGGCAGCTGGACGGTTTCCACATGCGCTCCTTGCTGGATTAACCTGGACGCCATCGTGCGTCGGCCGCTGTGCGAGGAGCCGCCTCGTATCCCGGCGTCCCTGTACAGCTTTGTGACGTGTGATTGCAAGCTGTCGCACGCAAGGTAATAGACTGGCTCGCCGGCCCAGCTCACCCTGCGCTTCGTATTGAGATGGAACTTATAACCCTTGTGTGTCAGGATCAGCGTGCTTGCCGGTTCAAGGCCTCGGTAGCGGCTCGGATCGCCGGTCGTTCGCAGGCGCCGCGCAATCCGGTAGCCTAGGTATTGATCGATTGCGTCAATGGCCTTTGCGTGGCTCAGATAGATGCAGCGTTGCCGGCATCCTTTGGTGATCGCTGCGCGCAGGCTGATCTCTTCGCGAAGCGCGCCCAACGGGAACAGCACGTCTTGCACTTCGATCTGTGCGATTTCGGTCACGCGCATGCCTGCAGTTAAGCCTAGTAGGAGGACAAGGGTATCTCGCCCTGGATGTCTGCTAGTGGCCGCAGTGACGCGGAGAAGGTGACGGATTTGCCCCGGTTGGAGCGAGGTGGCTTGGGCCATGTGAACCTCTGAATAGGACTGATCGGAAACGGATTCAGAGAGAGTCGTGAATAGACTCTTTTTCCAGCATAACACGGCCTGAATGCGGCAGTCCTCGGAAAAGTACGCCATCATGCACGGTGCATTGCACGACCGTGCAATGGGCACTTTGGCTCAAATATCGAGCGATCGGCCGAAGTTCGTCGTGGCGAACCGGTACAAGCTGAGGCATACGTTACAAGACCCGCAGTCCCTAAGGGACGAGGACCAAATGTTTGATCTCGAAGAGATTAAACATTCAAGACGCCAGTCTATCCTGCCCCCAAACCTAAACTCAATAAACCGTCTTCAACGCGTTCGATCCTTGGGACATGTAACGCGCATAGGTATTGGCACAATGTCTTAGCAGCCACGTGCCAGCAAACTGGTCGTGCATTGTGGGTACCCGACTCCATGTCCGTCAGTAAGCCTTGTCCGTACGAGCAGATTTCGGTACCTGAACCACTGGCCTGACGTAACCACGATGCCTCATTCACTTTCTTTGGAGGCAACCATGAATCAACAAGCTTTTGATGTGGCTGTCGAACGCCGCGCATCGAGCGATCGTCCAGGCGTGCAATTCATCAGACTAAAGGAAGTACTGGCCATCTGCGGCAGATCACGCAGCAGCATCTACGAGGCGATCAAGAAAGGAAACTTCCCGAAACCCGTGAAGCTTCAAGGCAGGTCGTCGGCCTGGATCAGATGTGAAGTCGAACAGTGGGCAATCCAGTGCATCCGTGCCAGTCGGCCTGATTCGTAGCCAGCACGGACCGCAGGCATTGCGTGCCCCGTTCGCTTCGTGCGGCGACCTCGGCGAAGCTGTCGTAGACCGATGTCGAGCGGTCAGCCAAGACATGCAGGCCGCGCCCAAGCTTGAGTGGCCGGCTGTATTCGGTGAACGATGCGAGCACAGCGCACAATGCGCCGGCGGTGTCTACGTCGCGCGTACGCGGGGGCAGCCTTCGGATCGCGCCAGTTTCAGGATTCGTTCGCCTAGTGGTTCATGTTCCCATTCCGCACAAAACCTAGGCAGTTACCCATATTTGCCGATACCTTGTACGAGATCGCCGTATTTGGACAGTTGTCGCGAAGAAAAAAATTCGTCATGACGAACTCCGCGATTTCGTCATGACGAAATTTGGATGCCGCCACGATAGCCGGCACTAGCCGCCATCCGCACTATCCACTTCTCACAAAGCTGAAGGCAGCGGAGACACTGACCGTTGCACCAGGTCATAGCTAGTGCTACGCCCTCCAGCGCCGGACCGCTGCAGGATGCCCAGTTCAACCAACTCGTTGATGTCACGCAGCGCAGTATCGGTCGACGATTTTGCGATTGCCGCCCACTTGCTGCTGGTGAGCTTGCCCTCGAAACCATCGAGCAAACGATTGATGATCTTGACTTGCCGCTCGTTGAGCGCCACGCCCGAAACCCGCTGCCAGAAGTGAGCCTTTTCCAGCACGGCATCAAGCGCGTTGTGGGCCAGGTCCACAGCCTCGCCGAGCATCTGCAGGAACCACAGCAGCCATTCGGTCACATCCAGGCCAGCTTTTTGCGTGCGTTCGAGGATGTCGTAGTACGCCTTGCGCTCGCGCTGGATCTGCGCCGACAGGCTGTAGAAGCGCTGCGGACTGCCATCGGCGCGCGCCAGCAACAGATCGCCGATGGCGCGCGCGATACGCCCATTGCCATCGTCGAATGGGTGCAGGGTCACGAACCAGAGATGCCCCAGCCCGGCGCGAATCAGTGCCGGCTCGGCCTGGACCGGTGCGTTGACCCATGCAAGGAAGCCTTCCATCTCGCCAGCCACGCGCGGCGCCGGTGGCGCTTCGTAGTGCACGCGTTGCCGCCCCATGGGCCCGGACACGACTTGCATCGGACCGTGCGCATCGTCGCGCCATGTGCCGGAGCTTATCTTGCTCAGGCCAGAGTAGCCGGTCGGGAAAAGCGCCGCATGCCAGCCGAACAAACGCTCCTGCGTCAACGGCGAAGAACTGTTGATGGTAGCATCCAGCACCATCTCGACCACGCCCTCGACGTGCCTATCCACCGGCGCCAGCGAACCGATCTCGACGCCCAGGCGCCGTGCAATGGATGAACGTACCGAGGCGACATTCAGATGTTCGCCTTCGATTTCGCTGGTCTTGATCACGTCGTCGGTCAATGCGGCCAGACTGGCTTGGTCGCGCAAACCAAGGCCGATGTCGGCAAGCCTGCCCAGCAGCAGGCCCTGACGCTGACTGACCTGCGCAAGCGGCGACACCAGCGCCGCAAGGTCGTAGCGCCAGTCCGGCCAGTCCGGGGCCTGCCAGATATAGGTGTAATCGCCGCAGTTCATGCGGTGATTGTACGGATTAATCGCCGCATTGCCAATGCCGGAGTGAGCATGACTGTCCGCACTGAGAATCGCAGACCTCCCTACTCCATACCACTACAATAGTCAGCCCACGCCTGCATCAGCAACACCCGCTTGTCGAGCAGGTCGCCGCGCCGGTACGCCGCCTCGACCTTGTCCGGCAAGCCATGCGCGAGTGCGTGTTCGCACACCTCGCGCGCGAAGGAGTTTTTGCCGTACTCCGAGCACCAGTCGCGAAAGGTCGAACGGAAGCCGTGGACAGTGATGTCGGTCCGCTCCATCCTTCGCAAAACGGACGTCAGGCTCATGTCGGAAAGGAGCGTTTCCTTGTCCCGGCCGGGAAAAACGAGGCCGCTACGGTGCTCCATCGCGGCCAGAAGGGCCACCGCGCTGGTAGACAGGGGAACCCGATGCTCCTTCCCTGCTTTCATGCGCTCGGCCGGGATCGTCCACAGCTTCGCATCCAGGTCGACCTCCGACCACCGCACACCGCGCACCTCGCCCGACCGGCACGCCGTCAGGATGGCAAACTCGATCGCCCGCGCCGACACGCCCTCCCGCTTGCGCAGCTCCTTCATGAACGCCCCAATCTCGCGCCAGGGCAGCGCCGGATGGTTCTTGACCGGCGCGATCTTGTTCGGGTTCGCGAGCAGGTTCTCCAGATGCCCACGCCAGCGCGCCGGATTTTCGTCATGACGAAATTTGTGGGTGGTAGCCCAGTCGAGGATAGACTCGATGCGCCCGCGCAGACGCGTCGCGGTCTCGGTCTTCGTCGTCCAGATCGGCTGCAGCACCTTGACGACAAGGGCCGTATCCACATCGGCCACCGGCAGCGCGCCGATGACAGGACTGGCATACATAGCCAGCGTGGTCTCCCATTGCGCCGCATGCTTGGCGCTCTTCCAGCTGCCGCGGTGCGCGGAGATGTAAGCTGAGGCGCATTCGTCGAAGGTGACGCGCTTGGCCTGCTGGTGCACGTATTCCGCCCTCGCCCTATCACGCTCCTCGATCGGATCGCGCTTCTCCAGCAGCACGAGGCGGCATTGCTTAGCTTTCTCGCGCGCCAGCGCCAGGTCGACGGTGTGACAGGAACCGAGCCCCATTTCGCGGCGCCGGCCGAAAAGGTCATAGCGGAAGATCCAGCTTTTGGCGCCGCTTTTCGACACCTGCAGCCAAAGCCCGGCGCCGTCGCCGTACATGCCGGGTCTAGTGACAGAACGGACCTTGATCGCGGAAAGCTTGTTGATCGTGTAACTCATCGGTGTGTACCCACCTTTCGGCATGGTCTCCGCCCAGGTTTTCACTCTTGAAACGACCCATATTCCTACCCACCCCTCGTGCGTGGATGTGGGTAGATTCTAGTGGACGTCGCGGGACACCGATTTTGATATTTCTCCTATGAGGAGACGAAAAAAAGCCCCATCGTGTGGGGCTCTTGTTCAGTATGCTTGGCGGAAGCGGTGAGATTCGAACTCACGAACGGTTTAACCCGTCGGCAGTTTTCAAGACTGCTGCCTTCAACCACTCGGCCACGCTTCCTTGGGGAACCGGCATTATACATAAATCGTTGCCTGACAGGCGGGCTTCGACGGCCAAGTGTGAGCGAACGTAGTGCAGGCAAACTTGGATCCCCGCCTTCGCGGGGACGACGGTGCGTATTCCCCGCCCAACTCGTGCAGCCTCAGGCCACCAGCAACCAATTCTCCCGCAGCGCCTTCTCGAACTCATACGCCGGCAGCGGCTTCCCATACAAATACCCCTGCACCTCATCGCACCCCGCCTGGCGCAGGAACTCGGTCTGCTCCACCGTCTCGACACCTTCGGCGATCACGCGGTGCCCCAGCTTGCGGCCCATGCTGATGATGGTGCTGGCGATCGCGCAGTCGCTCACGTCGGCCGGGATGCCGGTCGTGAACGAGCGGTCGATCTTCAAGGTATGGATCGGGAAGCGCTTCAGGTAGGACAGGCTCGAATAGCCGGTGCCGAAATCGTCCAGCGACAGGGCCACGCCCAGTGCGCTGATGCGGTCCATGATGCCGATGACGTAGTCGACGTCGTGCATCAGCGTGCTCTCGGTGATCTCCAGCTCGAGCCAGGAGGCGTCGATGCGGTAGCGGTTCAGCGTTCCCTCCACCCTGCCTGGCAGCGAGGACGTGAACTCGCGCGCCGAGACGTTCACCGCCAGGCGGAACGGCGGCAGGCCGGCGCGCTGCCAGACCGCGGCCTGGGCGCAGGCCTGTTCCAGCACCCATTCGCCCACCTGCACGATCAGGCCCGTGGTTTCGGCCAGTGGGATGAATTCGCCCGGCGCCACCATGCCACGCTGCGGATGCATCCAGCGCACCAGGGCTTCGGCGCCCACCAAACGTCCGCTGCCGATCTCGAATTTCGGCTGGTAGTGCAGCAGCAGTTCGCCGTTGCCGAGGGCGTGGCGCAGGCCGGACTCGATGTGCATGCGCTGCTGCATGCCCTCGTTCATGTCGAGGCGGTAGAAGGCCACGCTCTGGTCGGGGTTCTCGACGCGCTCCTTGGCTCGCTGCATCGCGATGTCGGCCATGCGCAGCAGGGTCTCGGCGTCGGTGCCGTCCTGGGGGTAGACGCTGATGCCGACGCTGGCGCCGACGCGCAGGTCGTGGCCGCCGATCGGGAACGGGGCTTCGAGCACTGCCTGCAGCTTCTGCGCCACCGTGGTGGCTTCGAAGTGCTGGCGTACGTCGAACAGGCCGATCGCGAATTCGTCGGCGGCCAGGTGGGCGACGACGTCCTCGTCGCGCAGGGCGCCGCGGAAGCGCTGGGCGACCTGGCGCAGCAGCTCGTCGCCGACGGTGCGGCCCAGGGTGCCGTTAATCAGCTTGAAGCGGTTCAGGTCCACGTACAGCACGCAGGCCGTGCCTTCGTTGCGCTGGGCGGACATCAGGCCCTGGTCGACCAGGCGCGCGAACAGCGTGCGGTTCGGCAGGCCGCTCAGCTCCTGGTAGTAAGCCAGGTGGTGCAGGCGTTCCTCGGCCAGCTTGCGCTCGGTGATGTCGGTCAGGTAGGCGATCAGGCCGATCGGATTGTCTTCGAGGTCGCGCAGCGGCGACAGCGACAGGCTGGCCCAGAACACCTCGCCGGACTTTTTTCGGCGCCTTACCTCCATCATGCGGCCGCCCTGTTCGGCGAAGGCGTCCGGGAAGTCGGCGCCTTCGTCCTCCATCTCGTCGACGTAGAGGAACAGGATGTGCCGTCCCACCGCTTCCACCGAGGTGTAGCCGAACAGCTGCTCGGCGCCGCGGTTCCAGCTGGTGATGTAGCCCATGCGGTCCATCGTCAGCACCGATTCGTGGATCTGGTCCAGGATCTGCGACTGGTGCGCCAGCTGGGCCTCGACCTGGGCGTAGGCGTGGGTGGTGCGCTGGGCCAGGCCGTGCATCTGCATCAGGGTCGCGGTCAAGGTGGCGAGGGCGTCGAGCTGGCGGCGGTCGTCCTCAAGGAAGGGCCGGCCCTGGATTTCGTAGCGGCCCAGGCAATCGCCGTTCAAGGTCACCGGCGCGGCCAGCGCGCCGCCCGGCGCCTCGGCGGGTATATCGGCCGGTGCAGCGCCGGCGATGAAGTCGGCCTGCGGGCAGGCCAGCAGGCCGGCGGCGATGCGTCCCAGCTCCTTGTGGAGGGCGTCGCCGCGCAGCTTGAGTACGGCCTGGCAGAGGGCAGCGCTGCTGCCGATGAGATCCTGTGGCGCAGCGGCTGGCAGCTCAGACATTGCGTGCTACCTGGATTGCCCAGTGATAGGCGTGGAGTTGGGCCTGCCACCAGCCCAGGCCGTCGATGCCGGCGGCTTCCAGCACCGCGCGGCCAGGGCCCGGCAGTTCGCACAGGCGCAGGCGCTGGCCCAGCCGGCCTTCGCGCACCAGCAGGGCTGCTTCGACATCCTCCGGCAGGTTCAGGTCGAGCAGCAGCTCGGCCATCGGCATGTGGAACAGGCGGTCGAGCAGGGAGAACACGCCGGCCATGAAGGCCATATCCTGTTCGTCGCGGTCGCCGCCGTCGCGCTTGCAGAGTTCTTCCAGCACCGCGCCGCGCCGTGCGGCGATCGGCAGCAGCAGATTTGGCGGGCCGTCCGGATGCTGGCGCGCGTACAGCAGCAGTTGCAGCCAGCGCTGCAGCTGGCGCCGGCCGATGCGGCTGATGGCCTGGCCGAAGCTGGTGATCTGGGCGCCCACCGAGAAGGCGGCCGAATTCACCAGCTTGAGCAGGTGGAAAGACAGGCCCGGATCCTGTTTCAGCTGGGCTTCGAGCTCGCGCGAATCGGCGTCCCGGGCCAGCAGCGCCAGCATGGTCAGCAAGCGTCGGCGCGTGGTGCCGTCGTCCTGGCGGGCCGCGTCCTGGGCGCCGGCATCGTCGAGCGCGTAGCGGCCGGAAAACCAGGCGAAGCCGGCGTTCTCGCAGTCGCGCATGGCATCCAGGGTGTCGACGCCGCGCGCCAGGTGGGGGCCGAACAGGGCCGGCAGCGAGCCTGGCGGCAGCGGCTCGGCATCGCTTGACACGTCGCGCGAGACGCTGCGCAGCGCCGCCGGGCGGCTCATCCCTTCCGGCAGGTCGCCGTCCAGCAGCACGCGGTAGCCGTCCATCTGCA
The DNA here is from genome assembly GCF_052115005.1 of Massilia sp. 2TAF26. Classification (NCBI taxonomy): domain Bacteria; kingdom Pseudomonadati; phylum Pseudomonadota; class Betaproteobacteria; order Burkholderiales; family Oxalobacteraceae; genus Massilia; species Massilia sp. 2TAF26. Next base: position 18,043 of record NZ_JBFRFV010000042.1, read on the forward strand.
GCTCGGCCAGGCGTTTGGCCGCACCCTCGCCCGCCATCGAACGTGCGTCGACCGCCAGCACGACGCGGTTCGGCGGCAGCAGTTTCAGGATCGGGGGTGTCAGCAGCGCCGGGGAATCCAGCAGCACGATGCAATCCAGGGGCGCCACCGCGGCCAGCAGGTTCGGCGGGCCGAACATGGCCTGCAGCGTCGGGTCGTCGAGTCCGCCCTCGGCCGCGCGCAGCAGCAGCGCAACCCACTCGTTCTGCGCGTTGGCTACCGAGCGTATGTCAACCAACGGGAACGAGGCTGCAGACATTAGTGATTATGCATGATTAGTGTGTCGCTAATAGTAGTGCAGCCATTATCGGAAAGCAACTGGAATGTTTCCCTGCGGATACATCCTGATCGAAGCTGTCGTCAATACGATTCAGCTGGCATGCTGGACGGCGAATCTGATCAGTTCCGCCTGCCCTTCGATGCCCAGTTTGCGCTTGATATTCAGGCGATGGGTCTCCACGGTGCGCACCGATAAATCGAGTTCACGGGCGATCTGCTTGTTCGATTCGCCGTTGGCGATATGGCGCAGCACTTCCTGTTCGCGCGAGGTCAGCTGGTTGTCCGGCATCGAGGGCCGCGCCAGCTGGCGGGCCACCGGGGCGCTGTAATACACGCCGCCGGCCATCACGGCGTCGATCGCCAGCACGATCTCCTTGCCGGGCGAATCCTTCAGCACATAGCCGCGCGCGCCGGCCTGCATCGCCTGGCTGACGTATTCGAACTTGTCGTGCATCGACAGGATCAGCACGGCGATGCCGGGATGGCTGCGGCTCAGCTGGGCGGTGGCCTCGATGCCGCTGCCGTCGCGCATGGTGATGTCCATCAGCACCAGGTCGACCTGGGCGGCGCCGGCCTTGGCCAGGGCCTCGGCGCCGGATCCGGCCTCGGCGACGACGCGGAAATGCGGCACCGATTCCAGGCGCGCGCGCAGGCCGTCGCGCACCAGCGGATGGTCGTCCACCAGCATGATGTGGACGGGCTTTTCGGTAGGTTCAGTCGTCATGGTTCCAGTGGCTCAGGTCGACGATCGCGCGCACCACGGTGCCCGCCTTCGATGATGTGATCTGGAGCGTGCCGCCGATCGCGTCCAGCCGCTCCATCATGTTGCGCAGGCCGATGCCGCGCTGCGGGTGCACGGCCACGTCCTCGGTGTCGAAGCCGGCGCCGTCGTCCTCGATGGCGAGGGTCAACTGGCCGCGGCGGCGGGCCAGTGCCAGCCCGATGCTGCGGGCGCCGGCATGCCGCTCGATATTCGTCAGCGCTTCCTGGGCGATGCGGAACAGGACCGTGCCCACCACCTGCGGCAGGCGCTCGACCTGGCCCTGGGACGTGAACGCGACCGGCATGCCGCTGTGCTGGCTGAATTCCTCGGCCAGATGTTCGAGGGCGGCGGCCAGGCCCATGTCGTCCAGCAGGGTCGGACGCAGGTCGTGCGAGATGCGCCTCACCTCGCCCAGCACCTTGTTGAGTTCCTCGGCGGTGCGCTCGAAACTGGCGCGCGCCTGCTGCTGCTGTTCCGGGCCGCCCGCTAGGCGGATCACGCCGGCCTCGATCTGCAGCTTGATCGACACCAGCCACTGGCTGATGCCGTCGTGCAGGTCGCGCGACAGGCGCGCCCGCTCCGTCTCCTGCGAGTCGACCACGCGCTGGGCCAGCACCTTCAGCTTGGCGTCGGCGACCCGCGATTCGCTGACGTTCAGCACCAGCCCGGAGCTGGCGACCACCAGCGCCGACAGGATCGCCAGGCCGGCGATCCACCACATCGTGGTCTCGATATTGCGCTTCTGCTGGGCGTCCACCTTCTCGAGGGCGGCGTCGACGTCGTCCAGGTAGAGGCCGCTGCCCATCATCCAGCCCCAGTCGGGGATCAAGACCACGTAGCCGAGCTTGGGCGCGGCCACGCCGGTCGAGGGCTTGGCCCAGTTGTAGCGTATCAGTCCGCCGCCCTGCTTCGCCCTGGCGATCAGGTTCTGGATGGTCGGCGCGCCGAACTGGTCGTGCAGGTTCCACAGGTCGCGTCCGACCAGCTCGGGCTGGCGCGGATGCATCAGGTTGCGGCCGTTCATGTCGTAGACGAAGAAATAGCCGTCGTTGCCGAAGCTGAGCGAGGCCAGCACGCGCTTGGCTTCTTCCAGCGTGGCCGGGTCCTTGCGGCCCGAGGACGTCAGGTGGGCGATCGCGTGCGAGGCCAGTTCCACGTAGTGCTCGAGTTCGGCCTGCTTGGTAGCCAGGTAGGCCTGCTGGATGGTGGCGCGCTGCTGCTGGGCCAGGGTGACCGCCTGCTGCCGGATGAAAAGTGCAATCGCGCACAAGGCCACGATCAGCGGGGCGATCGCGAGAAAAATCAGCTTCTGCCGTAACTTCATTCCGTGCGCATGGTTTTCGTCGTAACATGAGATTGTACGCCCGACCAGCTGGACAGGCCAGAAACCGGTTCGGCGCGACCGCAGTCTTGCAGGCGCAGCAACTACGTAGCACTACGCAGTCGACTGCGTAATCATGCGCTTGTTGATTGTAAAGAGGTGCAAGATACTGATTGATAGCTTGCCACGAATGTAAGCCGGCCCCGCCCGGTTTTGCTGTACCCACACAGAAAAAGCATTCGCAGAATAAGCAATCACCTCTGGAGGAGTCACCATGAATCGTCTTACAAGCCGGCTCGGTTGGGCTGCGCTTTCGCTGGCGGGCGCCATTGCGCTCGCCTATGTCGCGTTGAATCGCGGCGAGTCCATCAACGCGGTCTGGGTCGTCGTCGCCGCTGTCTGCGTCTACTTGATCGCCTACCGCTTCTACAGCCTGTACATCGCCGACAAGGTGATGAGCCTGGACCCGCGCCGCCAGACCCCGGCCTACAAATACAACGACGGCCTGGATTTCGTGCCGACCAACCGCTACGTGCTGTTCGGCCACCACTTCGCCGCGATCGCCGGCGCCGGCCCGCTCGTCGGTCCCGTGCTGGCGGCCCAGATGGGCTACCTGCCGGGCATGCTGTGGATCCTGGCCGGTGTCGTGTTCGCCGGCGCCGTGCAGGACTTCATGGTGCTGTTCCTGTCGATGCGCCGCGACGGCCGCTCGCTGGGCGACCTGATCAAGTCCGAAATGGGCGAGATCCCGGGCGTCATCGCGCTGTTCGGCACCTTCATGATCATGGTGATCATCCTGGCCGTGCTGGCGCTGATCGTCGTGAAGGCGCTGACCAACTCGCCGTGGGGCTCGTTCACCGTGATGGCCACCATCCCGATCGCGCTGTTCATGGGCGTCTACTCGCGATACATCCGCGTCGGCCGCATCGGCGAAGTCTCGCTGATCGGCTTCGTGCTGCTGATGCTCGCCATCGTCGGCGGCCAGTGGGTGCATGACTCGCCGACCTGGGGCCCGATGTTCACCTTCACCGGCGTGCAGCTGACCTGGATGCTGATCGGCTACGGCTTCGTCGCCTCCGTGATCCCCGTGTGGCTGCTGCTGGCGCCGCGCGACTACCTGTCGACCTTCCTGAAGATCGGTACCATCGCCGCGCTGGCGCTGGGCATCGTGTTCGTGGCGCCGCACATGCAGATGCCGTCGATCACCCGCTTCATCGACGGCACCGGCCCGGCCTGGTCGGGCAGCCTGTTCCCCTTCCTGTTCATCACCATCGCCTGCGGCGCCGTGTCCGGCTTCCACGCGCTGATCTCGTCCGGCACCACGCCGAAGATGATCGAGAACGAAAGCCATGCCCGCTTCATCGGCTATGGCGGCATGCTGATGGAATCCTTCGTCGCCATCATGGCGCTCGTCGCGGCATCGACCATCGATCCGGGCGTCTACTTCGCGATGAACAGCCCGGCCGCCGTGCTCGGCACCACCGCGCAGAGCGCCGCCGCGGCCGTGTCCAACTGGGGCTTCGTGATCACCCCCGACCAGCTGACCCAGCTCGCCAAGGACGTCGGCGAGAACACCATCATCTCGCGCGCCGGCGGCGCCCCGACCCTGGCGGTCGGCATGGCCCACATCCTGTCGAACGTGGTTGGCGGCAAGGCCATGATGGCCTTCTGGTACCACTTCGCGATCCTGTTCGAGGCCCTGTTCATCCTGACCGCGGTGGATGCGGGCACGCGCGCCGGCCGCTTCATGCTGCAGGACCTGCTGGGCGCCTTCGCCCCGGCCTTCAAGAAGACCGAGTCGCTGCCGGCCAACCTGATCGCCACCGGCCTGTGCGTGGCTGCCTGGGGCTATTTCCTGTACCAGGGCGTGGTCGATCCGCTGGGCGGCATCAACACCCTGTGGCCGCTGTTCGGCATCGCCAACCAGATGCTGGCCGGTATCGCGCTGACCCTGGGCACCGTCGTGCTGTTCAAGATGAAGCGCGCCCAGTACGCCTGGGTCACCATCGTGCCGACCATCTGGCTGCTGATCTGCACCCTGACCGCCGGCTGGCAGAAGATCTTCCATGAGAACGTCAAGATCGGTTTCGTCTCGCATGCGAAGAAATTCCAGGCCGCCCTCGACCAGGGCCAGGTGCTGGCGCCGGCCAAGAGCCTGGACCAGATGAGCCGCGTGATCTTCAACGACTATGTCGACGCCACCCTGTGCGGCTTCTTCATGTTCGTGGTGATCGCCGTGCTGGTGTTCGGCATCCGTACCGCCCTGCGCGCGAACAGGGAAGCGCGTCCGACGGTCAAGGAAACCCCGTTTGTGCCGGTCGAGCCGGCGGTCGAGGCTTAATCATGTTCAGCACGCTCGCACAGGCGGGCCGCTACCTCGGGCAAAGCATGCGCCTGATGGTCGGCCTGCCGGAATACGATACCTATGTGGCCCACATGGAAAAGACCCATCCCGGTCAGCCCATCATGAGCTACGAAGAGTTTTTCCGCGAGCGCCAGCAGGCCCGCTACGGCAACGGCAAGCGCGGCGGCTGTTGCTGACGTCCTTGCTGACGCCCGTGTAATGCCAAGGAAGGGACGCCACTGTGCGTCCCTTTTTTATTCCTCTCCCTCTGCCCTGCCCCGCGGTCTTGATACGCGACAAATGCGGCGCACACCCGCTCCCCTATAGTCCCTTCTTGCGGGAAAGCTCTTTCCCTGAAGACTAGGCCCGACTATGCCGACATTCGAGCGTTCCAGCCTGAGCCAGAAACTGACGACCATGTGCCTGCTTTCGGCCGGCTGTGCATTGCTGGTCGCCTACGCCGCCTTCGCGACGACCACGGTGACCGAGCATCGCCGCAACGAAGCCGCGGAACTGAGCGCCCTGGCCCAGGTGCTGGCGCGCAGCAGCCAGGATGCCCTGCAGTTCAACGACCGCAAGCTGGCGGCCCAGATCCTGTCCGCGGCCCAGGAAAGGCCTGCCCTCGAGGCCGCCGTGCTGTACGACCGCAACGGCCGTCCCTTCGCCTCCTGGCGTGCGGACGGCAGCCGCGGCGCCCAGCTGGACAGCCTGCCCGAGCTTGGCCGCGACGCGCTGGAGGAAGCCACGCGCGCCGCCAGCCGCCCCTGGCTGCCGAGCATGCGCGTCTACCGCCAGGTACCCGCGGGCCCCGGCGGCGAGGCGGCCGGGGCCGTCATGGTCGAGGCCGACCAGCTGCCGGTATGGCTGGGCATGGCGCGCGGGATGGGCGTGATGGCGGCGGCGCTGGCCAGCGCCATGCTGGTGGCCTGGGTGCTGGCGCGGCGGATCCGGCGCAGCATCGCCGACCCGATCGCCAAGCTGATCAACACGGCGCAGAAGGTCGCCGCCAGCCAGAACTACACGCTGCGCATCGCCCACCAGCGCAACGACGAACTGGGCACGCTGATCGACAGCTTCAACAATATGCTGGCCCAGGTGGAGGGCCGCGGCCAGGCCCTGACCCACCACCGCGACGAGCTCGAGCGCCAGGTCTCGGTGCGCACCGAGCAGCTGGAAAAGGCCAAGAACGCGGCCGAGGCGGCCAGCCGCGCGAAGAGTGCCTTCCTGGCCACCATGAGCCACGAGATCCGCACCCCGATGAACGGCGTGCTGGGGATGGCCGAAATGCTGCTCGGCACCGAGCTGACCGAGACCCAGCGCAACTACACCCAGCTGGTCAAGCAGTCGGGCGAGCACCTGCTGGTGATCATCAACGACATCCTCGACTTCTCGAAGATCGAGGCCGGCAAGCTCACCGTCGAGTACATCAACTTCAACCTGTGGGACTTGCTGGACGACATCCACACGGTCTATACGCCGCAGGCCGAGGGCAAGGGCATCGCCATGCACTTCGACATCGCCAACGACATCCCGGTGGCGATCTGCGGCGACCCGAACCGCCTGCGCCAGATCATGGCCAACCTGCTGGGCAATGCGATCAAGTTCACCAATGAAGGGCTGATCCTGGCCAGGGTGCGCATCGCCAGCGAGGACAACCAGGCCGTGATGCTGCGCTTCGAGGTGCACGACACCGGCATCGGCATCTCGCGCGAAGCCCGCGGGCGCCTGTTCGAGGCCTTCTCCCAGGCCGACGATTCGACCACCCGCAAGTTCGGCGGCACCGGGCTCGGGCTGGCGATCTCGAAGCAGCTGGTCGAGCTGATGGGCGGCTCGATCGGGGTCGAGCACGCGCGCCCGCAAGGCTCGGTGTTCTGGTTCACGGTGGCCTTCGACAAGCGCCGCGTCGATCCGGATGCGCCGGGCGACCACCAGCACACCATCGACGGTCTGCGCGTGCTGGTGGTCGACGAGAGCGAGAGCAGCCGCGTGGGCCTGGAGCGCCACCTGGCCGCCTGGCGCGTCGAATGCGACGGCGCCGACAGCGCCGACGAAGCGCTCGAGCGCCTGCACGACGCGGCGCGCGCCGGCCAGCCCTACGACGCCGCCATCCTCGACATGGAACTCGAACAGGCCAGCGGCCTGCTGCTGGCGGCCGGCGTCAAGCTTGATCCCATGACCCGCGCCACGCGCGTGATCCTGCTGTCTCCGGAAAAGCTGGCGGCCGATCCGGTCCAGCGGCGCGAGGCCGGGGTGGCCTACCAGCTGATCAAGCCGGCGCGCGCCGCCGACCTGTTCGCCTGCCTGGCGACGCGTCCGCGCGGCCAGGTGGCGCCGGCGGCGCGCTTCGTGCCTTCGCGGCCGCTGCGCCAGGACAGCGAGCGGCCGCGCGCCCGCCGCGTGCTGGTGGCCGAGGACAACCCGGTCAACGTCGAAGTGGCGCGCGCCATGCTCGAGAGCCTGGAGCTGAACGTCGACTGCGCGCGCAACGGCCAGGAGGCCCTGCACATGCTCCGCGAGGGCAAGTACGACTGCGTGCTGATGGATTGCCAGATGCCGGTGATGGACGGTTTTGCCGCCACCGCCGCGATGCGCCGCGAGGAGCGCGAAGCCGGGCGCGGACGGGTGCTGCCCATCATCGCGATCACCGCCAACGCGCTGCAGGGCGACCGCGAAGCCTGTCTGGCGGCCGGCATGGACGATTACCTGTCCAAGCCCTTCGCCCAGCAGGAACTGGCCGCCGTGATCGGGCGCTGGATGGCGCTGCCGCTGGCCGCCACCGTGCACCACGACGACGAGCCGCCGCGCCTGCCGCGCGCCTCGATCGAGGTGATCCAGCGCGACGTCATCAACCGCGTGGCGCTGGAAAAGATCCGCATGCTGTCGCGCGAGCGCGGCGACGCCCTGGTGCAGAAGGTCATCAACGCCTACGTCGACGACACCCCGCAGCAGCTGAGTACCCTGCGCCGCGCGATCGACGGCATGGACACCGGCAACGTGCGGCGCATCGCCCACACCCTCAAATCCGCCAGCGCGAACGTCGGCGCCGAAGCCCTCGCCGCCCTGTGCAAGGAGATGGAACATCTCGGCCGCGCCGACACCACCGAAGGCGCGGATTCCCTCCTGAATAACATGGAACAGGAGTTCCAGGCCGTCCGCGACTCGCTCAACGCCATCCTTGAGAAGGAAACCTGACATGGCAGCCCCCTGCTCCAAACAACGCGCGAACAGCCGCGGCGTCGTGCTGGTCGCCGACGACGATCCGGTGATGCGCCTCCTGATGCTCGAGATGCTGGAGGGCGTCAACCTCGACGCCATCGAGGCCGAGGACGGCGCCCAGGCCGTGAAGGTCGCGCGCGACTGCTCGCCCGACCTGATCCTGATGGACGTCGAGATGCCGCGCATGGACGGCTTCGCCGCCTGCCGCGCGATCCGCGACCTCGAAAACGGCGCCAGCGTGCCGATCGTGATGGTCACCGGCGGCGACGACCTGGATGCCGTCACCAACGCCTACGAGGCCGGCGCCACCGACTTCGTCTCCAAGCCGATCAACTGGCCCATCCTCGGCCACCGGGTGCTGTACGTGCTACGCGCCAGCGACGCCATCGTCCGCCTGCGCATCGCCGATGCCCAGAACCGCGCGGTGCTGGCGGCGATCCCGGACACCTTCTTCCGCATGAACGGCGGCGGCATCTACCTCGACTATGAACCGGGGCGTACGGGCAGCCGGCGGGAGAATCCGGGCCGCGAGCGGCCAGGCGAGAGCGAGGCCGTCGCGGCCGACGAATGCGTGGGAAAGCACATCAGCGAGGTGCTGCCGCGCGAGATCGCCGAACGCATGCTGGAGCAGGTCGAGGTCGCGCTGCGGATCCAGCAGGTGCGCTCGGTCGAGTATGAGCTGATCCGCTTCGGCCAGGCCCAGCACTTCGAGGCGCGCCTGGTCGCCACCGGGCCCAACGAGGTGCTGGGACTGGTGCGCGACATCAGCGAACGCAAGCGCGCCGAAGAGCAGATTCGCCGCCTGGCCTATTGCGACAGCCTGACCGGCATCCCGAACCGCCAGGCTTTCCTGGAAATGCTGGAGCGCGAGCTGCAGCGCTCGAAGATCGGCAACAAGAAGTTCGCCGTGCTCTTCATGGACCTGGACGCCTTCAAGCGCATCAACGACACCCTCGGTCACAATGTCGGCGACCAGCTGCTGCAGCAGGTCTCGGACCGCCTGCGCGAGACCATCCGCCCGAGCGACCTGCTGTCGCGCGGCGATTCCCTCACCCGCGACGGCGAGCCGCGCCAGAGCACCAACCTGGCCCGCCTGGGCGGCGACGAATTCACGATCCTGATCCCGGACCTCGACCGCGTCGAGCACGCGCTGAACGTGGCCCACCGCGTGAAGGATGCGATGCGCCGCCCCTTCATCATCGAGGGCAACGAGATCTTCGTGACCGCTTCGATCGGCATCTCGCTCTTCCCCGAGGACGGCGACGACTGCAATTCGCTGCTGAAGTACGCCGACACCGCGATGTACCACGCCAAGAACTGCGGCAAGAACAACGCCAAGCTGTACTCGTCCTCGCTGACCATGCAGATCATGAGCCACGTGAAGCTGGAAGTCGGCTTGCGCAAGGCGCTGCAGAACGACGAGCTGTATCTGCTCTACCAGCCGCAGCTGGACGTGCGCTCGTCCGAGATCGTCGGCGTCGAGGCCCTGGTGCGCTGGCGCCATGCCGAGCGCGGCGTGGTCTCGCCCACCGAGTTCATTCCGCTGGCCGAGGAGACCGGCCTGATCGTCCCGATCGGCGAATGGGTGCTGCGCACCGCCTGCAGCCAGGCGCGCGCCTGGCAGAAGCTGACCCGGCGCTCGGTGCGCATGGCGGTGAACCTGTCGGCCAAGCAGTTCAAGGACGAGAACCTGAGCCAGATCGTGCTGTCGGCCCTGCACGACACCGGCCTCGATCCGCGCCTGCTGGAACTCGAACTGACCGAGGGCACGCTGATGGACGACGCCAAGGCGACCATGGCCACCTTGGAGCAGCTGCGCGGCATCGGCGTCTACCTGTCGATCGACGACTTCGGCACCGGCTATTCGTCGATGAACTACCTGAAGCGCTTCGACGTGCGGGCGCTGAAGATCGACCGCAGCTTCATCAGCGGCCTGCCCCAGGATTCCGAGAACGCGGCCATCACCCGCGCCATCATCGCGATGGCGCACGGGCTCAAGATGGTGGTGGTGGCCGAGGGCGTCGAGACCGGCGAGCAGCTGGTGCTGCTGGAGGAATACGGCTGCGACCTGGTGCAGGGCTTCTACCTGGGGCGGCCGGCGCCGGCGGATACCGTTACCGGGATGCTGCAGTCGCTTTGGGTGCCGGTGGGTGCCAAATAGCGTAGGGTGGGCGCTCCCTGCCCACGCGTGGGCTCGGAGTGTCCACCCTACCTCGAAAACAGCAGGGTATGCACAGCAGGCCCCGGCAACAGCGGCGTCGGCGTCCCCTTCACCCAATCCTCATGCCCGCGCAGGAACCAGGGCGACAGCGGATGCCCGCTCTGCCCGCCCGGCATGTCGTACAGGCCCTCTTCCTCGCGTCCCGGCGACACCGTCAGCCGCTCCGACTGGCCGAACTTCGGTCCCGCCACGCGCGGCATGTTGGCGTCGCCCGGCAGCTGGTCGGGCGGCACGGCCAGCCAGCGCTTCAGGAAAGGCAGGGCCATGCTGATCGGATGCGCGATCGCGGCCGTATTGCGCTGGCCCCAGGTGGCCTGCGCCAGCGGCGTGCCGTCCTTCGTCATTTCGAGAATGGCGCGGTCGACGGCGGCCAGCTGCAGGTCCTGCCAGCTGGCGTAGCCCGGCGGCAGCCAGGCCGCCGGACGCTCGTCCAGCAGGCGCTCCAGCACCGCCGGCCAGCGTGAGGTGGCGACCACCATGCTGGCCTTCGGGTCGAGCTTTTCCATCTCGGCGTTGGCGCCGGCGAACAGCAGCTCATACAGCGACCAGCGGAACTGCTGCGCCAGGCGGTAGCCGACGGATGCCGTGCTGGCATGCCCGTCCCAGCTGTCCTTCAGCATGCGGCGGAACTCGGCACGGCCGGCATGACCGGCGACGGCACGGTCGTCGAGTGCCCTCAGCAGGCGGTCGCGCCAGCCGGCCACGTATAGGGCGCGGTCGTCGAGCGCGGCGCGGAAGACGGCCGGGACGTCGGTCTTGTCGCCGAGCCGGCGCACGCCGTCGCGCAACTGGCTCGCGCGGGCGCCGAGGTCGAAACCACCGTCGCCGAGCAGCTGGGCGTCCGGGCCGGACAGCTGGCGGCTGTTGGCCGTCACCAGCTGGCCGCCGGGCGGGTTCACCACGCGCGGATGCGCGGCCGGCGCCAGCAGCTCGCGCCAGGTCGGCGCGGCGCCCTCTCCTGCCAACGGGAACGACACCGCCAGCCCGCGGCCCGCCTCGTCCCGGCGCGGCAGCGCGCCGGCCACGGTCCAGCCGATGTTGCCGTGGTCATCGCCGGCGACGATGTTCTGGGCCGGGATGCCGTCGGCGGCGCCGGCGGCCAGGGCTTCGTCCAGCGTGGTCGACGATTCCAGCTTCAGGTGTTCCAGGTTCAGCGCCTGCGGCGAATGCGCGACCCAGTGGACGGCGTACAGCGTGCCGCCGGCTTCTCGGATCGGGCCCAGGCTGGTCTCGCGCACGCTCAGGCGTTCCGGCGCCTGGCCTTTGACGAGGATGGTTTCGGCGTGCTCGGCCGGCGTCTCCCAGCCGGAAGGCAGGCGCACCTGGCCGGCATGGTCGCCGTCGGTGTCGAGGCGGACCAGGTCGAGCGTGTCGGCATAGCTGTTGGTGAAGGACCAGGCCACGTGGCCGTTGCTGCCGACGATGACCAGCGGCGGCGCGCCCGGCAGGCTGACGCCGACCACGCGCCGCTGTGCTCCTTGCGCATCGGGGAAGCGCAGCGCCAGCCGGTACCAGATGTTCGGCAGCTGCAGGCCGAGGTGCATGTCGTCGGAGACGATCGCCGCGCCGCTGCTGCTGCGCGAGCCGGCCAGCGCGTAGTTATTGCTGCCGACCGAATCGACGAAGCCGACGCCGGCCAGCTGGCGCGGCGGCACCGCCTCCTTGCGGCCCCACCAGGCCGGCGCGGTGGCGGGAATCGCGGCCGGCGCCAGCGATAGCGCAGGCGCATCCAGCGGCGCATCCCACTGGCTGGCCTCGGGCAGCAGGAAGGCGCGCTGGGCCGGGTCGAGATTGCGGGCCAGCCAGCCGCGCGCCAGCTCGCGCGCTTCCTGGTTGCCCTGCAGGTCGAAGTACATGGCCCACACCACCAGCAGGGAATCGGCCGCCGTCCACGGCCGCGGCGCGGCGCCGGTCAGCGCATATTCGAAGGGCCGTGCGCCGAGCGCGTTCACGCCGTCGTTGACGCCCGCCGCGTAGCGCTCGAGGAAGGCGCGCTCCTGCGGCCCCAGGCGCGCCAGCACCTCGGCGGCGCGGGCGCGGAAGCGGTGCAGGCGGTGGGAACGGTCGAGCGGCAGGGCTTTCGGTCCGAACAGCTCGGCCAGTTCGCCGGCGGCGCTGCGGCGCAGCAGGTCCATCTGGAAGAAGCGTTCCTGGGCGTGCACGAAACCGGTCGCATAGGCCAGGTCGAGGCGGTTGGCGCCGCTGATGGTCGGCACGCCGTTGGCGTCGCGCGCCACTGTTACCGAGCCGGACAGGAGCGGCGAGGTGCGCTTGCCGTCGAGCTGGGCGAGGCTGGCGCGCAGGAACAGCCAGCCCCCGAGCACGGCCAATGCCAGCAGCGCCACGAGCAGCAGCCCAAGCCGCCGCGTCCAGATCAGCCATGCCCGTCGTGCCATCCCCGTCTCCCTCGCAAAACGAGCATCTTGCCAGAAAACCACTACCGCTGCGCGTGAAGCAGGCATTCGACGTGCATTGGCGCTGTCCGCCAGCCTGCGCTATTCTGATGCAAGGCGCATGGCGCCGTCGACATGGAGGTCCTATGTCATCATTTTCAGTTGCTGGCGTGCTTTGCCTCGCCATCGCCGCCTCAGGCTGCACGACGCCGCAGGAACGGGCCGCGCAGAAACAGGCCGAGGCCGCAAACATGATCACCGTCTACGGCCCCGCTTGCGCGCGGCTGGGCTATGCGCCCGATTCCGATCCCTGGCGCAACTGCATCGTGAACCTCAGCACGAAGGACGATCTGCAGCGCTATGGACCGTCCCCGGGCTATTACGCGGGCTGGGGTCCCGGCTACTGGCGTGGAGGCGGCTATTGGGGTCCGTACTGGTAAGCGGCAGCTCGCCGGCCAGGCGCTTCGCGCACTCGGCCTTGGTGACGGCGCTGCGCCGCGCCAGCAGGCGTTCCAGTGCACGCTGGGTATGCCGCACCAGCTCGGGATAGCGCGCGTCCGGCGGATGCAGGCTGAAGCGCACCAGCGGCCCGTCCGCCAGCAGCGCGGCGGTGGCGTCGGCCACCCGCGGCGACAGCCAGCGGCCGCTGCGGTTGCGCGCCGCGTACACCATCGACGGCGATTTCACGACCGGGCCATTCCGCAGGCAGTGGAAGTGGCTGAAGGTGGTGGTATAGGCGAACGGCGATTCGCGCAGCGCCTGCCAGGCGCCCTCGCCCAGCAGCCAGGCCGGCGGCACGAAGCCGGCCGGGGTCCAGCCGCGCTGGCGGAACCAGTCCAGGCCGAGTTCGAGCCGGCGGCGCGCCTCGTCGTAGTCGAGCGCCGCGAATTCGCCTTCGCGCCGCGTGTACACGTTGCGCAGGAAACGCGCGCGCAGGCCGCCGCGCCTGGCTTCGGTGTCGAGGTGGCTGTAGCCGTGCAGCGCCAGCTCGTCGCCGCGCGCCAGCGCCGCATCCAGGGCCGCCTCCATCGCGGGCGAGCGCTCGGGGCGGAAGTGATAGTGCGGCACCACCAGCCAGGTCAGCGGGATGTCGGCCACCACGCGGATCGCCTGCACCAGGCGCAGGCAGTCGGGCCAGGTGGCGGGCGCGACGTCGTGGATCGACACGCACAGCATGCCCGGTTTGGTATTGTCCGGCGCTTCAGTCGGTAACACAGATACGCTCCGGTTCGCGCTGGACGGGCTGGTAGCCGCCCAGCAGCACGTCGTAGCGACCCAGCACCTGGGGCAGGATCTGGTCCCAGTCGTAGCGCTCGACCGCCTTGCGGCGCGCCGCCTGCCCCATGCGGACCATGTCACGCCAGTAGATGGCTTCGATCGCTTCGGCCAGGCTGGCGACGCTGTCCGGCTTGGCCAGGATGCCTGTTTCCCGGTCGACCAGCTCGGCCACGCCGCCGCGGTTGGTGCCGACGACCGGCAGGCCGCAGGCCATGGCTTCGAGCACGATCAGGCCGAAGGTCTCGCAGTCGCCCGGATGGGCCAGCACGTCGCAGCTGGCCAGCAGGCGGGCGAGCTGGCGCTGGTCGCGCTGGAAAGGAATGATGGTGAGGTTGTTCGCGCGCGGCAACTCGTCACCGCTGCCGACCAGTACCAGGTGGTAGCGCCCGCCCAGTTTGCGTGCCGCCTCGATCAGCACGTGCAGCTTCTTTTCCGGCGTGAAGCGGCCGGCGTAGACCAGCAGGCGGGTGTCGGGATCCAGGCCGAGCTGTTCGCGCAGGGTCTCTTGCTGGGCCTCGTCCTCGCGCAGCGGTTGGAAGACGCGCGAATCGATGCCCAGCGGCTGCTGGACGGCACCGTGCACGCCGATGGACTCCAGATGCTCGACCATCACCCGGCTGGGCGCCAGCACCAGGTCGAACTGGCGGTAGAGATTGGCGAGGTAGCGGCATGTGCCGTGCGCGATCCAGCGGCCCAGGCGCGGACGCACCAGGCGCGGCAGGTCCGAGTGGTAGAAGGCGACCGCGGGCACGTCATGGCGTTTGCGCATGCGCAGCGCGGCCCAGGCGCAGTGGCCGGCATCGCCCGCCTCGACCAGGTCGGGCTTGACCGATTCCAGCAGGCGCGCCGCGCGCGATACCGACAGCGGCATGCGGAAACCGTGGAAGCCCGGCACGTTGGCGGCGGGAATGCGCACCAGCGGCGGCAGCGAATCGTCGCAGGTTTCGACGTTGGAACTGAGGATGGTGTGCTGGACGCGGCCGCGGCGCGCCAGCCAGCGCGCCTTGGCATTCAGGTAGGTGCTGACGCCGCCTCCTTCGGCCGCGTAAAACATCGTGATGTCGACGAGGTGCATGCTCGATTCCGGTCAAACTCCGGTCAAATGAGGCCTTGGCCCGCTAGCCCAAGGGCGCCGGCGGCCTCATGCATCGGCCCTGGCGGTCCCTTGTGGGAGGCTCATTATGCACTTCGCCTGTCGAGCATGGCGCGCGCAATCGTGCCCGCGTCCACATACTCGAGTTCGCCTCCTACGGGAACCCCGCGCGCCAGGCGGCTGACCTTCAGCCCACGCGCTTTCAGCATTTCGCTGATGTAATGGGCGGTGGCCTCGCCCTCGTTGGTGAAATTGGTGGCCAGCACGACTTCGTTGACGATGCCGTCGGTGGCGCGGCCGACCAGCTTTTCCAGGTGCAGGTCGCGCGGGCCGATCCCGTCCAGCGGCGACAGCCGGCCCATCAGCACGAAGTACAGTCCCTTGTAGGTCAGGGTCTGCTCGATCATCAGCTGGTCGGCCGGGGTCTCGACCACGCACAGCAGCGCATGGTCGCGCTCGGGGTCGGCGCACAGCTCGCAGACCTCGAGCTCGGAAAAGGTATTGCACATGGCGCAGTGGTGCACCGCCTCGACCGCCTGGTAAAGGGCGCGCGACAGCATGGCGGCGCCTTCGCGGTCGTGCTGCAGCAGGTGGAAGGCCATGCGCTGCGCCGACTTCGGCCCGACGCCCGGCAGGCGGCGCAGGGCCTCGGTCAAGAAGTCGAGCGATTTGGACATGATGGTGATCCGGATGTGCCCGCGCTCAGGCAGCGCGGTAGGCGGCCAGCGGCTCCGCCGTCATGACGGGAACGAATTCGGTGATCTCGTAGTGCGCCACCCCGGCCTGCTGGAAGGGATCCTCGCGCAGCACGTCCTCGAGCTCGGCGCGGCTGGCGGCCTGGGCCACGATCACGCCGCCGTCGCGCGGCACCTTGCGGCCCGACATCAGGAACAGGCCGCGCGCATACTGCTTGTCGAGGAAGGCGCAGTGCGCCGCCAGGAGTTCGTCGATGCGCGCCAGCGGCGCCGTATAGTGCAGGGAGACGATGAACATCAGAACGGCATCTTGAAGCCCGGCGGGATCGGCAGGCCGGCGGTCAGGCCGCTCATCTTTTCCTGGGTCGTCGCTTCGGCCTTGCGGATCGCGTCGTTGAAGGCGGCCGCGACCAGGTCTTCCAGCATGTCGCGGTCGTCGCCCAGCAGCGAAGGATCGATCGTGACGCGCTTGACGTCGTTCTTGCAGGTCATGACCACCTTGACCATGCCGGCGCCCGACTGGCCTTCGACTTCGACCAGAGCCAGCTGGTCCTGCGCCTTCTTCATATTGTCCTGCATGGCCTGGACCTGCTTCATCATGCCTGCGAGCTGGTTTTTCATCATGGTGGTGTTCTCCAAAAAAGTCGGGTGAAACGAAAAAGTGGTGAAGACCCGGTCAAGTACCGATCGGACGTACCGAGCCCGGCACCACGAAGGCGTCGAAAGTCTGCTCGAGGGCCTGGATGAAGGGATCGGCGCCGACGGTTTCCTCGGCCTCGCGCTGCAACTGCTCGCGGCGGACCCTGGCTTCGACGCTGGCGGTGTACCAGACCGGGCCGATCTCGGTATCGATGTTCACGCGCACCGCCGGGAAGCATTCCTGCAGGGCCGCGCACAGCTTCTCGCTGTTGCCGCTGGCGCGCAGGGTATCGACCGGCACGCGCAGGCGGAAATTGGCCGACGAGCCGTCCGAGGTACAGCTGACCAGCTCGGTCTGGAAGGCCAGCTGCTGGGCCACGCCGCGCAGCGGCAGCGAGGCGGCCAGCGCCGGCCAGTTGCCATCCCAGCCGATCTCCGGCACCGGCGTGACCACGTAAGGATGCGGCGGCGCGCTCGGCGCCTGGACCCGCGCGGCCGGCGGCGCGCTGACCGCGGCCGGGGCCTCGGCGGCGACCGCGGTGTCGTCGGAAAATTCGGTGACCCAGGACGGCGGCTCGTCGTCGGCCACTGCCTGTTCATAGCCCTGGGATGCCTGTGCGGGCGCCTGAGCGGCCGGCTGAGGCTGGGCCTGGCGCATGGCCGGCTGTGGCTGGGCGACGGCTTGCGGCTGCGGGCGCGCGGCCGGCTGGTCCCATGGGGCCGGTGCGGAAGGACGCGCGGCTGGCGCGGGCGCGGCGCTGGCCATCGGCGCCGGTCCGGGCGCAGGTGCCGGG
>NZ_JBFRFV010000043.1:0-35081 GCF_052115005.1 Massilia sp. 2TAF26
GTGCCGGCAGGTGCGGCGGCAGCGGCAGGCGCGCCGTTGGCGCCGGCGGCAGGCTGCTGGGCCGGCGGCAGCGGCTGCGGCCGCAGCGGCGGCAGCGGGATCGGATCCATCTTCGGCAGGTTGCGGCGCGAGGAGTTGCCGTTGCTTTTCGGCGCTTCCGCGGGCGGACGCGGCTGCGCGGGCTCGTCGGACATCACGATCAAGAGCTGGCGGTGGCGGTCGATGCCGGCCAGCGGCTGGCATACCACGCGTCCGAAGGCGCCCTGGGCCACGCTCTCCACCTGGCTGACCTTGGCGACCGCCAGGCCGGCCGGATACATGCCGTCCAGGCCCGAGGTGACCAGCACGTCGCCGACCTGGATGTCGGCGTTCGGCGCCACGAAGCGCAGGTCCAGCATGCCGGACTGGCCGCGGCCGTAGGCGACGCTGCGCAGGCCGTTCCTCAGCACCTGCACCGGAATCGCCTGCTCCCTGTCGGTCAGCAGGGTGACTTCGGAAGTGAAGGGGAACACGCGCGTGACCTGGCCGACCACGCCGGCATTATCGATCACGGGCAGGCCGAGCTTGACGCCGTTGCGCGCGCCGCGGTCGAGCACCACGCGGCGGATCGCCGGGTCGCGCGCGTCGTACAGGATCTCGCTCATCATCGTGCGCACCGGCAGGTGTTCGCGGGCGTCCAGCAGGCGGCGCAGGTGGCCGTTCTCGGCCGTCTGGAGCTGGGCCTGCTGCATCGCCTGGGCCATCGCCACCTGCTGGCTCTGCAGGTCGCGCACTTCCTTCTGCAAGGCGGAGATCGAGGAGAAATAGCTGCCCATATTGCTCAGCGCGTCGCGCGGCATCAGGGCAACCATCTGGAAAGGATAAAGGACCGTGGCGGCCACCTGGCGCACGGCGGTGAGCGCATGAAACCGCGCGTCGACGACAAGCAGTGCGACCGAGAGGAGAGCGAACACCGTCACCTTGACTCTGGCGGGAGCGCCTTGCTTGAAGAGCGGCGGAGGACTGTATTCCATGACTTCCAATAATGAGGGCGCCCGCGGAATGCCGCCGGACGCCGACGTGAAGACACACTAATATGACGCAAAAACGCAGACAGGACGCACGGGATCGCGCGTCCTGTCCGCCCACGTCCTTACCAGCCGATCATTCGTAGGAGAAGATCGAGCCCAGCTTGTCCATGCGCTCGAGCGCCATGCCCGAACCGCGCACCACGCAGGTCAGCGGATCTTCCGCGACCAGCACCGGCAGGCCGGTTTCTTCCATCAGCAGGCGGTCGAGGTCGCGCAGCAGCGCGCCGCCGCCGGTCAGCATCATGCCCTTCTCGGCGATGTCGGCGCCCAGCTCGGGCGGCGCCATCTCGAGCGCGTTCTTGACGGCGGAGACGATGTTGTTCAGCGGGTCGGTCAGGGCTTCCAGGATCTCGTTGCTCGAGATGGTGAAGGAACGCGGGATGCCTTCCGACAGATTGCGGCCCTTGACTTCCATTTCCTTGACTTCGGAACCCGGGAAGGCCGAACCGATGGCCTTCTTGATCGACTCCGCGGTCTGTTCGCCGATCAGCATGCCGTAGTTGCGGCGGATGTAGTTGACGATCGCTTCGTCGAACTTGTCGCCGCCCACGCGCACCGAACCCTTGTAGACCATGCCGCCCAGCGAGATGATGCCGACCTCGGTGGTGCCGCCGCCGATGTCGACCACCATCGAACCGGTCGCCTCGGACACCGGCAGGCCGGCGCCGATCGCGGCCGCCATCGGCTCTTCGATCAGGTAGACCTGGCGGGCGCCGGCGCCCAGCGCCGATTCGCGGATCGCGCGGCGCTCGACCTGGGTCGAACCGCAGGGAACGCAGATGATGATGCGCGGCGACGGGCGCAGGAACTTGGAGTCGTGCACCATGCGGATGAACTGCTTGAGCATCTGCTCGGTGACGGTGAAGTCGGCGATCACGCCATCTTTCATCGGACGGATCGCTTCGATATTGCCGGGAACCTTGCCCAGCATCTGTTTCGCTTCCTTGCCGACCGCCTGGATCGTCTTCTTGCCGTTCGGGCCGCCTTCCTGGCGGATCGCGACGACCGACGGCTCATCCAGGACGATGCCCTGGCCGCGGACGTAGATCAGGGTATTCGCGGTACCCAGGTCGATCGCCAGATCGTTCGAAAATAACTGCGTAACAAAACCAAACATGTGTGTCCTGATGCGCATCCAAGTGCGCCTAAAGCGGACCTCGATTTATCGAGATCCCAAACATTAATCGGGGAATCCTCGCCGCGATTGATGAATCCGCACCGCGGGCTTTCATGCGCGGCCCGCCTGCTTTCGGCGCCGGAGAACGCATTAGCCCGCCATTCTACCTTATAATTTGCCGTTTAAACGCTGAAAAACGGGTGGATTCGCGCCTATATCAGCCTGCGAGATCGACGGCATTAGAAAGCTTTTATCAGCTTTAGCAAGCCGTTGACCAAATTTCATTATTCGCACAACCATCTTTCAACGCGGCGCCGAGCCGCGCCTTAAGCCATGTCCCTGACTCTTTCAGACGTAAAACGGATTGCCAACCTGGCCCAGCTCGATATGGACGACGCTCACGCAGAGGTCGCCCTGAATGAACTGAACGGCATCTTTGCCCTGGCCGAGCAGATGCAGGCCGTCGATACCACCGGCGTCGAGCCGCTGTCGCAGCCCCTCGCCACCGTGCTCGCGCTGCCGCTGCGTTTGCGCGAAGACGTGGTAACCGAAGAAGACCGCCGCGCCGACTACCAGGCGCCTGCACCGAAGACCCAGGACGGCCTGTACCTGGTGCCGAAAGTGATCGAATAAACCAAGCTGGGATCAAAGAATCATGCATAACAAGACTCTCTCGGAGCTGTCCAGGCTCCTGCATTCGAAACAGATCTCGTCCACCGAGCTGACCCGGCACTACCTCGACCGCATCGCCGCGAGCAAGCACAACGCCTTCCTGCACGTCGACGCCGATCTGTCCCTGGCCCAGGCCAAGGCCGCCGACGCGCGCTTCGCGGAAGGCTCGGCCGGCCCGCTGACCGGCATCCCGATCGCGCACAAGGACATCTTCGTTACCCGCGGCTGGCGCTCGACCGCCGCCTCGAAAATGCTGGGCAACTACGTCAGTCCCTTCGACGCGACCGTGGTCACGAAGTTCGGCGACGCCGGCATGGTCACGCTGGGCAAGCTGAACTGCGACGAATTCGCGATGGGCTCGGCCAATGAGAACTCGGCCTTCGGCGCGGTCCAGAATCCCTGGGATACGCTGGCCGTGCCGGGCGGCTCCTCGGGCGGTTCGGCCGCCGCGATCGCCGCGCGCCTGGCGCCGGCCGCGACCGGCACCGACACCGGCGGCTCGATCCGCCAGCCGGCCGCCTTCTGCGGCATTACCGGCATCAAGCCGACCTATGGCCGCGTGTCGCGCTTCGGCATGATCGCCTTCGCCTCCTCGCTCGACCAGGGCGGCCCGATGGCACGCACCGCCGAGGACTGCGCCCTGCTGCTGAACGAGATGGTCGGCTTCGACGAGCGCGACTCGACCAGCCTCACGCCCGAGCAGGGCAATGCGCGCGAAGACTTCACCCGCGACCTGAACAAGCCCTTGACCGGCCTGCGCATCGGCGTACCGAAGGAATACTTCGGCGAAGGCCTGGCCGCAGACGTCGAGAGCAGCGTTCGCGCCGCACTCGACGAGTTCGTGAAACTGGGCGCGACCCTGGTCGAGATCTCGCTGCCGAAGACTTCGCTGTCGATCCCGGTCTACTACATCATCGCGCCGGCGGAGGCCTCGAGCAACCTGTCGCGCTTCGACGGCGTCCGCTACGGCTACCGCACGCCGGCGTACACCGACCTGCAGGACATGTACAAGAAGACCCGCGCGGAAGGCTTCGGCAAGGAAGTCCAGCGCCGCATCATGGTCGGCACCTACGTGCTGTGCCACGGCTACTACGACGCCTACTACGTGCAGGCGCAGAAGATCCGCCGCCTGATCGCGGACGACTTCCAGGCCGCCTTCAAGGACAAGTGCGACGTCATCATGGGCCCGGTGGCCCCGACCGTGGCCTGGGACCTGGGTTCGAAATCGAACGACCCGGTCGCCAACTACCTGGCCGACATCTTCACCCTGTCGACCAGTCTGGCCGGCCTGCCCGGCATGTCGATCCCATGCGGTTTCGGCCAAGGCAAGGAAGGAGCAATGCGGAACGCCAAGCGCCCGGTCGGCCTGCAAATCATCGGCAACTACTTCAGCGAAGCCAAACTGCTGAACATCGCGCACCAGTACCAGCAAGCGACCGATTGGCACGCGCGCGCGCCTGAAGGCGTATAAGGAGAAGAACATGCAATGGGAAGTCGTCATCGGTCTTGAGAACCACGTCCAGCTCACGACCAATTCGAAAATCTTCAGCGGCAGCTCGATCCAGTTCGGCGCCGAGGCCAACACCCAGGCCAGCCCGGTCGACCTGGCGCTGCCGGGCGTGCTGCCGGTACTGAACCGCGGCGCCGTCGAGCGCGCGATCCGCTTCGGCCTGGCGGTCGGCGCCAAAATCGCCCCGCGCTCCGTTTTCGCGCGCAAGAACTACTTCTACCCCGACCTGCCGAAGGGCTACCAGATCAGCCAGTTCGAGGACCCGGTGGTCCAGGGCGGCACCATCAGCTTCGCCTACGAGAAGGACGGCAAGATGGTCACCAGGACCGTCAACCTGACCCGGGCCCACCTCGAGGAAGACGCCGGCAAATCGCTGCACGAGGACTATGCCGGCATGAGCGGCATCGACCTGAACCGCGCCGGCACGCCGCTGCTGGAGATCGTCTCCGAGCCGGAGATGCGCAGCGCGAACGAGGCGGTCGCCTACGCCAAGGCCCTGCACTCGCTGGTGATGTGGCTGGGCGTCTGCGACGGCAATATGCAGGAAGGCTCCTTCCGCTGCGACGTCAACGTCTCGGTGCGCCCGGTCGGCCAGAAGGAATTCGGCACCCGCTGCGAGATCAAGAACCTGAACTCCTTCCGCTTCATGGAAGAGGCGATCCACTACGAAGTGCGGCGCCAGATCGAACTGATCGAAGACGGCGGCAAGGTCGTGCAGGCGACCCGCCTGTGGGACCCGGACAGGAAGGAAACCCGCCAGATGCGCAGCAAGGAAGACGCGCAGGACTACCGCTACTTCCCGGACCCGGACTTGCCGCCGCTGGTGATCGCGCAGGACTGGATCGAGCGCGTGAAGGCCGACATGCCGGAACTGCCGGGCGCGATGCGCGACCGCTTCATCAAGGACTACGGCCTGCCCGAGTACGATGCGCTGATCCTGACCTCGTCGCAGGGCATGGCGAGCTATTACGAAGCCGTGGTGGCCAAGGCCGGCAAGGAGAACGCCAAGGCCGCCGCCAACTGGATGATGGGCGACGTCTCCTCGGCCCTGAACCGCGCCGACCTCGACATCATCGAGTCGCCGGTCGAGGCCTCGCAGCTGGCCCTGCTGCTGAAGCGCATCGCCGACGGTACGATCTCGAACAACGCCGCCAAGAAGGTGTTCAGCCTGATGTGGGAAGCGGAGTCGGAAGACGAGCAGCTTGCCGACGCCATCATCGAGCGTGAAGGCCTGAAGCAGATCTCGGACACCGGCGCGATCGAAGCCATCGTCGACGAAGTCCTGGCCAACAATGCGAAATCGGTCGAGCAGTACCGCGCCGGCAAGGAAGCGGCGATCAACGCGCTGATCGGCCAATGCATGAAGGCGTCCAAGGGCAAGGCGAATCCGGCCCAGGTGACCGAGCTGCTGAAGAAAAAGCTGGCTGCCTGATTTTTCAGAAGTTTTGACCTTGTAAAAAACCGGGGCCCCCCCGGTTTTTTTATGCCTGTTGCGTGAGATTTGGTGAGCCTTGGCCGGATCGTGCCTGCCTATAATCGATGTTCCATTTCTCTGCGAAGCCATCGATGCGCCATCCTGCCCGCTCCGGATTTCTGCCGCTCCTGCTCGTCTCTTTCCTGGCCTGCGCCGCAGACGCCACCTCCACCCAGGTCTATCTCGACCACGATGAACTGAATTACGTGGGGCCACTCGACGAACAGGCCAATGCAAAGCTGTTTGCCCTGTACGACAGCCTGAAGGAAAAGCCGGCCCGGCTGGCGATTCGTAGCGAGGGCGGGCCGACTACTCAAGGCTTGGCGCTGGGCCAATGGGTCCGCGACCATAAGCTCGACGTCAAGGTGCTGGAGTATTGCATGTCGTCCTGCGCCAACTATGTGTTCCCTGCAGGGCAGCACAAGGTGGTCAGCAACTTCGCCGTCATCGGCCTGCACGGCGGCTTGAGCAGCACCAGCTTCAACTTCGACGAAGCCACGAAAAAGACGCTCGCCGCGATGCCGCCGAAGGAACGCCAGGCGCTGATCGATCAGATCAACGCATCGATCAAGGGCGACTCGGTCAAGGAACAGGCCTACCTGAAAGCGCTCGGCGTACGCGCGGATTATGTGACGCTGGGCCAGGAAGAGCGCTACCAGAAGCTCTACCGCGACGATCCGAAAGTGGTCGGCTGGACCTACTCGCTTGAGGATTTCGGCCGCATGGGCATCCACGACATTTCGGTCATCAATCCACCCTGGCGGCCCGGTGCTGCGTTGAAAAACATCGCTTTCACGGTGCTCAAGGTCGACGACTGAGCTCCGGCGCCCCCGCGCCCAGCAAGATCAGCGCCTGCGCCCGCGCCGCGCCGCGCAGCGAACGCCGCAAGCCCGCATCGTCGGTCGTCCGCGCCAGCACCATCCCGCCCACGCACAGCGACACGATGGCCTGGGCCCGCTGCTCGCCATCCGGCACCCCGGCCAGCGCCGCCGCATACACCGCGGTCAGGTTGCGGATCAACTGCGTATAGGCCTTCTGCGGCGACAGCCCGGCGCGCGCCACGTCGCCCGGCAGCGCGTACAGCGGGCAGTGGTGGTCGGGGTTGTCGAACACCTCGTCGCTCAGGTAGACGTCGATCAGCATGCGCGCCAGCTGCGCCGGTTCGGGCGGCGGGCTGTTGCTGAAATCGGGCTTGAAGGGATTGCAGCTGCTGAAGCTGGCGACGGCCTCCGCATACAGCTCGTCCTTGCTGCCGAAGTGGTGATAGAAGCCGCCGCGCGTCAGGCCGGCCTCGAGCATCACGCGGTCGATCGATACCTGCTCGAAGCCATGGCGGTTGAACAGCCTGCGCGCGGCATGGACGATGCGCTCGCGGGTCTGGGCCTTGTGCTCGTTGCTGTAGGGCATGGCGTGTCTCCGACATTATGTTCTTGAACATATTATGGTCTCACGTATTCTGCTCCCATCCCATGACAAGGAGGAGACCAAATGATCACCCTGACCACTTTCCGCAGCGTGCCGCCGTTCGCCATCGGCTATGTGCGCGATTTGCGCGTACGCTGGGCGCTGGAGGAAGCCGGCCTGCCCTACCTGCTCCGCGCGCTCGAATTCCAGGACGCGGCCACGCCCGCCTACCGCCGCGAGCAGCCCTTCAGCCAGATTCCGGTACTGCAGGATGGCGGCCTGACCCTGTTCGAGACCGGCGCGATCCTGCTGCACCTGGGGCAGCGGCACCCTGTCCTGCTGCCGCACGACGCCGACGAGCGGGCGCGGGTGACGGCATGGATGTTCGCGGCGCTGAACTCGGTCGAGCCCTATGTCGGCAACCTCGTCAGCCTGGTGGTGTTTTCCGCTGGCGAAGCCTGGGCGGCGGGCGCCCGTCCCTCGGCGGAAGCGATGGTGGACAAGCGCCTGCGCGACCTCGACGACTGGCTCGATGGCCGGGAATGGCTGGCGGAGAGCTTCAGCGCGGCCGACATCCTGATGACGACCGTGCTGCGCCTGCTGGACGACATGGAGATGGTGGAACGCTACGCGCGCGTGCGGGCCTACCGCGACCGTTGCATGGCGCGCCCGGCCTTCCGGAAGGCGCTGGCCGACCAGGTGGCGCATTTTACGCAGGCGCAGGCGCCGGCCGCTGCAGCGGCATGAAACCTGTCCGGCTCAGGGATGTCCGATGCGGGCCACGCGCATCATGCAGGCGTAGTCCGCCAGCGGCATGACGCCGAGGTCGCGCCGGTGGGCCTCGACCTCGCGCACGCTCGCCTCGTCGGGCAGGCCGAAGTGTTCGCCTCCCATCTCTTCCGGCGAGAACTGGGTGCCGTAGCGCTGCGGCTTGCCTTGCGCTTTCAGGATGCGGTCGGTGAAGCGGGCCAGGTCATCGCCGCTCAGCTCATGGTCCGCAAAGCGCTGTTCCAGCGTCGGCAGGAGCGATGCCTGGAACTGCGGATCGTCGTCCATGTGCTGCATCAGGAGCCAGGCGCGGTTGACGCCCACTTCGCCGACCTGGGCCGCGGTGGGGAATCCCTTGCCGGCGACCAGTTCGCGCAGCCAGCGCAGGTTGTTTCGGTCGGACAGCGTCACCGCGCGGCCAAGCTGCCGATCCCAGCGCCTGGCCATCCACGCGATGCGCGCGTCCTGGTCGCGCGTGAAACGCTCGTCCAGTTCGGCGCGCAATTCGGGATCGGACAGCGTACGCGCGGCGTCGCGCCGGACCATGGCCTGGTAGGTATCGTCGGGATGGGCCATCCTCCAGGCCGTCACGCCCGCGCAGGGATAAGGCGCCGCCGACTCCTGTCCGGCGGCGCGGGCCGGCAGCGCGAATGCCAGGCCCAGGAGTGCAGCCGCAGCAGCCCCGCCCAGCCGGCCCAGGCAGCGATGCGCATTCATGCCCGCCATGCCTCGTCGACCGTGGCACGGAACAGGCGCGACAGCCCGGAGACCATTTCCTGGCGCTCGTGCCGCGCCGGCTTCAACGCTTCCAGCCGTTCCAGCTCGCGTTCGATGAAGCCGTGGATCTCGGGGATCTGCGGCGACAATCCCATCTCGGGTGATTTCCGCTTGTGCTCCAATAGGGCATCGATGGCGCCGGTGAGCGCCGGCTGGTCCGCAATGAGCGTCAGCAGGGTCTGGAATTCGATCGGCGCCACGGTGCCGTATTTTTCGAGCCAGCGTACCGCCAGCAGAGGCCGCAGCACGTAGAAGTACTTCTTCAGCGGGACCCGCTCGGCCTTCAGGTAGCCGCGATAATTGGTCTTCGCCATGCTGCGATAATGATGGATTCCGCGCTCGCAGGAATACACCTGGGGCAGCATGGCGCGCACGGCCTGGGCGAAGCCGCCGCACTCGCTGTAGACGATGGGCGACTGGATCCATTCGATGAAGGCCGGATTCGATTTCCAGAACAGGCGCAGGGCCTTGCGCAGGTCCCAGCCGTTGATGTCGATTTCGTCGACGATCGGATACTCGATGACGCCGCGCTGCTCTTCAAGGCTGACCGACAGATACCAGTCGCGCTGGTTGACGTAGATGAAGCGGGCATCGAAGTCGCTGTTCGGGGACGCGAAACCCCAGGCCCTGCTGCCGGATTCGACCGCCAGCAGCACCTTGACGTCGTGCTCCGCCTCTGCGCGCTTGAGCCGATCGAGAATGTCGAGGCGGACCGGCTCGGGAATCATCGGCTGGCCTCTCAGACCACGCCGTACTGCGCGCGATAAGCCGCCACCGCATCCTTGTGCTCGGCCATGGAAGGGTCGGCCGACAGGTAAGTGAACAAGTCGGACAGGTTGGCGATCGAGATCACCGGGATGCCGTAGTTCTGGCTGACTTCCTGCACCGCCGACAGCGGCGACAGCACGCCGTCCTTGCCACCGCGCTCCATGCGGTCCAGCGCGATCAGCACGGCGCAGGGCTCGGCGCCGGCGGCGCGGATCATGGCCACCGATTCGCGCACCGAGGTGCCGGCCGAGATCACGTCGTCGATGATCACGACCTTGCCCTTGAGCTGGGCGCCGACGATGGTGCCGCCCTCGCCGTGGTCCTTGGCTTCCTTGCGGTTGTAGGCGAAGGAAGTGTCGCGGCCCTTCGCCGCCAGCGCCACCGCGGTGGCCGAGGCCAAGGTGATGCCCTTGTAGGCCGGGCCGAACAGCATGTCGAATTCGATGCCGGAATCGAGCAGGGTCTGGGCATAGAACTGGGCCAGCTTGCCCAGCGTGGCGCCGTCGTGGAACAGGCCCGCGTTGAAGAAATACGGCGACTGGCGGCCGGCCTTGGTGACGAACTGGCCGAACTTCAATACTTCGGCCTCGACGGAAAACGCAATGAACTGCTGGCGCAGATTGTCCACGACTTACCCCTGATCTGTACGATAAAACCCGTATTTTAACCGGGGCCTGCGCCGTGGCCTACGGGGCCGGAGCTCACCAGGCGCACCACCAGGTCGGGATTGACCGGCTTGACCAGGTGGTGTTCGAAGCCGGCCTGCCCGCTCCTGGCCTTGTCGGCTTCCTGGCCGTAGCCGGTCAGCGCGACCATGCGGCAGGGATGGCCGTCCAGCAGCGCGCGCATGCGGCGCGCCAGCTCGTAGCCGTCGAGTACCGGCAGGCCGATGTCGAGCACCGCCAGGTCGGGACGGAAGCCCGGTACCGCGGCCAGCGCCGCGATCGGCTCGTGGAAGACCTTCACCTCGTGGCCGTGGGCGGCCAGCAGCCGCGCCAGGGTCTCGGCGCCGTCGACGTTGTCGTCGACCAGCATGATGCGGCTGCGCCCGGTCGCCGCCGCCGGCTCCGGCTCCGGCAGGCTGGGCGCGGCGTCGGCGCCCGGCGTGCGCAGCGGCAGCAGGACCACGAACTCGCTGCCCTTGCCCTTCCCTTCGCTGCGCGCCTCGACCTTGCCGCCGTGGAGTTCGACGATGTTCTTGACCAGCGCCAGGCCGATGCCGAGGCCGCCCTCGGCGCGGTCGATGTTGCGCTTCCCCTGGAAAAACAGGCCGAACACCTGGGCGCGCAGTTCAGGCGTCATGCCGACGCCGTTGTCGACCACGCCGATGCGCAGCCAAGGCTCGCCTTCACCCGCGCCCTCGCGCGCCGCCGTCAGGCGCACGTGGCCGCCCGGTTCGGTGTAGCGCGCCGCGTTCGTCAGCAGGTTCGAGACCACCTGCGCCAGCCGCACCGGATCGCCTTCCCAGCGCAGGCCCGGTTCGATCTCGACGTCGAGGCGATGGCGGCGCTGCTCCAGCAGCAGGCTGGCCATTTCGACCGCCTTGTTCAGCGGCTGGGCGATGTCGACGTGTTCGAACTTCAGGTCGATCTTGCCGCGCGTGACGCGCGAGATGTCCATCAGGTCGTCGACCAGGCGGACCAGGTGACCGACCTGGCGTTCGATGATCTCGCGCTCGCGCAGCGCGGCTTCTTCGCCGCGCAGGCGCATCAGCTGCAGCGAGGTGACGATCGGCGAGAGCGGATTGCGCAGCTCGTGGCCGAGCATGGCCAGGAACTCGTCCTTGGCCTGGCTGGCGGCGGTCAGCTCGGCCAGCAGTTCGGCGCGCTCGGCGTGGGCGCGTTCGATCTGCTGGCGGCTGCGCACATGCTCGGTGACGTCCACCGCCACCAGGATCACGCCGCGCTCGTCGTCCTCGTTTACCTCGTGCGGTTCCAGGCTGAACTTGAGGAAGCGTTCGCGCGGCTGGCCGTTGGCATCGTTCAGGACGATCCGCATCTCTTCCGCGCGCACCATCCGGCCGCTGCGGTAGACCTGTTCGAGCAGGTGCAGGGGCTCGCTGTCGCGCAGTTCCGGGAAGGCTTCCAGGTAGGTCTTCCCTTCCAGTCCGCTGCGGCCGACCAGCTCCGTATAGCTGCGGTTGGCCAGGCGGAAGGTGAAGTCCGGTCCGGCCAGGAGGGCCGCGGCCACCGGCGCGTTGAGCAGCATGCGGTCGCGCTGGGCCAGCGCCAGGTCGCGCTCGCGCCTTTCGGTGGCGTCGCGCGTGAAGCAGCGCGTGTAGCGCAGCTCGCCATTTTCGAAGTGGCCGTTCGAGTGGATCAGCACATGCCGGATCGAGCCATCCTTGCAGCGCAGGCGGGCCGGCTGGTCGTACAGGGTTTTGCCACTCGACAGCCGACACAGGATGCTGCCGATGACGGGCGCGTCGACGTGGAATTCGGCGATGTGGTGGCCGACGTATTCTTCCCAGCGGTAGCCGAGCATCTGCAGTTCGGCGCGGTTGGCCCACAGGATGGTGCCGTCGCCGCCGACCCGGTGCAGGCCCTCGGCCGCGTTCTCGACGAAATCCATGAGCTCGCGCTCGCTCTGGCGCAGGACGGCCTCGGTATCCTTGCGGCGCTCCACTTCGGCTTCCAGCATGCGCACCTTCTGCTCGAGCCTGAGCAGCTTCGGGTCGACGTCGCCGCCAGCCGGCAGGTCCATCGCCACGTCGGCGCAGGCGTGGTCGTGTTCGGCGCAGACCTGCTGGAAGGCGTGTGCCATCTTGTTCGACGGGAACAGGCTCCAGGGATAGCCGCAGAACAGGGCGAACTCGATCCGTTGCGCCAGCTCGTTCCACAGGCGCTCGAGCTCCAGTGCGGCGTCGTAATGCCCGCGCGCGCACAGCAGCGCCACCATCTCGCCGAAGGCATGCAGGCGGGTGCCGCCGGCGCAGGTATCGCGCACGAGGGTGCCGACCACCTCGTCGAAACGCCGGCGGTCCGGCCAGCCGTCGACCAGGAAGCTTTCCAGCGTCGCCTCGGCATCGAGCCAGGCGAGCTGACCGGGCTGCGGCATGGCGCGGCCTTGCGCGAGCGCGAGGGCATC
The DNA here is from genome assembly GCF_052115005.1 of Massilia sp. 2TAF26. Taxonomy (NCBI): domain Bacteria; kingdom Pseudomonadati; phylum Pseudomonadota; class Betaproteobacteria; order Burkholderiales; family Oxalobacteraceae; genus Massilia; species Massilia sp. 2TAF26. The sequence continues at coordinate 12,648 of NZ_JBFRFV010000043.1, forward strand.
CAGGCGCCGGCGCAGCGCCTCGCAATGGACGGCGGTGGCGATCACGATGCCCTTGCCGCCGGCGGCCAGGGCCTGGTCGACGAAAGCCGCGACTTCGTCGAGCAGCATGTCGTCGTTGTCATAAAAACGGACGAAATGCCTGTTTTCTCCGTGTTTCCCGGACAGAATGTCGTCGGTCTTGATCAGCACGTAAGCTCCTGTGCATGCATGAAAAGCGCCCGCAGGACGCGGACTCCATCGGAAAGTTTAACACGTTGAAACAGTGGACTTAACAATCATGGCGACAAGCATAGTCATCCATGCACAGTAAACAAAGATGCTTCCCAGCGGCCAAACAACGGCAATATGTTGAGTCAGATCAAAACACGTTACACTCTCCACCTTGAACTCCCGCCTGCCTTTTTCTTTTTGACCCATGCCAAGAATTATTTCTGCGAACCTGAACGGTATCCGCTCCGCCCACAAGAAAGGCTTCTTCAACTGGCTCGCCGGCCAGAACGCCGACTTCATCTGCGTGCAGGAATTGAAAGCCCAGCAAGCCGACATGACCGAGGAATTCCTTGCGCCGCACGGCTACCACGGCCATTTCCACTACGCCGAGAAAAAGGGTTACTCCGGCACCGGCGTCTATAGCCGCATGAAGCCGGATGCCGTCAGGATCGGCTTCGGCTGCGTCGAGTTCGACAATGAAGGCCGCTACACCCGCTGCGACGTCGGCGACCTGACCGTGATCTCGGTCTACTGCCCGTCCGGCTCGTCGTCACCCGAGCGCCAGGAAGCCAAGTTCCGCTTCATGGAGGTATTCCTGCCGCACCTGCAGGGACTGAAGGCCGAGGGCCGCGAGGTCGTCATCTGCGGCGACTGGAACATCGCGCACAAGGAAATCGACCTCAAGAACTGGAAGGGCAATATGAAGAATTCCGGCTTCCTGCCGGAAGAGCGCGCCTGGATGACCCGCATCTTCGACGAAGTCGGCCTGGTGGACGTGCACCGCGTGGTGGCGCCGGAAGCCGTCGATTACACCTGGTGGAGCAACCGCGGCCAGGCCTACGCGAACAACGTGGGCTGGCGCATCGACTACCACGTCGCCACCCCGGGCATCGCGGCCAAGGCCCATGCCGTCTCGATCTACAAGGACGAGCGCTTCTCGGACCACGCGCCTCTCATCATCGACTACGCGCTGTAATCCTTCGGCCACGCCAGCATGCGTTCGCTGGCGAAGCTGCGCGCCTGGCCGGTGAGCGGATCCTCGAAGGCGATGCTGCGCGCCAGCAGTTGCAGGGGCGCCGAGAAGTCGTCGCCCTTGCAGGGCAGCGCCACCGGATAGAAGGCGTCGTTCAGGATCGGCACGCCCAGCGAGGCCATGTGCAGGCGCAGCTGGTGCTTGCGGCCCGTATGCGGGTGCAGGCGGTAGCGCGCCAGCGCGCCGCGGCGCTCGATCAGCTCGACCACGGTCTCCGAATTCGGCTCGCCCTCTTCCTGCTTCATCACGAAGAATTTTTCGCCGTCGACCATGCGGCTGCGGTAGGTGAAGGGGAATTCCCGTCCCTCCAGCATGGGCGCCAGCGCCTCGTAGGTCTTGCGGATCGTCCTCTTCTGGAACATCGACTGGTAGGTGCCGCGTGTTTCCAGATTGTGCGAGAAGATCACGACGCCGGCCGTCTCGCGGTCGAGCCGGTGGATCGGCGTCAGGTGCGGCAGCGCCAGCGCGCGCTTCAGGCGCACCAGCAGGGTCTCGCGCAGGAAGCGCCCGGTCGGGATCATCGGCAGGAAGTGCGGCTTGTCGACCACCAGCAGGTGCTCGTCCCGGAACAGGATCTTCTCTTCGAAGGGAATCGGCGTCTCTTCCTCGAGCTCCCGGTAGTACCAGATGCGCATGCCCTGGCGCACATGGCTGCCGGCGGCGAGGCGCTCGCCCCTGGCGTCGACCACGTCGCCGCGCGCCAGCCGCTCGGCCCAGGGCGGGCCGGCCACCTCGGGGAAGCGTTCGTTCAGGAAGGCCAGCATGCCGCCGGGGCGGGTTTCCGTGATCCACAGGTAGCTGGGAGCGACGCCGTCGCGCACCGGCAGCGGCACATGGGCATTGGCTTCGGCCTGGTGGCCCTTCCTAACGAACCGCGACATTGCTTCGGTAAGGCGGCAGGCGGTCGACCGAAGTGCCCTTGCTGCGCGCGTACAGCGGCAGCAGCACGTTCATGTGATCCTGGATCTGCTGGATGCGGTTGGCGCCGCCCGGGTGGGTGGACAGCAGGTCGATAGTCGCGCCGCTCTGGTCCAGGGCCGCCATCTTGTTCCACAGGGCGATGCCGGCACGCGGATCGTAGCCGGCGCGAGCCGAAATATCCAGGCCGACCAGGTCGGCTTCGCGCTCTTCGTCGCGCGAGAATTTCAGCACGTAGAGCTGGCCCGCGGTGTTGGCCAGGCCGCGCACGTCGTAGCCCGACCAGGCGGAAAACAGCGCCCCGAGCGCGGACGTGGCCAGGCCGGTGGTAGTGGCCTTGGCCTGGCGGTCGCGCCCGTGTTCGCGCAGGGCGTGGGCGATCTCGTGCCCCATCACGGCGGCGATTTCGTCGTCCGTGAGCTTAAGCTTGTCGATGATGCCGGTGAAGAAGGCGATGCGGCCGCCCGGCATGCAGAAGGCGTTCACCTGGTCCGATTTGAGCAGGTTGACCTGCCATTTCCACTGCTGGGCATCCTGGTTCCAGCGCGTGGTATGCGGGATGATGCGCTCGGCGATGGCGCGCAGGCGCTTGACCTGCGGGTCGCCGGCCGGCACCAGCACACCCTTCTGCTGGGCCTGGCCCAGCAGCGCCGCGTATTGCTGGGCGGCCTGCTGGTCCATCGCGCCTTCCGGCGCCAGCAGGTCGCGCAGGGCGCCGCCTTTCAGCGGCTTGACCGCGATGCCGTCCTGCACCACCTGGCCCTGCTGCCCGCGATCCTGGGCCGGCGCCGCCTGCACGATGCCGCACAAGGCCAGCACGGCCACTGCTTGCTTGAACTTGGTCATGGTCGTCTCCGATGCGGATAGCTGTCATTACGGCGCATCATACACAAGCATATGAAAGCACACTGTTAGGTAACGACCAGATCCTTCTTGCGCAGGCGGAAAACCGCCAGGCTGCCGCGCAGGTTGGGCAGGAAGGACACCACCTGCCCTTCGGCCAGCGCCACGTACTCCAGCACTTCCAGCCCGCATTTCTCGGCCAGGTCCTTGAAGTCGTGGATCGTGGCGTAGCGCACGTTGGGGGTGTCGAACCACTGGTAAGGCAGGGAACGCGACACCGGCATGCGGCCCTTCAGCAGCGCCATCCGGTGCGGCCAGTAGGCAAAGTTCGGGAAGGACACGATGGCTTCCTTGCCGACGCGGACGATGTCGCGCAGGCGCGCCTCGACGTGCTGCATCATCTGCAGCGAGGACAGGCACAGCACCATGTCGAAGGTATCGTCGCCGAACAGGTCCAGGCCCTGCTCCATGTCGTGCTGGATCACGTCGACGCCGCGCTTCGTACTCTCCAGCACCTTGTCGTCGGCGATCTCGACGCCGTAGCCGGTGCAGCGCTTGCCGCGCTCCAGGTAGCGCAGCATGGCGCCGTCGCCGCAGCCGACGTCCAGCACGTGCGAACCGGACCGGACCCAGTGGGTGATGAAGGCCAGGTCGGGGCGCAGGGTGTTCAGGTCTTCGAATTTCATGCGGCGTCCCTAGCAGTGCTTTCTTCCCAGATCCGGTCGTAGTAGGCGCGCACGATGTTCATGTAGCGCGGGTCCTCGAGCAGGAAGGCGTCGTGGCCGTGCGGGGCGTCGATCTCGGCGTAGCTGACCTTGCGGCGGTTCGCCAGCAGGGCCTCGACGATCTCGCGGCTGCGCTCGGGCGAGAAGCGCCAGTCGGTGGTGAAGGACGCGATCAGGTACTTGGCCCTGGTGTTCGCCAGCGCCTTGGCCAGGTTGCCGCCGTGCTCGCGCGCGGGATCGAAGTAGTCGAGCGCCTTGGTGATCAGCAGGTAGGTGTTGGCGTCGAAGTATTCCGAGAACTTGTCGCCCTGGTAGCGCAGGTAGGACTCGATCTCGAAGTCGACGCCGAAGTCGAATTTGTACTCGTCGGTCTCGGCGGCGTTGCGGAGCTTGCGGCCGAATTTTTCCGCCATGTCGTCGTTCGACAGGTAGGTGATGTGGCCGACCATGCGCGCCACTTTCAGGCCGTTCTTCGGCACCACGCCGTGTTCGTAGAAATCGCCGCCGTGGTAGTCCGGATCGGACAGGATGGCGGTGCGGGCGACGTCGTTGAAGGCGATGTTCTGGGCCGACAGCTTGGGCGTCGAGGCGATCACGATGCAATGGCGCAGGCGCTCGGGGAACATGATGCTCCAGGCCAGCGCCTGCATGCCGCCCAGCGAGCCGCCCATCACGGCGGCGAACTGTTCGATGCCGAGGCGGTCGGCCAGGCGCGCCTGGGCCGCGACCCAGTCTTCCACCGTCACCAGCGGGAAGGCGGCGCCATAGGGCTTGCCGGTGGCCGGATTGTCGTGCATCGGGCCGGTCGAGCCGAAGCAGGAGCCGAGGTTGTTGACGCCGATGACGAAGAAGCGGTCGGTGTCGACCGGCTTGCCCGGGCCCACCATATTGTCCCACCAGCCGGCGCTCTTCGGCTCGTTCGCGTAGTGGCCCGCCACGTGGTGGGAGGCGTTCAGCGCGTGGCAGATCAGCACCGCGTTGGACTTGTCGGCGTTCAGGGTGCCATAGGTTTCATACATCAGCGTGTAGTCGCCGATGGAGGCGCCGCTTTGCAGGCGCAGCGGTTCGGCGAAGTGCATCGCCTGGGGTGAGACTATTCCAATCGATCCCATGAGCTTCTTGGTTACAGGGTTTGCAGCTGCTCGACGGCCTCGGCGATCGCCGCCGGTTCCATCGCGCGCAGGATGCGGCGGGTGCGTGGGCCCAGCAGGGCCAGGTCGCTGGACAGGATTTCCTGCTTGACCGCCAGCAGCTGGGCCGGATGCATGGAGAATTCGCGCAGGCCCATGCCGAGCAGCAGGCGGGTGAGCTTGGTGTCGCCCGCCATCTCGCCGCATACGGCAACGTCGATGCCCGCCTTGCGGCCGGCCTCGATGGTCATCGCGATCAGGTGCAGCACCGCCGGGTGGAGCGGATTGTACAGGTGCGCCACTTCATAGTCGACGCGGTCGATCGCCAGCGTGTACTGGATCAGGTCGTTGGTGCCGATCGACAGGAAATCCATGCGCTTGACGAACATCGGCAGCGCCAGCGCGGCGGCCGGGATCTCGATCATGGCGCCGACCTCGATGCCGTCGTCGAACTTGACGTTCTGTTCGCGCAGCTGCTGCTTGGCCTGCTCGATCATGCTGAGCGACTGGTCGATCTCGAAGGCATGCGCCAGCATCGGGATCAGGATCCGTACTTTACCGAAGCTTGATGCGCGCAGGATCGCGCGCAGCTGGGTCAGGAACAGCTGCGGCTCGGCCAGGCAGTAGCGGATCGCGCGCAGGCCCAGGGCCGGATTCAGCGCGGTGTGCTCGCTCGGGTCGAGCGGCTTGTCGGCACCGACGTCCAGGGTGCGGATCGTGACCGGGCGGCCCTTCATCGCCAGCACCGCCTTGCGGTACTGCTCGAACTGCTCGTCCTCGTCCGGGACCCGCAGGCCGTGGGCGCCGCGTCCCATGAACAGGAATTCGGAGCGGAACAGGCCGACCCCGGCCGCGCCCGCGTCCAGCGCCGGCGCGCAGTCTTCCGGCAGCTCGATGTTGGCCAGCAGCGTGACCGGGGTGCCGTCCTTCGTGATCGCCGGCGTCTTCTTCAGCTTCAGCAGGCGCTTGCGGGCCTTCAGCAGCGCGGCCTGGCGCGCGCGGTACTGCTCCATCACCAGCGCGCTCGGATTGCAGATCACGACGCCGGCGTCGCCGTCGACGATCACCCAGTCGTCCTGCTCGACCAGGCGCGAAGCCTGGCTCATGCCGACCGCCGCCGGGATGTCGAGGCTGCGCGCGACGATCGCGGTGTGCGAGTTCTGGCCGCCGACGTCGGTGACGAAGCCGACGAAGGAACGGTCGCGGAAGGCCAGCATGTCGGCCGGCGAGATATCGTGGGCGACCACGATCATCTGCGGCTGGAACTCGTCCTCGCCGGCCGGCTTGGCCGGCGGCACGTCCAGCGCGGTGCCCATCAGGACCTTCAGCACCCGCTCGGCGACCTGCTGGATGTCCTGCTTGCGTTCGCGGAGGTATTCGTCCTCGATCTCGTCGAACTGCGCCGACAGCTCGTCGATCTGGGTCACCAGCGCCCATTCGGCGTTGTAGTGGCGGGTGCGGATGATGTCGAGCGGGGCTTCGGAGATCATCGGATCCGACAGGATCAGCACGTGGACGTCGATGAAGGCGCCCAGTTCGGTCGGGGCGTCCTTCGGCAGCTCGGTCCACAGGTCCTGCAGGTTGCGGTGCACCTCGGCGATCGCGTCCCGCAGGCGCTTGACCTCGGCCTCGACCTGCTCTTCCGGCACCAGGTAGTGCTTGACGTCCAGCGCCGCCGGCGTGAGCAGGTGCGCGCGTCCGATCGAGATCCCGCGCGAAACCGGTATGCCATGCAGTGTGAACGATGCCATCGATATTCCTGGAGGGAAGCGGCCGCCTCGGGTATCCGGCATTACTCGCCTTCGCCGAACTTGTCGTTGATCAGTGCCGTCAGGGCGGCGATGCAATCCTGTTCGTCCGGGCCGTCGGCTTCCAGCGTCACCTTGGCGCCCTTGCCGGCGGCCAGCATCATCACGCCCATGATGGACTTGGCGTTGATGCGGCGCGCGTTACGGGTGAGCCAGACGTCGCTCTTGTACTTCGCGGCCAGTTGGGTGAATTTGGCGGAGGCGCGGGCATGCAGGCCCAGTTTGTTGATGATCTCGAGTTCCTGTTGAATCATGTTCTCGTTTTAGTAAGAATTCAGCTACCTACGCGGATCCGGTTGTCGACCCTGACCGCGCCGTTCTGGGCGCCCGCCAGCGCCATCTCGACAACGACGTCGAGCGTGTCGCGGCGATAGGTGATGGCGCGCAGCAGCATCGGCAGGCTGATGCCGGCGATGACTTCGACGCGGCCCGCCTCGGCCAGCGCATTGCAGCAATTGGACGGCGTGCCGCCCTTGATATCGGTGATGACCAGCACGCCGTCGCCCTCGTCCAGGCGACAGATGGCTTCGTGCGCGAGGCGGTTGACCTCTTTCGTATCCTGGTCCGCGGTCACGTCGATCGCCTCGAAGCGTTCGGTCGGGCCGCGGAATACGTGCGCGACCGCCGCGATGAATGCCTGTCCCAGCGGAGCGTGGGTCATCAGCAGAATGCCTACCATGTCATTTCCTGTCAGCTGCCCGCTCGACGGCATCGATGAACATCGCCGCCACGTCGAAGCCGGTCTGGTCGTGGATCTCCTGGAAACAGGTGGGGCTGGTGACATTCACCTCGGTCAGGAAATCGCCGATCACATCCAATCCTACCAGCAACAGGCCACGCTCGGCCAGTGTGGGGCCGAGGGCTTCCGCGATCTCGCGCTCGCGCGCCGAGATCGGCTGGGCCACGCCGACGCCGCCGGCGGCCAGGTTGCCGCGCACTTCGCCGCCCTGCGGGATGCGCGCCAGCACGAACGGCACCGGTTTGCCGTCGATGACCAGCACCCGCTTGTCGCCCTTGACGATGGCCGGGATGTACTTCTGGGCCATGATGGTGCGGGCGCCGTTCTCGGTCAGGGTCTCGATGATGGAACCGAGGTTCAGGGCATCAATCTTGACGCGGAAGATGCCGGCGCCGCCCATGCCGTCGAGCGGCTTGAAGATCACGTCGCCGTGCTCGGCGTGGAAGGCGCGCAGGCGGGTGCCCGAGGACGACACCAGGGTCGGCGAGGTGAACTCGCTGAACTGGGCGATGGTCAGCTTCTCGTTGTGGTCGCGGATCGCCGAGGGCTTGTTGAACACGCGCGCGCCCTGGCGTTCGGCCAGTTCCAGCAGATAGGTGCCGTACACGTATTCCATGTCGAAGGGCGGATCCTTGCGCTGGATGACGGCGTCGAACTCGGACAGGCGCACGGTATCCGCCTGGCCCGCTTCGTACCACTCGTCGGGGTCGCCGGTCAGGGTGATCTCGACCACGTCGGCCGTCACCACGCCCTGCTCCAGCACCATGTGGCGCTGCTCGAAGGCGTAGATCTGGTGGCCGCGGCGCGCCGCCTCCCGCATCATCGCAAAGGTCGAGTCCTTGTAAATCTTGAATCCGGACAGCGGGTCGGCGAGAAAAGCGATTTTCATGTTGGTTCCAGTCGGGACAATGCATCGATTTTAGCCGGAAACGCGGATTCTCGCGGAAAGGCGGCCCGCGGCGCCGGCCTTGCCCGCCGGACCACTTCCCATTGGCAAAGAAGCATTTATTCGGTACGCATTTGCGGGCTCTCAAGCGTGCGCGCAGATGGCTTGCGGATGATGGGCGGCCAGGGGGTTAAACGATGAGCAACCAGGCCGAGCAGGAGCGCATCAACCAGGTCTATCGCCAGTGGCAGGACAGCGCCGCGCCGGCGAGCCATGACTGGCACCGGCCGGACGTCGTGAGCGAGGCGGCGGCGCGCTCGCGCGTGCTGGCGCGGCTGCTGGCATCTACGGTGGGGAAGGATCTGTCGGCGCTGCGCGTGCTCGACGTCGGCTGCGGCAACGGCGGCTTCCTGCGCCAGCTGATCGAATGGGGCGCCTCGCCCGCCCACCTGACCGGCACCGGACTGCAGCAGGAGCGCCTCGAGCGCGCCCGCCTGCACACGGCGCCCGGGGTGCGCTGGCACCTGGGGCGGCTGGACGCCTTTCCGGACAACAGCGCCGACCTGGTCAGCGCCGATGCCGTGTTCTCGGCCATCCCCGACGAAGACCAGCGGCGCGAACTGGCCGCCGAGATGTGGCGGGTCCTGAAACCGGGCGGCTGGACGATGATCCTCGACGTCCGCTATGGCAGCCCGCGCAACCCGGGCGTGCGCAAGGTCAGCGATGTCGAACTGCTGCGCTTCTGGCCAACCGACGAGAGGCTGTACCGCACCTTGATCCTGGCGTCGCCGCTGAACCGGATGATGTCGCGCCTGCCCTGGCTGGTGCCGGAACTGCTGGGCGCAATGCTGCCGCTATTGCGCTCGCACTTCGTCTACATGGCGAAGAAGGACGTCCCGGAGGTCCGGAAACGGATCAATAAATCTCCGGATCCGGATCGGTTCGTTCCAGCTCCAGCGACGCCGCCAGCAACGCCAGGCGCGCCACCACGCCGTACACGTAGAAGCGGTTCGGGGCCGCCGTGCCCGGCTTGGCCTTGAGATCCGGCACCGCATGCTGCTGGGAGAACGCCAGCGGCACGAACTGCGAGCCCGGTGCGTTCAGGTTCTGGTCGATGCCGCGTTCGGCGTGGATGCGATAGAAGCCGCCCACCACGTAGCGGTCGATCATGTACACGACCGGCTCGGCCACCGCGTCGTTGATCGACTCGAAGGTCGGCACGCCTTCCTGGATCAGCACGTCGGTGACGGTGACGCCGTCCTTGATGACCGACATCTTGTTGCGCTGCTTGCGGTTCAGGTCCTTCACCTCGGAGGCATCCTTGACGGTCATGATGCCCATGCCGTAGGTGCCGGCGTCCGGCTTGACGATGACGAAGGGCTTCTGGTCCTTCATCCCGTATTCCTTGTACTTCTTCTTGATCTTCGACAGCAGGGCCGAGACGTTATCGGCCAGGCATTCCATGCCCACGTCTTCCTGGAAGTTCACCTCGCCGCACTTGCTGTGCAGCGGGTTCACCAGCCAGGGGTCGATGTCGATCAGCTTGCCGAACTTCTTGGCCACTTCGTCGAAGGCCTTGAAGTGGTTGCTCTTGCGGCGCACCGCCCAGCCGGCGTGCAGCGGCGGCAGCAGCGATTGCTCGTGGATGTTTTCGAGGATGCTCGGGATGCCGCTTGATAAGTCGTTGTTCAGCAGGATGGTGCAGGGATCGAAATCGGCCAGGCCGACGCGGCGGCCGTTGGGCGAGCGCACCAGGGGCTCGACCACCAGCATGTTCCCGTCGGGCAGCGCCAGCGGGGTCGGCTGGGTCACTTCCGGCGACAGCGAACCGAGGCGCACGTGCAGGCCGGTCTGGCGGAAGATCTGCATCAGGCGCTGCACGTTCTGCAGGTAGAAGGGGTTGCGGGTATGGCTTTCCGGGATCAGGAGCAGGTTGCGCGCGTCCGGACAATACTTGTCGATCGCGGCCATGGCGGCCTGCACCGTCAGCGGCAGCATCTCGGTCGACAGGTTGTTGAAGCCGCCCGGGAACAGGTTGGTATCCACCGGCGCCAGCTTGTAGCCCGCGTTGCGCAGGTCCACCGAGCAATAGAACGGCGGCGTGTGCTCCTGCCACTCGAGGCGGAACCAGCGCTCGATGGCGGGGGTGGCTTCGAGAATCTTCTTTTCCAGGTCCAGCAGGGGACCGTTGAGGGCTGTGGCAAGGTGGGGAACCATGGTGACGTCCTTGGGGCTTCTTAGCGATGTGGGAAATGCGACATGGGGGCTCGCGCCCCCTTTTTAAAGACCAATTATCCCATCGGAAATAAAAAAGCGCCCCGCAGGGCGCTTTTAGCGACACGGGGCCTGATCAGGAATGATAAGCCGATTCGCCGTGGCTGGTAATATCCAGGCCCTCGCGTTCCTGCTCTTCCGGCACCCGCAGGCCGATCACGATGTCGACCAGCTTGTAGGCGATCAGGGAGACCACCGCCGACCACAGGATGGTGGTGCCGACCGCCTCGAGCTGCACCAGCACCTGGCCGGCGATCGAGTACGGGTCGGCCGACATCTTGTTGGTGGTGTAGTCGAAGATGCCCTGCCCGCCCAGCTGCGGCGCGGCGAACACGCCGGTCAGCAGCGCGCCCAGGATGCCGCCCACGCCGTGCACGCCGAACACGTCGAGCGAGTCGTCGGCGCCGATCATGCGCTTCAGGCCGTTCACGCCCCACAGGCAGACCACGCCCGCCACCAGGCCGATGACCAGCGCGCCCATCGGGCCGACGAAGCCGCAGGCCGGAGTGATGGCGACCAGGCCGGCCACCGCGCCCGAGGCGCCGCCCAGCATCGACGGCTTGCCCTTGGTGAACCATTCGCCGAGCACCCAGGAGACGGTGGCCGCGGCGGTCGCCAGCAGGGTGTTGATGAAGGCCAGCGCGGCGACGTCGCCCGCTTCCAGCGCCGAGCCGGCGTTGAAGCCAAACCAGCCCACCCACAGCAGGGACGCGCCGACCATGGTCATGGTCAGCGAGTGCGGCGCCATGTGCTCGCGGCCGTAGCCGATGCGCTTGCCGATCATGATGGCGCCGACCAGGCCGGCGACGGCGGCATTGATGTGCACCACGGTGCCGCCCGCGAAGTCGAGGGCGCCCTTCTGCCACAGCCAGCCGCCCTTCGCGGTTTCAGCCGCCAGCGAAGCGCTGGTGATGGCGTCCGGACCGGTCCAGAACCAGACCATGTGGGCCACCGGCAGGTAGCCGAAGGTGAACCACAGCGCCACGAAGGCCAGCACGGCCGCGAAGCGCGCGCGCTCGGCGAAGGCGCCGACGATCAGGCCGCAGGTGATGGCGGCAAAGGTGCCCTGGAAGGCGACGTAGATGAACTCGGGGATCACCACGCCCTTGCTGAAGGTGGCGGCGGTCGAGAAGCTCGCCTTGGCCGGATCCCAGATGCCTTTCAGGAATACGCGGTCGAGGCCGCCGATGAAGGCATTGTTCTCGGTGAAGGCCAGCGAGTAGCCGTACAGGCACCACAGCACGATGATGACGGAAAAGATCATGAAGACCTGCATCAGCACGGACAGCATGTTCTTCGAGCGCACCAGGCCGCCGTAGAACAGGGCCAGGCCCGGAATCGTCATCATGATCACCAGCAGGGTGGCGACGAACATCCAGGCGGTGTCGCCCTTCTGCGGCGTGGGTGCGGCGGCGGGAGCGGCCGGGCTTGCCGGCGCGGCCGTCGCTGCTGCCGCGGCGGGAGCGGCCGGGGCAGCAGGAGCGGCTGCGCCGGCATTGGCGGCTGCGGTGGCGGCCGGCGCCGACGCGGCTGGTGCAGCGGCATCCTGGGCCAGGACCGGCAGTGCAGCGCAGAGCGCCATGGCGACACTGAAGCCTGCGATCAGTTTGGTGAGTGTGCGGATCATCGGATTCCCCTTACAGCGCATCGTTGCCGGTCTCGCCGGTACGGATACGGATTACCTGCTCCAGATCGGAGACGAAAATTTTGCCGTCACCGATCTTGCCGGTGCGTGCCGCGCTTTGGATGGTGTCGATCACCTGGTCGACGATGGCGTCGTCGACCGCCGCCTCGATCTTGGTCTTCGGCAGGAAGTCGACCACGTACTCGGCGCCGCGGTAGAGTTCGGTATGGCCCTTCTGGCGGCCGAAGCCTTTCACTTCGGTCACCGTAATACCCTGGACATTGATCTCGGAAAGGGCCTCGCGGACCTCATCGAGCTTGAAGGGTTTGATGATGGCGGTGATCATTTTCATGCGATTGCCTCTTCAGAAAGTTTTTGAAACAGACAGCAGGGCCGCGGACTTCCCGAGGTTTTCTCCGGACGGGCTCAGGTAGCCGCTGGTATTGGCCTTGACGTAAGCCAGCGCCACCGAGCAGACCCCGAGGTCCTTGGTCACGCCGACCTTGTAGTCGGTATAGGACACCGCGCCGTTGTGGCGGACTTCCTGGTGGCCCGCGTGCAGGTTCAGCACGAAGCCGCCACCGACGTCGACGTTCGCGCCGATGTCGAGGTAGCCGCTGCCGCGGCTGTCGGCGGTGCCGAACAGGTTGGTCAGCGAATGCGAGTACTTGACGTAGGCCGGCCCGTAGCCCAGCTGGCCGTAGAGCTCGAAGGTGTTGGCATTCGGATGCAGGCCGTTATTCGGATAGAAGTAGTACAGGCCGCCGACGTCGTAGGTGATGTCGGCGCTGAGATTGCCGCGCTTGCCGCCATAGATATCCCACTCGACGTTGCCGCTGCCGCCCAGGTCCTTGGTCCATTTGATGGACGAGAGCCAGGTGCCGACGTAGAGGCCGGTCGGGTTATGGACATAGTCGGCGCCGCCCTGCACCGCCGGATCCAGGCGGCTCTGGGACAGGCCGCGGTAACGGTAATCGCTCGTCACCGCCGCGTTGAAGCTGACCTCGTGCTCGGGCTTCTGCTCCTGCTCCTGTGCCCCGGCCAGCCCGGTGCCCAGGCTCCACAAACCCGCCGCGACCATCGCGATGTGCTGCCACTTGCTGCTTCGACGCTTCATACGACACTCCCTGGTAAATGAACTTTGGACCTGATGGGTTTACAATCCGTACTTCGCTTTCCTGTTTTTCTATGTTGTATGTTTGCTTTAGCAGGATGCGTGCCACCCCGGAATGGAGCGGCAGACCTTGTATTCGCAGGCCTCTGCCCCCATTTTTGATATGCCAAAAACATAAATGACGCCGCAAGGGCGTGCGCCACGCAGGTGCACGCACTAAATCAGCGAGGCGCGCACAAAATGAGTGCGCACCACTCGGCTTCACCAAGGACAGAAATGGACATGAATAACTTCTTTAATGATCTGCAGGGCAAGATCAACCAGGCGATCGAGAATTCGCCGGCCAAGGACATCGAACGCAACGTCAAGGCCATGATGACCCAGGGCTTTTCGAAGCTGGACCTGGTGACGCGCGAAGAATTCGACATCCAGGCCCAGGTGCTGGCCAAGACCCGCGCCAAGCTCGACGCCCTGGAACTGCGCGTGGCGGAACTGGAAGCGAAGCTGGCGTCGGTGACGTCGGAACAGAAGGTCTGAGGTTTAACGCAGCACGAGGCGGCGCGTGAGCCGCCACAGCCCGAACAGGACGGCACCGCCCAAACTCACGCCGATGACGATGCCCAGCATGACGCCGACCGGATTGCCCAGCCGGGCATCGTCGGCCACGAAGATCAGGATGGCGGCCAGCGCCAGCTGCGCCAGCCAGACGACGCGCAGCGGCCGCAATGCCGCCACATCCCCCCGCCGCCTGAACCGGAGCGCCACATAGAGCACCGGCCCGCACAGCAGGCAGAACAGCAGCGCCAGGATGGCGAAGGTCAGAAGTAGTTTAGGCATCGCAAGACTATACGCGATGCCACGGATCTGGCCGTCAAATAGATATCGGCCGAGTAAGCCGACGGGCTAGAAACGAATAATGGGAAACTAAGTCCTCCTGAACATCATTATTGGAATCGACGGATGAAGCCTTTTTCCGTGCATCAATAACTTTACGCTTGCAGGGGGCGTGATTTGGTGCCAGAGGCGTTCGACGCTTTCATCCATCCAAAGCGTCGATTGCTGTCTAAGTTGACACCTCGTTGGCTCCAGCTTCCTTCGTTTTCCCACGAACGATGTCCAAGTGACGTAAATCATCGACTATGAGATTTACCGAATTGCCCTTCGGACTAGCCTCTAACCTTCCGAGAGCAAAAACCGTGAAGTAGGCAACCGTTGTGTCGGATAGGATCTCTTTAAAGTACTTGCGGAAACGGTAAGCCTCCATTTTTGCCGGGCTCACATACAAAAAAACGAATTTCTTATCGACCCGGTCATAGAACTTCAGCTTGAACCCGGCTCCGTACCACTCGGCAAACGTAGCGCCGCCAAAGATTACACGATTCGTAGTGTCATAGTTTGCTCTGCTGATACGGCAAAAATATTGGTGAAGAGGCATTACTCCTTCATTGGTAACGCGCAGCTCCAATTGGGAAAACTCTTCCGGGCTCAAGGTTACCTTAGCCTCACGATATGTTTCAACCAACCGGCTCAGCTGATTTGTTTTTGTGCGCCCTCCCAATAGCCCTGGCTGCCCCTGGCCGTTGCGATTACGTCCGTTACCATCTCCGACTTCCGGGCCATCATCCCCAGCAGGACCTTGCACATGTGGACGAACGAGGCCATCCCCTTCATCAAGCGATGGATCGAAGTCAGTAACCAGGTCTTTGAGCTTAAGTCGCAGTTTTCGCTGCTTTGTCTCGGCTTCTGTTTCACCGCGTAAGCGGCCGGCTTCGTCCAAATCCGACTCCCACATGCAATCTGGGCTGTGCTCGTCCCAGTTGCGATAGTGCGCAGTCACATACTTCGGTGATTCATTTGCGGCCGTACGATAGTTCACCCCTGATATACGTACTTTTTGACTTCCGCAGTGGGGGTCATCGCAAAAAAAGTGATAACACTCGGGGCGAGGGTCCTCCGAAAGAAAGTGACGACGCGCAGTATCGATGTTGACGGATTCCTTCAGCTCTTCGCAATAAGCGAAGAGGATTCGATTTCTAGTCATTGCGAGCAATCCGGATGCAGAAAACCCAAGCATAACAAGTTGCCACATGGAAATCCAATCACTATCCCATGTCACCCTTCAACTTGGCTTTCACTTGGGCTTGTGGCTCAAACTCGTTAAGAGAGCGCACGTTTGAGCGCACTCAACAGTCGCAATGCCCTCGGCCGCACCATCTGCAAATCTTCAACCTTCCCGTAGACCGCCATGAGTCTCGCAGTACTGCGCAGCCGCGCCCTGGCCGGCATGGACGCGCCCGCCGTCAGCGTCGAAGTGCACCTGGCCAACGGTCTGCCCGGCCTGGCCATCGTCGGCCTGCCGGATGCCGAGGTGCGCGAATCGAAGGACCGGGTCCGCGCCGCGCTGCAGAATTCCGGCTTCGAGCTGCCGAACCGCCGTATCACCATCAACCTGGCCCCGGCCGATTTGCCGAAGGAATCGGGGCGCTTCGACCTGCCGATCGCGCTGGGCATCCTGGCGGCCTCGGAACAGATTCCCAGCGAGGGCCTGGACCGCTACGAGTTCGCCGGCGAGCTCTCGCTGTCCGGAGAATTGCGCCCGATCCGCGGCGCGCTGGCGATGACCTTCGCCATGCATCGCAGCCCTGGCGGCGCCAGGCGCGCCTTCGTGCTGCCGCATGCGAACGCCGACGAGGCGGCGCTGGTCACCGATGCCGCCATCTATCCGGCGCGCAGCCTGCTCGAGGTCTGTGCGCACTTTGCTGCGCAGGCTGCGAATGGAGCCAATGAGGGCCGCCTGGCCCGCCACCGGCCGCCGCAAGCCCTGACGCCGCCGCGCTATCCCGACTTTGCGGACGTGAAAGGCCAGCAGCACGTCAAGCGTGCCCTCGAGGTTGCGGCGGCGGGCCTGCATTCGGTACTGATGGTCGGCCCGCCCGGCGCCGGCAAAAGCATGCTGGCCTCGCGCTTTCCCGGCCTGCTGCCGGCCTTGAGCGACGAGGAAGCGCTGGAGTCGGCGGCGATCCAGTCGCTGGCCGGACGTTTTTCGATCGAGCGCTGGCGCCGCCGGCCCTTCCGCAGTCCGCACCACACCAGCTCGGGCATGGCCCTGGTAGGCGGCGGCGGGGTGCCGCGCCCGGGCGAGATCTCGCTGGCCCATCATGGCGTACTCTTTCTGGACGAGCTTCCCGAGTTCAGCCGCCACGTGCTGGAAGTGCTGCGCGAACCGCTGGAATCCGGCCACATCACGATCTCGCGCGCGGCCCGCCAGGCCGACTTTCCCGCCAGCTTCCAGCTGATCGCGGCCATGAATCCCTGCCCCTGCGGCTGGCTCGGCCACCCGTCCGGCAAATGCCGCTGCAGTCATGACGCGGTGCTGCGCTACCAGGACAAGATCTCGGGTCCCCTGCTCGACCGCATCGACCTGCAGGTGCCGGTGTCGGCGATGGCGCCGGAATCGATGGCGGCCCAGGCCGACGGCGAGGCGAGCAGCCACATCGCCGAACGGGTGGCGCGCGCCCACGCTGTTCAAGTGGCGCGCCAGGGCAAGGCCAACCAGCGTTTGTCGAGCCGCGAGATCGACCGCCATTGCGAACTCGACGATGCCGCCGAGCAGTTGCTGCGTAATGCGATGCGCCACCTGCACTGGTCGGCGCGGGCCTATCACCGGGTTTTGAAGGTGGCGAGGACGATTGCCGACCTGGCGGAGGCTTCCCAGGTGCAGTCCGAACACGTGGCCGAGGCGATCCAGTACCGCAGGGGCCTGCTCGACGCCTGAGCGGCGCTGACGAGATTAAATTATTGCAACATTCTACTGGCCGACGACGCGGGGCGCTGATACCATCGCCCCATGAAAATCCGTCTCCCCTTGCCGGTTATTTCCGTCCTGCTGGCCAGCGCCCTGCTCGGCGCCTGCAGCCCCAAGTACAACTGGCGCGACTACGCCAGCCAGGATGCGCCCTACCGGGTCATGTTCCCGGCCAAGCCCGCCAGTGTCACCCGCACCGTCGACCTCGACGGCATGCAGGTCAGCATGACGATGACGGCTGCCGAAGTCGACGGCGCAACCTTCGCGGTCGGCTCGGCCGAGGCACCGGACGAGGAGCATGCGCGCGCCGCGGTGCCGGCCATGGTGCGGGCCCTGACGCGCAATATCGGCGCCGTCGGCGAACGGGCCGCCGCGCACGCCGAATCCGGCGGCAGATCGGTCAGCGACATCGACGTCGCCGGCAGCAGCAACGGCCAGCCGGTGCGCCTGGTCGGCCATTTCGAGGCGCGCGGCAAGCGCTTCTACCAGGTCATCGTGCTCGGCAATACGAACGCCATGCCGTCCGAGCAGGTCGAGCAGTTCCTCACTTCCTTCACCCTCCGTTGATACGTCCGCTACCATGAACAGCGATACCCCAGCACTACAGCTGCGCTCCCTGCGCAAGGCTTTCGGCCGCCCGGCCGTCGACGGCATCGACCTGAGCGTCCGCCGCGGCGAACTCTATGCCCTGCTCGGCCCCAACGGCGCCGGCAAGACCACCACCCTGCGCATGGTGACCGGCCTGCTGGCGCCGGATGCCGGCCAGATCGAGGTGCTCGGCATCGATCTCGCGGCCAACCCGGCCGCGGCCAAGCAGAAGATGGCCTACCTCCCCGACGACCCGATGTTGTACGGAAAGCTGAAGCCCACCGAGTACCTCGAATTCGTGGCCGGCCTGTGGGGCATCACGCCCGAGGATGCCGAGCCGCGCGCCCGCCGCCTGCTCGACTGGCTGGACCTGACCAAGCACGCGCACGAACTGACCGAGGGTTTTTCGCGCGGGATGAAGCAGAAGCTGGCGCTGGCCGGGGCTTTGATCCACGAACCCCAGCTGCTGATCCTGGACGAGCCGCTGACCGGCCTGGACGCGGCCGCCGCGCGCCAGGTGAAGGACTTGCTGGTCTCCCACGTCAACCAGGGCGGCACCGTGATCCTGACCACCCACATCCTCGAGGTGGCCGAACGCCTGGCGCAACGCATCGGCATCATCCGCGAGGGCCGCCTGATCGCCGAAGGCACGCTGGCCGAGTTGCGCGAGCGTACCCTGGGCGGCAGCCTGGAAGACGTGTTCCTGCAGCTGACGGAGCAGGCGTGAGCGCGCCGCCGGGATCGAGCCGCTGGCTGCTGCGCCATGAGCTGCGCATGGCCTGGTATGGCGCCGCCGTGAATGCGGGCGGCAAGCGGCGCATGAGCTGGGTCAGCATCGCGGTGTGGGTGCTGGCCTGGACGCTGCTGCACGTGGGCGCCTTTGCCGTCCTCCGCAAGCTCGGGCCGGACGGCGTCATGGATCCGCGCATGGCGATCCTGGCGACCTTGGCGCTGGCGGCGATCGGCACCTTCATGCTCTCGAGTTCACTCAAGGCCAGCGTGCTGGCGCTGTTCGAGCGCGGCGACCTCGACCTGCTGCTGTCTTCACCCCTGCCCTCGCGCAGCATCTTCACGGTGCGCCTGCTGGGCGTGGTCCTGGCTTGCGCCGCCCTCTATCTGTTCCTGCTCGGGCCACTCGTCCACGTCGGCGTGGCGCTCGGCCAGTTCCGCTGGATCGGCGTGTATGTGGCGATTGCGACCACGTCGACCTTGATGGCCTGCCTCGGCATGCTGCTCACGCTGGCGCTGGTATGCCTGCTCGGCGCGCGCCGCACGCGGGTGCTGGCGCAGGTGCTCAGTGCGGTGGCGGGCGCGCTGCTGTTCCTGCTGTCGCAGTCGTTTTCGCTGGTGTCGCAGACGGCCGGCGGAGGTGCGGCCCAGCGCACGCTGCAGCACCTCGCGGAGTCCCCATGGCTGGCACCCGGCAGCCCGCTGTGGCTACCTGGCCGTGCCGTGCTCGGCGAGCCGCTGCCGATGCTGGGCATGGCCGTGCTGGGCATCGCCGCCTTCATGCTGACGGTCGACCGCACCCACCGCTTCTTCGTGCATGGCGTGCAGGAGGCGGCCAGTACGGCACGTGCGATCGCCAGGCCGCAGGGGGCCTTGCGGATGCGCTTCCGGCGCAGCCTGTTCGATACCGTGGTGGTCAAGGAGTGGCGCCTGATCGCACGCGATCCGCACCTGATTTCGCAGGTCCTGCTGCAGCTGGTGTACCTGGTGCCGCTGCTGTTCCTCATCCTGCGCAAGAACGATTCGCCGGGTCCGGCGATCGGCGCCGGCCTGGCGCTGCTGTGCAGCTCACTCACCAGTTCCCTGGCCTGGATCATCGTCTCGGCCGAGGATGCGCCGGACCTGCTGCAATCCTCCCCCGCCGCCGCGCGCACGATCGGGCTGGCCAAGCTGGCCGCCGTGGTGATGCCGCCGCTGCTGCTGGTCGCCCTGCCCCTGCTGTGGCTGATGGCGCGTGCGCCGCTGGCCGCGGTGCTGATCGGCTTCGTCGTGGTGGGCGCCATCCTGAGTGCGGCCCTGATCGTGAAATGGCTGGGGCGCCCGGGACTGCGCAGCGATTTCAAAATGCGCGGCAAGGAGAACTTTCTGTGCTCGGTGTTCGAGATCGTCAACACGCTTTGCTGGGGTGGGCTCAGCTGGCTGCTGGTATCGCTGGCGGCCGAGCAAGGCGTGGCGGCCGGGTCGACCGCCCTGTTCGCGGCCGGGGTGCTGGCGGCCGCGCTGCTGGCGCTGCTGCTGGCCTGGCTGCTGCGGCGCCGGGCATGAGTCCAAAGTGGCGCCGCGCACCGACATCGCGCGGCGAGTCGTGTTATCGTTTGGTTACTCATGAATGAACGAGAAAGCTATGCTAATCACCTTCAAATCCAAAGCCTATCCCAACGTCCTGATGATGCAGGAACATGCCATGCGCATCCTCGACCTGCTGCGCAAGGACCCGGAGCGCGGCGTCATCACGGCGGCCGAAGCCACCAAGGCTGTACAACTGCTCGAGCATGAAATCGAGGAGAGCCGCAAGCACCAGGTCACGGACGAAGTCGAGCAGGACGTCAAGGCCCATGCCGGCGATGGCGAAGATGCCGAACACGAACCGATCGAAATGGTCAGCTTCCCGACCCGCGCCTATCCGCTGCTGGAAATGCTGCGCGCGGCGCGCGACCAGGGCGCCGACGTCCTCTGGGGCGTCTGAGCCGTCTTCTTCTACAGCGAGGCGTCAGCGCGCCTCGGTGGACACGGCTTCCGCCGGCGCGACCGCGATCCGGCTCTTGCCCTTGCGCTTGGCCTCGTACATGGCCTGGTCGGCCCGGGCCAGCAGGCGCGCCGGATCCGGCGCCTGGTCCGGCATGTGCAGGGCCACCCCGATACTCGCCCCCACCTGCACGCTGCCGCCATTCAGGGCATAGGGCCGGGTGAGCTGGGCCAGCAGGATCTCCGCCTTGGCGGCGGCGTCCAGCTCGTCGCTCAACATCTCCAGGATCACCACGAACTCGTCGCCCGCAAGCCGCGCCGCCATATCGGTCTCGCGGATGCCCGCCAGGATGCGGCCGCCGAACCGGCGCAGCAGCTCGTCGCCCTCTTCGTGGCCGCGGGTATCGTTGACCAGCTTGAAGCCATCCATGTCGAGGAACAGGACCGCGCAGGGACGCCGCAGGCGGGCCGCACGCGCCATCGCTTCCGGCAGTGTCTGCATCAGGGCGCGCCGGTTCGGCAGGCCGGTCAGCAGGTCGCGCATCAGCAAGCCTTCCAGCTCGGCGGTGCGCGCGGCCACCGTTTCCTCCAGATGCGCGTTCATCTGCTCGAGCGCCGCGCGGTGGCGGCGTTCGTTGCGGATCAAGCCGCGCAAGGCCTTGGACAAGACTTGTGCTTCATGGAAGCCGCCGGCTGCGGGAATCGCTTCCGGCACCGCTTGCTCGGGCGCCTGGGCGATGTTTTCCATGGCGCCGCTCAGCGACTTCAGGGGCGCCACGATGCGCCGGGCCATCAGGGCCGCCAGTGCGGCCAGGACCCCGGCAAGAAGCAGGCTGAACCACATTGCACGGCGCTCGAAACGGTGGGCCGAGGCCATCGCCGCCTGTTCCGTCTGGCGCACCAGGACCGCCCAGTGCAGGGAAGCGCGCTCGCGGCTGCGTCCACTCTGGCTGTAACCCGTCACATAGGTATGGCCGTCCGGCCAGCGCTCCGTGATGGCGCCCGTCTTGCCCTGCTGGGCCAGCCTCAGGCTTTCCGTCGAAATGCACTTCTCGAGGATATCGTCGGGGCCGAGCAGGACCACGCCGTCGCTGCGCACGACGATGATCTCGGCGCCGATATCGCGCTGCGCCGGCGTCAGCAGCTCACGGGCAAGGCTGCGCGCCCAGGTCCAGCTCAGGTGGATGGCGAGCACGCCGCGAAGGGCGCCTTCGTCGTCGCGGATCGGCCCGGCGATGTCGACGAAACGCCAGGGATCGCTTGACCGCGGCAGCAGTTTGCCGAGCAGGGCGGCCGGATGATAATCGATGGCCGTCACCTCCTGCTCGCCGGTATGGAACCAGGGGCGCGAACTGACGTCGCGATTTTCCAGCAGTCCAGCGGTCGCGGCCAGCACCTTGCCGTCGGGCTGGGCGATGCCGATCCAGGCGTAATTGCTGAAATGGCGCTGCAGGTTCTCGAGAATCTCGCGCGCTGCGGCCGGATCGGCGGGATGGCGCAGTTGCGGCAGGGCCGACAGCAGGTAGACGTCGCGCACCGCCTGGTCCAGGGTGCGGTCGAGCGAGTCCCGCATCTGCCAGGACAGCTGCTGCAGGCGCAGTCTGGCCTGTTCGGAAGCGTGTTGGTTGGCGTAGTGATCGACGAGCAGCAGCTGGAGCAGCACCGTGATCGCGACTGTCAGGCAGGAGAAGGACACCAGCAATGCCGCAAGGCGGAAATATCTGGCCCGCCTGGGCCGCGGAATGGTGTCGCTGCTGTCAGTCATATTGAGTGTCGGATAACAAAAGAGCGCAATGCTACCGTACATACACCTGCTGACTCCAGCGAAAACTTTCCCTATATAAGAATTTGTTGCGGATTTGCCTATACAAGTTAGCTGCAGCTATGTAGAGCGCAGAAAAGCAAAAAGCCCGCTCAGTTTGACTGAGCGGGCTTCTGCGAATAATTAGCCTGACGATAACCTACTTTCACACTGGTTGCAGCACTATCATCGGCGCAAAGTCGTTTCACGGTCCTGTTCGGGATGGGAAGGGGTGGTACCGA
>NZ_JBFRFV010000044.1:0-31303 GCF_052115005.1 Massilia sp. 2TAF26
CGGAAACGCCGGCCGTAGCGCCGGCCGCATCCGCGGCGGCACCGGCGCCGCAGGCAGCGGAACGTCCGCGCCGCAGCCGCCAGGCCGCCGTTGCCGCCGGCGGCGCCTCCGAATACCGCGTCAAGCCGGGCGACAGCCTGGGCCGCATCGCCGCCCAGCTCAAGCCGGTCGACGTCTCGCTCGACATGATGCTGGTGGCGCTGTACCGCGCCAATCCGGACGCCTTCGTCGGCAACAACATGAACCGCCTGAAGTCGGGCCGCATCCTGTCGGTGCCGTCCGTCGACAGCGTGCAGGGGCTGAACGACGGCGAGGCCCATGGCGTGGTGGTCGCGCATGCGGCCGACTTCAACGCCTACCGCAACAAGCTGGCCGGCCAGGTCGGCAATGCGGAACCGGTCAAGACCCCGCAGGCCGGCCAGAGCGCCGGCGGCAAGATCACCGCCAAGGTCGAGGAACGCCCGACCGCCGCCAACGAGTCCCAGGACCAGCTGCGCCTGTCGAAGGCGCCGGCCGCGGGGCTTGCCACCGGCAAGGGTGCTGCCACGAGCACCGAGGACGCCATCGCCAGGCAGCGCGAGCTGGAAGAAGCCCAGCGCCGCGTGAAGGAACTGGAACGCAACGTCAGCGATCTCGAGAAGCTGGCTACCGTCAAGAGCAAGGGCGGCGCCGAGGCCCAGCAGAACGCCGCCGCATCGGCGCCGGCTGCTCAGGCTCCGGCTCCGGCCCACGAAGCGCCGCACGACCAGCCGGCGCAGAAGAAGCTGGCGACCATCAAGCCGGCCGCCAAGCCCGCGCCGAAACCGGAGCCGGGCCTGCTCGACTTCATCATGGACAACCTGCCGCTGGTCGGCGGCGGCGCGGCCGTGCTGCTGCTCGGCGGCCTGCTGGCTGCCCAGCGCCGCAAGAAGAAAGTGGTCAAGACCGTGGCCGAGCCCTCGGTCATGGGCGTGCCGACCGAGCCGGCGCACTCGCTGTTCGCCGAGACGGGCGGCCAGAGCATCGACACCAGCAACAGCGTGTTCAATTCCAGCTTCGCGCCGTCGGCCAGCCAGCTCGATACCAACGAGGTCGATCCGGTGGCCGAAGCCGACGTCTACATCGCCTATGGCCGCGACGCCCAGGCCGAAGAGATCCTGAAGGAAGCCCTGCGCACCCATCCGGAACGCTACCCGGTGCGCCTGAAGCTGCTCGAGATCTACGCCGCCCGCAAGGACCAGCGCGCCTTCGAAACTCAGGCCGGGGAGCTGTACAGCATGACCCGCGGCCAGGGCGAGGAGTGGGCGCAGGCCGCCGCGCTGGGCCTGTCCATCGATCCGCTGAACCCGCTGTACGCGACCGGCGCCGCCCAGGTCGACACCGCCGCGGCGCCGGCCCCGGACGCCCACGTATCGCTGTCGAAGGACTTCGACGATGTCTTCGGCGCCGCCGACCTGACCGCCACCCCGGCGCCGGCTCCCGCCCATGAGCCGATGAGCTTCGAGCAGCACTTCGCCGGCGCGATGGGCACGGCACAGCCGGCCGCCCAGCTTGACACCTTCGCCCCGGCCGCCGCGCCGGCCCCGGCCGAGGACGAGCACACCCTGGACTTCGACCTCGGCGGCCTGGCCTTCGAGCCGGTGCAGGCCGAGGAGCCGAAGCCGGTCCAGGCGCACGACGACGGCCACGTGCTCGACTTCGACATGGGTGGTTTGGATGCCGCACCGGTCGAGGCCACCGCAGCCACGGCGCCGGCCGAGGAGCCGCTCGACTTCTCCTTCGACATGGACTTCGGCGCCCCGGCCGCGAACCCGGTGCCGCAGCCGGCAGTCCAGCCGCTCGAGACCGCGGAAGACCTGCCGTTCGGCGACTTCGACCTGGGCGACACCATCCCAGGCGCCGGCGCGGCATCGGAGATAGCCGCGGCGCCCGCCGACGCGCACAACGAATTCGCGAACAGCGACTTCGACATGGCCAACCTGGCCAAGGAATTCGACCTGCCGCCGCTGCCCGCCGCGCCGGAAGAGACCAGCCCGGCCACCGAGCTAAAGGATCCGTTGTTCGACCTCGACACGATGGACTTCGGCCTGGCCGACGAGGTCAAGCCGGCCGCGGTGGAATCGGCCGCGCCGGTTGCCGATCCGGCGCCCGCGCTGTCGCTGGAAGACGAACTGTTCGGCCTGCCCGAGCTGCCCGCCGCGACCCCGGCCCCGGTCGAAACCGCCGAGTACGCGCCGCACGGCATGCTGGAGCCGGTGAAGGTCGAGCCGGCCTTCGACCTGGGCGGCTTCGACCTCGACCTGCCGGGAGAGGCTGCGTCGCCGCAGCTCGAGACGGTGGCGGCGCCGGCCGAGATGTCGGCCACGCACATGGAGATGGAAACCAAGCTGGACCTGGCCATCGCCTACCAGGAAATCGGCGACAAGGAGGGGGCGCGTGAGCTGCTCGAAGAAGTCATCAAGGGCGGCAGCGGCGAACAGGTCTCCAAGGCCAACGCGATGCGCGCCCAGCTTGTGTGAGGCCGGCTGAGTGACAAGAATTGCCCTGGGTGTCCAGTACATCGGCACCGCCTGGAACGGTTATCAGAAACAGCCTTCGCGCGACACGGTCCAGGACCAGCTGGAGATCGCGCTCGAGAAGTTTGCCTGCACCAGGCTCGCCACCACCTGCGCCGGCCGCACCGACGCCGGCGTGCACGCGATCGAGCAGGTCGTCCACTTCGACACGGAACTCGACCGCGCAACGCAATCCTGGGTGCGCGGCACCAACGCCTTCCTGCCGGATTCGATCGTGGTGCGCTGGGCGCACGTGGTCGAGCCCGACGCGGAAGGCCAGGATTTCCACGCCCGCTTCTCGGCCCGCTCGCGCACCTACCACTACGTGCTGTACAACCATCCGAACCCGTCGGCCCTGCTGGCAGGACGCGCCGGCTGGGTGTTCCGCCCGCTGGACGTCGAGCGCATGGTTGACGCGGCGCAGCACCTGATCGGCACCCACGACTTCAGCAGCTTCCGCGCCTCCGGCTGCCAGGCGAATTCGCCGGTCAAGCAGATGCACGAGGTGAGCATTGTGCGCCACGGCGACGTCATCGTGTTCACGGTGCGCGCCTCCGCCTTCCTGCATCACATGGTCCGCAACATCGTCGGCTCGCTGATCTACGTGGGCACCGGCCGCAACGAGCCGGGCTGGATGGCCGAGGTCCTGGCCGCCCGCTCGCGCGACGCCGCGGCGCCGACCTTCATGCCGGACGGTTTGTATCTTGCTACAATCGACTACGATCCGAAGTGGGGCTTGCCTCAAGAGGCGACTCCACCCTTGCCTTGGCTGTAGGGTGGGCACTCCGTGCCCGCGCGTAGGCCAGCATCACGCTAACCTCACACGTGGGCTCGGCGAGCCCACCCTACAATAATGACCCGTACCCGCATCAAAATCTGCGGCATCACCCGCGAACAGGACCTGCGCGCCGCGGTCGCTGCCGGTGCCGACGCCATCGGCTTCGTCTTCTACCCGAAGAGCCCGCGCTACATCGCGCCCGAACAGCTGGCTGCGCTGGCGTCCGCCATGCCGCCCTTCGTCAGCGGCGTCGGCCTGTTCGTGAACGCCGGCGTGGAGCAGGTGCGCGAAGCGGTCGATGCCGGCCCGATCGCGCTGCTGCAGTTCCACGGCGACGAAACCGCCGAGCAGTGCGCGGCGATCGCGGCCGCGGTCAAGCGTCCCTTCGTGCGGGCCTACCGCGTGAAACCTGACACCAGCGCCCTGGATTTGATAGAATCGGAAGCTCAATACCGCGCCGCCAGCGCCTGGTTCTCGGGCCTCCTGCTCGATACCTGGGTCGATGCCTACGGCGGCGCAGGAAAGGTCTTCGATTGGTCTCTTATCCCAAAAGAGCTCGCGCCTCGGGTCGTTTTGAGTGGTGGCTTGAGCGTGCAAAACGTGACTGGCGCGGTGATGCGCGTACGTCCCTTTGCGGTCGACATCAGTAGCGGTGTCGAGGAAAGCAAGGGGATCAAGGATGCCCGCAAGATAGCCGCGTTCGTCGACGCGGTGCGGGCTGCCGATGCATCACCCGAAACGAGCGAGTCACACCATGAAGGAAGCACCTGAAAAGAACAGCGCCAAGGCCCTGTTCAAGACCCCTGAATATCAACTGCCGGACGCCTCCGGCCACTTCGGTCCCTACGGCGGCAGCTTCGTCGCCGAGACCCTCAGCCACGCCCTGGCCGAGCTGAACGAAGCCTATGCGCGCTACAGCCAGGATCCGGAGTTCCTCGAAGAATTCCGCTACGAGCTGGCGCACTTCGTCGGCCGTCCGTCGCCCGTCTACCACGCCAAGCGCTGGTCGCAACAGGGCTCGGTTGGCAAGCTCGGTGCGCAGATCTTCTTCAAGCGCGAAGACCTGAACCACACCGGCGCCCACAAGATCAACAACGTGATCGGCCAGGCCCTGCTTGCCAAGCGCATGGGCAAGCCGCGCATCATCGCCGAGACCGGCGCCGGCCAGCACGGCGTCGCCACCGCCACCATCTGCGCGCGCTTCGGCCTCGAATGCGTGATCTACATGGGCAGCGAAGACGTCAAGCGCCAGGCCCAGAACGTCTACCGCATGAAGCTGCTGGGCGCGACCGTCGTACCGGTGGAAAGCGGCTCGAAGACCCTGAAGGACGCGCTCAACGAAGCCATGCGCGACTGGGTCACCAACATCGAAAACACCTTCTACATCATCGGCACGGTGGCCGGCCCGCACCCCTATCCGATGATGGTGCGCGACTTCCAGTCCGTGATCGGCGAGGAATGCCGCGTGCAGATGCCGCAGATGACCGGCCGCCAGCCGGACTATGTGGTCGCCTGCATCGGCGGCGGCTCGAACGCGATGGGCATCTTCTATCCCTACATCGACGAAGCCGGCGTCAAGCTGGTCGGCGTCGAGGCGGCGGGCGAGGGCATCGACAGCGGCAAGCACGCGGCTTCCCTCAGCGCCGGCTTCCCCGGCGTCCTGCACGGCAACCGCACCTACCTGCTGCAGGACGAGAACGGCCAGATCATCGAGACCCATTCCGTCTCGGCCGGCCTGGATTATCCGGGCGTCGGTCCCGAACACGCATGGCTGAAGGACATCGAGCGCGCCCAGTACGTCTCGATCACCGATGAGGAAGCGCTGCAGGCCTTCCACGACTGCTGCCGCATCGAGGGCATCATCCCGGCGCTGGAATCCTCGCACGCGATCGCGTACGCGGCCAAGCTGGCGCCGACGCTCGCCAATGACCAGATCATCCTGGTGAACCTGTCCGGCCGCGGCGACAAGGACATGCACACGGTCGCGCAGCGCGCCGGCCTGAACTTCGGTTGATGGGGAGACGAACATGTCCAGAATCGCACAGACTTTCGACACCCTGAAACAGCAGGGCAGGACCGGCCTCGTCACCTTCGTCACGGCCGGCGACCCGGGTCCTGACCTCACCGTGCCGATCATGCACGCCCTGGTGGCCGGCGGCGCCGACGTGCTGGAACTCGGCGTCCCGTTCTCCGACCCGATGGCCGAAGGCCCGGTGATCCAGCGCGCCTGCGAACGCGCGCTGATCTTCGGCATCAGCATGAACGACGTCTTCGACTACGTGCTTGAATTCCGCAAGACCGACCAGCGCACGCCGGTGGTCCTGATGGGCTATGCCAACCCGATCGAGCGCATGGGTCCTTCGGAATTCATCCGCCGCGCGCAAGCCGCGGGCGCCGACGGCGCCATCGTGGTCGATTATCCGCCGGAAGAATGCGAAGCCTTCGCGGCCGAGATGAAGGCGAACGACCTCGACCTGATCTTCCTGCTGGCCCCGACCTCGACGGTCGAGCGCGTGAAGCAGGTGGCGCGCCACGGCGGCGGTTTCAGCTACTACGTCTCGCTGAAAGGCGTGACCGGCGCCGGCGGCATCGACACGGCAGACGTCGCGCGCCGCGTGGCGGCGATCCGCGAGCATGTGAAACTGCCGATCGGCGTCGGCTTCGGCATCCGCGATGCGCAGACGGCGAAGTCGGTGGCGGCGGTGGCGGATGCGGTGGTGATCGGCAGCCGCATCATCCAGGAGCTGGAGAACACGCCGAAGGAAAAAGGTCCGGAGGCCGTGCGGGCTTTCGTCGCCGGCATCCGCGCTGCGCTCGACGGCAAGTAAGCGGGATCTATTTGCAGCAAACAGACCGGGGCCACGCGCCCCGGTTTTTCGTTCTGTCTCAGGCGTCCCCGCCGGCCGTGAATTTGCGGGTCAGTACCCAGAACGCCAGCGCCGCCAGGCTGACGCCGGCGCCGAGCAGGCACACGCCGCGCCAGCCCGCGCCCGCATAGCTGGCCGTCGAGGCCAGGGCGCCGATCCCGCTTCCGACCGCATAGAACAGCATGTAGGCGCCGACGAGGCGGCTGTGCGCTTCGGGCGAGGCGCGAAAAATCAGGCTCTGGTTGGTGACGTGGATCGCCTGGCCGCCGAGGTCGAGCAGGACGATGCCGCCGATCAGCGCCCACAGCGAGCTGTCCATCCAGGCCAGCGGCAACCATGCGACCGCCAGCACCAGCAGGGCGGCGGCGCTGACCGGCCCTTCGTGGCCGCGGTCCGCCAGCCGGCCGGCCCAGATCGCGGCGAGTGCGCCGGCCGCGCCCGCGAGCCCGAAGGCGCCGATGGCGGTGTGCGACAAGCCATACGGTGGAGCGCTCAGCGGCAACACGAGGGCGCTCCAGAAGATGTTCAGGACGGCGAACATCAGCAAGGCCAGCATGCCACGGACCTGGAGTGTCCGGTCGCGCCCCAGGCGCGTGAACATGGAGGCGATCAGGCTCCGGTAGCGCATCGTGCTTCGTGCGGCGCCGAGTGCCGGCAAGCCGCGCCACAGCAGGGCCGCCAGCACAAGGGTCAGCGCGGCCGAGCACAGGTACACGCTGCGCCACCCGGCGAGATCGCTGATGCCGCCGGCCAGCACGCGCGCCAGCAGCAGGCCGATGAAGACGCCGCCCTGGGCCGTGCCGACGACCCGTCCGCGTTCCTCGTCGGCCGCGGCGCTGGCGGCATACGAGATCAGCCCCTGCGTCATGGCGGTGCCGAACAGGCCGGTCAGCAGCATCGCCGCCAGCAGGATCGCGCTGGTCCTCGCCGTCCCGACGGCGACCAGGGCCGCGGCCAGCATCAGCGCCTGCGCCAGCATCAGGCGGCGGCGCTCGATCAGGTCGCCCAGCGGGACGACCAGCAGCAGGGCGAGGGCGCAGCCGGCCTGGGTGGCGGTGACGATGCTGCCGACGGCCGCGCCGGGAATGGCGAACTCGCGCGCCAGCGCGTCCAGCAAGGGCTGGGCGTAGTAGACGTTGGCCACGCTCAGGCCGGCGGCGCAGGCGAACAGCAGGACGGTGGCACGCGGCAGGGTGATGTGCGGAAGGGAAGCGCCCATGCGGTTTCTCCAGGTTGGATTCATTTTTGGTTTCAAATTGAAACCGTTTGCAGCTTAAGGCTTATGGTTTTAAAATGCAACCGACATCAACCTTCCCCTCCCGGCGAGATGAACCAACCGAATCCAGCCAATCCCGAGCCCTGTCCGGTGGCGCGCTCGGCGGGCATCGTCGCCGACCGCTGGTCGCTGCTGATCGTGCGCGATGCCTTCGACGGCGTGCGGCGCTTCAGCGACTTCCAGCGCAGCCTCGGCATCGCGCGGAACATCCTGTCCGACCGCCTGCACCGCCTGCTCGATGCCGGCATCCTCGCCATGCAGGCCGGCAGCGGCGGCGGCGCGCACCAGGAATACGTGCTGACGGCAAAGGGCCGGAGCCTGTTTCCGGTCGTGGTGGCCTTGCGCCAGTGGGGAGAGCACTATCTGTTCGGCGAAGGGGAAGCGCACTCCGAACTGGTCGAAACGAAGACCGGCAAGCCCCTGCGTGCCATGCTGCCCCTGGCGGACGATGGCCATGCGATTTCGGCCGACGAGACCGAGGTGCGCAAACTGAGACCGGCCGAAGCGCCGCAAGAACGATGAACAGGCGCAAACGCCTGACCTTCTGGGGCGCCCACGAAGACGACGACAGCCTGCCTCGCGCCGTCATGGCAGGGCGGAAGACCGTCACCGCCGACACCGTCGAGGACTACTACAAGCCCTACGGCGAATACGGCGACGGCAGCTACGCAGCGGGCGACCTGATCGAGGTCTACGACCTGAGGCAGCGGCTGCGCTGCCTGATCCGCGCGACCAAGGTGCAGCGCATCCTCTTCGGCGAGATTCCGGAAGAGGTATGGCGTGGCGAAGGATTCGCCAGCGCGCGCGAATTCCAGGACGTGCACATCGCCTGCCTGCCGCAATACGAGCTGCATGCGGATTTCGAATTCGTGACCCTGCACTTCGAACTTGTCGAAGTCATCAACCTTGCATAGAAGCTAAGGTCTTACCAGCAAGAATTCGACAAGCCGAACCTGAATCGGTACACTACGCGCAAATCCAGAATTGCCGCAAAGGAGAACACATGAGTTGGTTGGAAAAACTGCTGCCCCCCCGGATCCAGCGCTCCGATGCCGCCAAAAAGCAGACCATGCCCGAGGGCCTGTGGGTCAAGTGTCCGTCGTGCGAATCGGTGCTCTACCGTACCGACCTCGAATCGAACCTGCACGTCTGCCCGAAGTGCAGCCATCACATGCGCATCCGCGCCCGCGCGCGTCTCGACGCGCTGCTGGACGAAGGCGGCCGCTATGAGATCGGCCAGGACGCGCTGCCGGTCGACACCCTGAAGTTCAAGGACAGCAAGAAGTACCCCGACCGTCTCAAGCAGGCCATGGACGCCACCGGCGAAACCGATGCCATGATCGTGCAAGGCGGTTCGATCATGAGCCTGCCTGTCGTCGTCGCCTGCTTCGAATTCGAATTCATGGGCGGCTCGATGGGTTCCGTGGTCGGCGAGCGTTTCGCCCGCGGCGCCCAGGTGGCCCTGGAGCAGAAGGTGCCCTTCATCTGCATCACCGCCACCGGCGGCGCCCGCATGCAGGAAGGCCTGCTGTCGCTGCTGCAGATGGCCAAGACCACCGCGATGCTGACCAAGCTCTCCGAGAAGAAGCTGCCGTTCATCAGCGTGCTGACCGACCCGACCATGGGCGGCGTCTCCGCTTCCTTCGCCTTCATGGGCGACGTCGTGATCGCCGAACCGAAGGCCCTGATCGGCTTTGCCGGCCCGCGCGTGATCGAGAACACCGTGCGCGAAAAGCTGCCGGAAGGCTTCCAGCGCGCCGAGTTCCTGGTGCAGAAGGGCGCCATCGACATGATCGTCGACCGCCGCAAGATGCGCGAAGAGATCGCTCACCTGCTCGCCCTGCTGCAAAGCCAGCCGGCCGACGTCATCGCCTAAATCATCTTCCTGCGCGGCCGGATCACTCCTGCCGCGCGCCGTACTTTTCCCGCCATGTCCACATTACCGACCACCTTGCCCGACTGGCTGGCGCTGCTGGAGTCGCGCCATGCCGAAATCCACATCGACATGGGCCTGGACCGCGTACGCGCCGTCAAGGAGCGCATGCAGCTCGCCTTTTCCTGCCCCGTGATCATGGTGGCCGGCACCAACGGCAAGGGTTCCACCTGCGCCATGCTGGAAGCCATGCTGCTGCAGGGCGGCTACCGTACCGGCCTGTATATCAAGCCGCACTTCCTCGACTTTAACGAGCGCGCCCGCATCAACGGCGAGATGGCCAGCGACGAAGCCCTGGTGTCCGCCTTCGACGTGGTCGAAGCGGCGCGCGGCGACGTCGACCTGACCTATTTCGAGTTCACCACGCTGGCCATCATGCACCTGCTGGCCACCAGCGAGATCGACGTCGCCATCCTCGAAGTCGGCCTGGGCGGACGCCTCGACGCCGTCAACGTGATCGACGCCGACGTCTCCATCGTCACCAGCATCGACATCGACCACAAGGACTACCTGGGCGAGACGCGCGAAGAGATCGGCTTCGAGAAGGCCGGCATCTTCAGGCCGGGCAAGCCGGCGATCTGCAGCGATCCGCAGCCGCCGGCCTCTCTCATCAAGCATGCCGAGGACGTCAAAGCCGACCTGTGGCTGATCGGCCGCGACTTCAACTACCAGGGCGACAAGCAGCAGTGGGCCTTCGGCGGCCGTTCGCAGCGCCGCAACTCGCTGGCCTATCCGGCCCTGCGCGGCGCCAACCAGCTGCTGAACGCCTCGGCCGCACTGGCCGCGCTGGAATCGCTGCGCCTGCGGCTGCCGGTGGGCGCGCAGGAAGTGCGCGCCGGCCTCGCCATGGTCGAGCTGCCGGGCCGTTTCCAGGTGCTGCCGGGCCGTCCGACCACGGTGCTGGACGTGGCCCACAATCCGCACGCGGCGGCGACCCTGGCCCAGAACCTGAGCAATATGGGCTACCACCGCTTCACCTACGCCGTGTTCGGCATCATGCAGGACAAGGACATCGACGCCGTCATCGAGCACATGGCGCCCTACGTCGACCACTGGTGCGTGACGGCGCTGCCGTCACCGCGTTCGGCCGATCCCGCGGAACTGGCGGCAAAGCTGGAGGCGAAGAAGCCGGCGGGCGTCAAACCGGACGAGTTTTCGGTAAAAACCTTCGCCGATCCGGGCGCGGCCTTCCAGGACGCAACAAGCCGGGCCGGACAGGATGATAGAATAGTGGTCTTTGGCTCGTTCCATACCGTGGCTGGCGTGATGGCGGCCCGTAAATCCTCTCTTCATTGACCTGACAACGCATGGGCTTGTTCTCGTTCTTCGGTAAAAACAAGCAAGGCCGCGCTGCCGAGGACAGCGGCCGTTTCTACAGCAAGGACGACGACGCCGCAATCGGCGAACGCGCCCGTTCCAAGCGTGCCTCCAGCGCGGGCGCCGTCGCCGGCAGCACGCGCGGACGCGGCACCGGCAACGACCCTTTGCTGCCCGAGAAGAAGCGGGCGCGGCGCCGCTTGGTGGGGGCTATCGCGCTGGCGCTGGCGGCCGCCGTCGGCCTGCCGATGCTGCTCGATTCCCAACCGAACAAGACGCTGGCAGGCGACATCGCGATCCAGATCCCGTCCAAGGACAAGGCGGTGCCGCTGCCGGTGCCGGCCGATCCCTCGGCTCCCGCCGCGCAAGCCGGACCGGCGAGCGCGCGCGACAGGACCGTGGCCGCCGTGGCCGCCGAGGACAGCGTCGGCAAGGACGAGGAAATCGTCCAGATGCCGCCGGTCTCGAAATCCGCGTCGAAACCCGCCGTGGCCGCCGCCGCGAAGCCGCAGGGCGCGGCCGAGCTGCCCAAGCCCGAACACAAGCCCGAACACAAGCCGGAGCCGCCCAAGCCGAAGGCCGAGCCGAAGCAGGAAGCCAGGCCCGAACACAAGCCGGAACCCAGGCCCGAGCACAAGCCGGCCGAGAAGGCCGACAAGCCGGTCAAGCCGAAGAGCGAAGACAAGCCGAAGCTCGAGGACAAGCCCGTCAAGCCGCGCGACGACGTGCGTGCCCTCGCCATCCTCGAAGGGAAGGGCGCGGACAAGACCGACAAGGCCGAGAAGGACAAACAGCCGGCCGACGCCGGCTCGCAGAAATTCGTGGTGCAGGTCGCGGCGCTGTCGAGCCAGGAAAAGGCCGCCGAACTGCAGGCGAAACTGCATGGCGCCGGCATCAATTCGCACACCGAAAAGGCCGGCGAACTGATCAAGGTGAAGATCGGCCCCCTGAGCAAGGACGAGGCCGAGAAAGTGCGCGCCAAGCTGGGCCGCATCGGCCTGTCGGGCTTCATGACCCCTGTTTGAAGCCGTGACGATTTTCGATTACATCGTCCTGTTCATCCTGATCTCGTCGGTCGTCATCAGCACCATGCGTGGGCTGGTGAAGGAAATCCTGTCCCTGGTGAGCTGGGTCGCAGCCTTCGTGGTGGCGAACGCCTTCGGTGCGAAGCTGGCGCCCATGCTACCATCGGTGGTTCCGGGCGAGTCGCTGAGGCTGATCCTTGCTTTCGTTGCACTATTCCTGGGCGTACGTGTACTGATGGGCCTGCTGGCCCTGGCGATCGGCGCGCTGATCGAGGCTTCCGGCCTCTCGCTGGCCGACCGCGGACTCGGCGGCCTGTTCGGACTGGGCCGGGGGATTGTAATCGTGCTGGCCGGCGTCATATTGTGTGGGATGACTTCCATTCCCCAACAGGCTTTCTGGAAAAACGCGTTGCTCTCTCCCATGGCGGAAACCGGGGCGCGCACGGTCAAGCCTTTCTTGCCGGCTGCCTTCGCGCAGCACGTGCAGTATTAATTTTTCATTATCAGCTGTTTAGGAGCGCACCATGTGTGGCATCGTCGGCGTCGTCTCGCAAGCCCCCGTCAACCAGTTGCTGTATGACGCATTGCTGCTGCTGCAGCATCGCGGCCAGGATGCGGCCGGTATCGCAACCAACCATAGCAGCATGTTCTCGATGTACAAGGCCAACGGCCTGGTGCGCGACGTGTTCCGCACCCGTAACATGCGCTCGCTGATGGGTAATTCCGGCATCGGCCACTGCCGCTACCCGACCGCCGGCTCGTCCAGCGAAGAGGAGGCGCAGCCGTTCTATGTGAACGCGCCGTTCGGCATCACGCTGGCGCACAACGGCAACCTGACCAACCAGGCCCAGCTCAAGGACGAGCTGTTCCGCATCGACCGCCGCCACGTGAACACCGGTTCCGATTCGGAAGTGCTGCTGAACGTGCTGGCCCACGAGATCCAGACCGCCGCCGACGGCTACTCGCTGGATCCGGATGCCATCTTCAAGGCGGTTGCCATGGTGCACAAGCGCGTGCGCGGCGCCTATGCCGTGATCGCCCAGATCTCCGGCCACGGCCTGCTGGCCTTCCGCGACCCCTTCGGCATCCGTCCGCTGTGCCTGGGCGTGAACGAGACTGAGAACGGCCCCGAATACCTGGTCGCCAGCGAATCGGTGGCGCTCGAGGGCCTGGGCTTCCGCTTCGTGCGCGACATCGCGCCGGGCGAGGCGGTCTTCATCGACGACGCCAGCCAGCTGCATTCGCGCCAGTGCGCCGAGAACCCGTCGCTGAATCCCTGCGCCTTCGAATACGTCTACCTGGCCCGTCCTGACTCCGTCATCGACGGCGCCTCGGTCTACGCGACCCGCCTGCGCATGGGCGAATACCTTGCCGACAAGATCCGCGAGGAGATCCCGGTCGAGGAAATCGACGTCGTGATGCCGATCCCGGACTCCTCGCGTCCGGCCGCGATCCAGCTGGCGCTGAAACTGGGCGTCGAGTACCGCGAAGGCTTCATCAAGAACCGCTACATCGGCCGCACCTTCATCATGCCGGGCCAGGGCATGCGCAAGAAGTCGGTGCGCCAGAAGCTGAACGCGATCGCTTCCGAGTTCAAGGACAAGAACGTGCTGCTGGTCGACGACTCGATCGTGCGCGGCACCACCAGCCGCGAGATCGTGCAGATGGCGCGTGAAGCGGGCGCCCGCAAGGTCTTCTTCGCCTCGGCCGCGCCGCCGGTGCTGTACCCGAACGTGTACGGCATCGACATGCCGACCCGCGACGAGCTGATCGCCCACGGCCGCACCGTGGAAGAGGTGTGCCGCGAGATCACGGCCGACCGCCTGGTCTACCAGGACATCGAGGCGCTGAAGAAATCGATCATGGACGTGAATCCGGCGCTGACCAGCGTCGAGGCGTCCTGCTTTGACGGCGTCTACATCACCGGCGACATCTCGCCGGAGTACCTGGACAGGCTGGAGAACCACCGCCACAAGAGCTCGGGCAAGTCGTCCGAGGATCTGGTGCGGACCCAGCTGAATCTGAACCCGCCGGTAGCGGCGGAGTAAATCACGTATCATCGTACGGGCGCCTCGGGCGCCCGTTTTCATTTGTACCGACACGATCATGAGCGACACGAACAACTACGGCTTCACCACCACCATCCTCCACAACGACCGCCGCAAGACCATCGAGCAGGGCTCGCTGCACAAGCCCATCCACACCTCGGTGGCC
Organism: Massilia sp. 2TAF26; assembly: GCF_052115005.1. Classification (NCBI taxonomy): domain Bacteria; kingdom Pseudomonadati; phylum Pseudomonadota; class Betaproteobacteria; order Burkholderiales; family Oxalobacteraceae; genus Massilia; species Massilia sp. 2TAF26. The sequence continues at coordinate 13,945 of NZ_JBFRFV010000044.1, forward strand.
TTCGGCTATGGCGACGCGCGCCAGCTGGCCTCGGTCTTCCAGGGCAAGGAACCGGGCTTCCGCTACGGCCGCCAGGGCAACCCGACGGTGTCGGCGCTGGAAGACAAGATCACCAAGATGGAAGACGGCGTCGCCACCCTGTGCTTCGCCACCGGCATGGCAGCGATCGGCGCGCTGGCCCAGGCGCTGCTGAAGGAAGGCGACCACGTGGTCTCGTCCAGCTTCCTGTTCGGGAATACCAACAGCCTGTGGAACACGGTGGCGGGGCAGGGCACCGAGGTCTCCTTCGTCGATGCCACCGACGTCGCCAACGTCGAAGCGGCGCTGCAGCCCAACACGCGCCTGGTGTTCGTCGAGACCATCGCCAATCCGCGCACTCAGATCGCGGATCTCGCGCGCATCGGCGAGCTGTGCCGCCAGCGCGGCATCCTCTACGTGGTCGACAACACCATGACCACGCCCTGGCTGTTCCGCCCGAAGGCGGTCGGCGCCGGCCTGGTGGTCAATTCGCTGACCAAGTCGATCGGCGGCCACGGCATGGCGCTGGGCGGCGCCCTGACGGACACCGGCCTGTACGACTGGAGCGCCTATCCGAACATCGCGCCGAACTTCCGCAAGCAGCCGGCCAAGGCCCAGGGTATGGCCCAGCTGCGCGCCAAATCGCTGCGCGACTTCGGCGCCTCGCTGGCGCCGGAGGCCGCCCACCACATCGCCGTCGGCGCCGAGACCCTGGCCCTGCGCATGGACCGCACCTGCGCCAACGCGCTGGCGCTGGCGAAGATGCTGGAAGTCGACCAGCGCGTCGCCGCCGTCCACTACCCGGGCCTGCCTTCGCACCCGCAGCACGGCATCGCTACCAGCCTGTTCCGTGCCTACGGCTCGCTGTTTAGCTTCGAGCTGAAGGAGGGCATCGACTGCTTCGACTACCTGAACCGCCTGCAGATCGCGATCCCGGCCAGCAACCTGGGCGACACCCGCACCCTGGTGATCCCGGTCGCGCACACGATCTTCTTCGAGATGGGGCCGGAGCGCCGCGCCAGCATGGGCATCGCCGAATCCCTGATCCGGGTGTCGGTGGGCATCGAGGATACGGCGGACCTGCTGGCCGACTTCGGCAACGCGCTGGCCGACTGAACACGGCGTTTTATCCATAGCGAATTGTCATAAAACAAAGGCAAGTCTATGATCGCTCTCACCAATCATGTGGAGAGAGACGATGAAACGACTTGCATTTGCGGTGCTGATGCTGGCCGCCGGGATGGCCTGGGCCGGCGATCTCGGCGATGCCGAAAAAGCCTTGCGCGCCAAGGAATACGGCAAGGCCTTGCCGATCTACACGAAGCTGGCGAACGCCGGCAATGCCGAAGCGCAGTTCCGCCTGGGCGAAATGTACTGGTATGGCGACGGCACCGCGGTCGACATGGGCAAGTCGCAGGCCTGGCTGCAGAAGGCCGCAGCGTCCGGCCATGGCGGCGCGAAGGAGTCGCTGGCGGTCCTCAAGGAGCGCGAACAGCGTGCCGGCGACCTGGCTTACTGGACCGGCTACAAGGGCGATGACCTGGTGACGGGCAAGTACGCCTGCCCGATGCCGAAGATCCCGCAGGTGTCGAAGACCAATGAGGACATCAACCGGGTCAGCACCGCGATCGCGCAATGGGAAACCTGCTACAACGACTTCGTGGCCGGCGTGAACCAGGCGCCGCCGGGCGTCAAGCGCATCCCGGCCGACATCCTCAAGCTGATGAGCCCGCACGAAGCCGAGCAGGCCGCCTCCCGCATCGATGACGTCACGGTGGCCGTGATCAGCCGCCGCCAGGCCGAGGCGCTGAATTTCACCTCGGAGCGCGACGCCTGGTACACGGCAACCCAGTCCTTCGTGGCGGAATCGAATGCCAAGAGCGAGGCGAACAAGCGCCAGCTCGACGTCGAGAACCGGCGCGCGGCCGATGCCAGCAACGAATACAACCGCAGGGTCACGCAGGGCGCCACCTTTGCCCAGCCCGCGTCGACCGGCAAATAAGGCTTGTATCGGGAGCGACGATGAAACGACTTGCATTTGCGGTGCTGATGCTGGCCGCCGGGATGGCGCGGGCCGACGATCTGGGCGATGCCGAAAAGTCCTTGCGCGCGAAGGAATACGACAAGGCCTTGCCGATCTTGACGAAGCTGGCGAACGCCGGCAATGCCGAGGCGCAGTTCCGCCTGGGCGAGATGTACTGGCATGGCAACGGCACCGCGCCCGACCTGGGCAAGTCGCAGGCCTGGCTGCAGAAGGCCGCCACCGGCGGGCATGGCGGCGCGAAGGAGACCTTGGCGATCCTGAAGCAGCGCGAGGAGCGCGCCGCCGACCTGGCTTACTGGACCGGCGGCTACAAGGGCGAGGAGCTGGTATCGGGCAAGTTTGCCTGCCCGATACCGAAGCTTCCGGTGGTCTCCAGGACCAATGAGGAAATTAACCGCATCCAGGCCGAGATCGCCCAGTGGGAAACCTGCCACAACGATTTCGTCGCCAACGTGAAGCAGGCGCCGCAAGGCAGCAAACGTATCCCGCCCGACGTCTTCAAGTTGATGAGTCCGCGTGAGGCCGAGCAGGCGGCCGGCCGCGTCAACGATGCCCTGACGGGCGCCGCCATGCGCCGCCAGGCCGAGGCGCTGGCCTTTGCCGGCGACCGTGACGCCTGGTACGCGGCCACCGAAAAGTTTGTCAACGAGGCGAACGCCAGGACCGAGGACGACAAGCGCCGCCATAACGACGAGCAACAGCACGCACGGGAAGCCAATGATTCCTACCTGCGTAAAATGGGGGAGCAGGCGCCGCGTCCGCAGCGTTCGTGGGGCGGCAACAAGTAAGGATTGTTGAGCTGGCAGGGCTGTGGGGGTATGATAAATTTCTTTTTCACAGCCCTGCTTCACAGCTCTTTTCCATGAAGACTCTCCTGTTATGCGTCGCATTGCTGGCGGCCGGCTCCGTCCGTGCCGACGAGCTGGCCGATGCCGACGCCCTGTTCGCCAAGAAGGCTTATCCAGAAGCCCTGCAGAAGTACACCAGGCTGGCCAATGCCGGCAACGTCACGGCCCAGCAGCACCTGGGCGAAATGTATTTTTACGGCGAAGCCGGCGCCATCGACATGGACAAGGCCACCGCCTGGTTCCGCAAGGCGGCGGCCAAAGGCAATGCCGTCGCCATCGCCTCGCTCGAGATGATGAAGCAGCGCGAGGTCCGCCGCGCCGACATCGACTACTGGATGACGAAATACGACGGCTCGGATGTCCGTACCGACGAGTACCGCTGCCCGGCGCCGCGCTTCCCGGCGGTGTCGCGCCAGACCGAGGAGATCGACCGCTACAGCGCGAAGATGAAGACCTGGCAGGATTGCTACAACCGCTATGCCGAGCACCTGAATGCGGTCACCCCGCTGAGCAAGCGTATTCCCGAGGACATCCGTAAACTGATGACCAAGGCCGAATACGAGACGGCAAGCAAGCACCTGGACGCGGTGCAGGAGGGGCTGTCGGAAGACGCCAGGATCAGCGCCAAGATGGTCGTGGCCGACTTCACGGTCTGGCGCGACGCCACCGACGCCTATGTCAGCCAGCACAACGAGATCGTCAAGAGCGGGCCGACGCCCGAACGCGAGAAGGACCTGGAAGCGCGCAAGAACAACTATAACGGCGCAGGCACGAAGTAAGCCGTCCGCCGAATGAGAAACGCCCCGCAGGCGCAAGCCGGGCGGGGCGTTTATTTTGCCAAGTGGCAAAAATTAGTGCCGGCTCGGTGCCGGCTTAGTGCCAGCTCAGTGCCAAGAGCGCAGCAGGCCGACGGCCAGGCCTTCGAGCGCGAACTCGTCGGTGTGCGGATCGACCGTGATGACGGAGAAGTCCGGGTTTTCCGGCAGCAGTTCGATGGTGCCGCCGCTCTTGCGGTAGCGCTTGACGGTGACTTCGTCGCCGATGCGGGCGACCACGATCTGGCCGTTCTTTGCCGAATCCACTTTCTTGACGGCCAGGAAGTCGCCGTCGCAGATGCCGGCGTCGCGCATCGACCAGCCCTTGACCTTCAGCAGGAAGTCGGGCTTGCTCGAAAACATGGCCGGGTCGACCGAGTAGGTGGCCTCGACGTGTTCCTGGGCCAGGATCGGCGAACCGGCGGCGACGCGGCCGACCAGCGGCAGCGACATCAGCAGGGCGGCCGGGACTGCCGGTGCCGGAGCGGGTTCGGCTGCGGCGCCGACCAGGCGGATGCCACGCGAGGTGCCGGGGGAGATTTCGATCGCGCCCTTGCGGGCCAGGGCCTGCAGGTGTTCCTCGGCCGCATTGGCCGAGCGGAAGCCCAGCTCCTGCGCGATTTCGGCGCGGGTCGGCGGGAAACCGGTGTTGTCGATCGCTTCCTTGATCAGGTTGAGGATCTGTTCTTGCCGTGCGGTGAGCTTGAGCATGTCAAAGATTAATTCGTAGGTGAGCGGTAGTGCGGGGCGAACCCGATACCCTGTATTTTTGTACAGTATTGCGCCGGGCGCAAGGGGAATCCGTGCGATTTGCCGGTTTTTTTTGCCTGCCGGGCACAGCCGATGCTCGGTAGGCAAGCCGGGCCGCCAACGCGGCCTCGAAATGGCGATTGAGCTCTTGACGTTTTTGCGGTTATAATGTCGGGCTTTCCCTTCCCACACTCGTCTTGACGCCGAGGTGGGCATTTGTTTAAACGTCCTTAAGGAGTGTTGCATGCGTCATTATGAAATCGTGTTTATCGTCCACCCGGACCAGAGCGAGCAGGTTCCGGCGATGATCGAGCGCTACAAGACCACGGTCACCTCGCGCGGCGGTAACATCCACCGCGTCGAAGACTGGGGCCGCCGTCAAATGGCTTACCAGATCCAGAAGCTGCCGAAGGCACACTACATCTGCATGAACATCGAGTGCGACAACGAGACCCTGGTCGAGCTGGAAACCGCATTCAAATTCAATGATGCCGTGCTGCGTCACCTGACCGTCAAGATGAAGAAGGCCGAAACCGCGCCGTCGCCGATGATGAAATCGGTGCAGCGCGAAGACGCAGCCAAGAGCCATCGCGCCGAGCAGGCAGCTGCTCCGGCCGCAGCCGCTTAATTCTTAATCTTAAGAAAGAAGCGCGCAAGGGCAGTGAACGAGCTGTTGCTGGTCGCAAGCATCGCGGAACGCGATGCCCTGCGCTACACCCCGGCCGGCATCCCCATCGTCAGCGGCATCCTGCAACATGGATCGCAGCAGGTGGAAGCAGGGATTGCCAGGCAGGTCGAATTCGAGATCACCGCGCTGGCCGCGGGCGATGTTTCGAAGCGATTTGCCGACGCCGAACTCGGTGCCGTCTACGAGTTTCGAGGGTTCATGGCCAGGAAGAACCGCAACAGCAAAGCCCTGGTGTTTCACATCATTGATTTCATTTAGATAGATACAGGAGCCTAAAATGGCATTCGGTAAAAAGTTCGACAAAAACAAAGCCAAGGAAAAACTGAAGCGTAAACAGCAGAACCCGCTGTTCAAGCGCAAGAAGTTCTGCCGCTTCACCGCTGCAGGCGTGGAACAGGTTGACTACAAAGACGTCGACACCCTGAAGGATTTCGTCCAGGAAAACGGCAAGATCATGCCGGCACGCCTGACCGGTACCAAGGCGCACTACCAGCGCCAAGTGGACACCGCCATCAAGCGCGCCCGCTACCTGGCCCTGCTGCCGTACACCGACCTGCACAACGCTTAATCGTCGGTCACGACACGTATACTGGAGAATAATATGCAAGTCATCCTGCTGGAAAAAGTCGTCAACGTCGGCAACCTGGGCGACGTCGTCAAGGTCAAGGACGGTTACGCACGTAACTTCCTGATCCCGCAAAAGAAAGCCCGCCGTGCAACCGAATCGGCCGTGGCCGAGTTCGAAGTCAAGCGCGCCGAACTGGAAAAAGCAGCCGCCGAGAAACTGGCAGCCGCTCAAGGCCAGGGCGACAAGCTGAACGGCATGACCATCACCATCGCCCAGAAAGCTGGCGTGGACGGCCGTCTGTTCGGTTCCGTGACCAACTTCGACATCGCTGAAGCCCTGAGCAAGCAAGGTTTCGCCGTCGAAAAGGCCAACGTGCGCATGCCGACCGGCCCGCTGAAGACCACCGGCGAGCACCCGGTTGCCGTCGCACTGCACACCGACGTCGTCGTCGACGTGACTGTTGCAGTCGTGGGCGAAGCTGCCTAAATAATCCAGCAACATCTGTTGCAGGAATGAAAAAAGCCGGGCTTGCCCGGCTTTTTTTATGCTTGGAAAATCACCAATCATTTCAGCCGGCGATGCGGAAAAGGTATAATGTCGGCCATGAACACCCCAGCAGACCCGCAGATCGAGTCGCTCCGCATTCCCCCGCATTCCATCGAAGCAGAACAGTCCGTCATCGGCGGCCTGCTGCGCGATAACGCGGCGTGGGACCGCATTGCCGATTTCATGCATGCGGAGGACTTTTACCGCTACGACCACCGGATCATCTTCGAACAGATGGTCCGCCTGATCAATGCTGGCAAACCTGCCGACGTGATCACCGTGTACGAATCGCTCGTCCAGCTCGGCAAGGCCGAGGAAGTGGGCGGGCTGCAGTACCTCAATGCGATGGCGCARAAYACGCCRTCCGCYGCCAACATCCGCCGTTACGCCGAGATCGTSCGCGACCGCGGCGTGCTGCGCCAGCTCATCACCGTCGCCGACGAAGTCTCGGCCAAGGCCTTCAATCCCCAGGGCGCCGAGGTCAAGCAGATCCTCGACGAAGCCGAATCGCGCATCTTCGCGATCGCCGAGCAGGGCGCCCGCGGCGCCCAGGGCTGGCTGCCTGTGCAGCCGCTGCTGACCCAGGTGGTCGAGCGCATCGACGAACTCTACTCGCGCGAAAACCAGGGCGAGATCACCGGCGTCCCGACCGGCTTCATCGACCTCGACAAGATGACTTCCGGCCTGCAGCCGGGCGACCTCGTGATCGTCGCCGGCCGTCCGTCGATGGGTAAAACGGCATTCTCGGTCAACATCGGCGAAGCCGTCGCGGTCGAGGCCGGCCTGCCGGTCGCGATCTTCTCGATGGAGATGGGCGGCACCCAGCTCGCCATGCGTATGCTCGGCTCGATCGGCCAGCTCGACCAGCACCGCCTGCGTACCGGCAAGCTGATCGACGAGGACTGGCCGCGCCTGACGCACGCGATCCAGAAGATGAACGACGCCCAGATCTTCATCGACGAGACGCCGGCGCTGAACCCGATCGAAATGCGCGCCCGCGCGCGCCGCCTGGCCCGCCAATGTGGCAAGCTCGGCCTGATCATCGTCGACTACCTGCAGCTGATGCAGGGTTCCAAGCCGGGCGACAACCGGGCTTCGGAAATTTCGGAAATTTCGCGTAGCCTGAAGGGCCTGGCCAAGGAGCTGGGCTGTCCGGTGATCGCGTTGTCCCAGCTGAACCGATCGCTGGAACAACGCCCGAACAAGCGCCCGGTCATGTCCGACCTGCGCGAATCGGGCGCTATCGAGCAGGACGCGGACGTCATCATCTTCCTGTACCGCGACGAAGTCTATAACCCGGACTCGCCCGATAAAGGTACCGCCGAGATCATTATCGGCAAACAGCGTAACGGCCCGATCGGGGCGGTGCGACTGACCTGGATGGGTATGTATACCAAGTTCGGGAATTACAGCGGCAGCCTTAGCATTTATCAGGGCGATTAAGCCGATACAAAAACTGTCGCGGCTTAACACCGGGGTCAGAGCCCTTTTAAAAGCAACACCGGGCTCTGATCCCTCCGCGGCCTTTAAAGAAGTTCCAAGAGATTTACAACGGAGAACCTATGTTTGGACGCCTGATGCCCACTGAGGGCAAATTTTTCGACCTCTTCAACCAGCACGCGGCCCTGTGCGTGAAGGGCGCACAAGAAATGGTCGGCCTGATGACCAACTTCGACGACCTGGAAAACCGCACCCACGCTGTGGAGAGCATCGAAAAACAGGCGGACAAGATCACCTACGCTTGCGTCGACCTGCTGCACAAGACCTTCATCACCCCGCTGGACCGTGACGACATCCACAAGCTGATCACCCGCATGGACGACATCCTCGACATGATGGAGGACGCCGCCCAGACCATCTCGCTGTACGACCTGCACGCCGTGACGCCGGAAGCCAAGCGCCTGGCCGAGCTGTGCCTGGCCTGCTGCGAAAAGGTCCAGCAGGCCGTCGGCATGCTGCACAACATGGACAACGCCCAGAAGATGGTCGCGATCTGCGAAGAGATCGACCGCCTGGAATCGGACGCCGACCACGTGATGCGCGCGGCGATGTCCAAGCTGTTCCGCGACGAGCCGGACGTGCGCAACCTGATCAAGATGAAGGCCATCTACGAGATCCTGGAAACCGTCACCGACCGCTGCGAGGATGTCGCCAACATCATCGAAGGCATCATCGTCGAAAACGCGTAAGACCAGAACAATAAAAACAATATGGATCATCTTTTAATCAGCGTCTACGTGCTGGGCCTGCTCATCTTTCTAGCGCTGGTCTTCGACTTCATGAATGGTTTCCACGATGCCGCCAACGCGATCGCGACGGTGGTGTCGACCGGGGTGCTGAAACCCCAGACCGCGGTCGCCATGTCCGCGCTGTTCAACTTCGTCGCCATCTTCACCGTCGGCGTGCACGTCGCGTCCACGGTGGGCAAGGGGACCGTCGATCCGCACATCGTCGACCAGTACGTGGTGTTTGGCGCCCTGGTCGGCGCGATCGTCTGGAACGTGGTCACCTGGTACTACGGCATCCCGTCCTCGTCCTCGCACGCCCTGATCGGCGGCCTGGTGGGCGCGGCGGTGGCTAAGTCGGGCACCGGCGCCCTGGTCGGCGGCGGCCTGCTCAAGACCGTGACCTGGATCATCCTGTCGCCGCTGCTGGGCTTCCTGCTCGGTTCGATCGTGATGCTGGCGGTGTCCTGGATCTTCGTGAAGACCCCGCCGCGCAAGGTCGACACCTGGTTCCGCCGCCTGCAGCTGGTCTCGGCCGCGGCCTACAGCCTGGGCCACGGCGGCAACGACGCCCAGAAGACCATCGGCATCATCTGGATGCTGCTGATCGCGGCCGGCGTCTCGCAGGCCAGCGACACGGTGCCGCCGCTGTGGGTGATCATCTCCTGCTACACGGCGATCTCGCTGGGCACCCTGTTCGGCGGCTGGCGCATCGTCAAGACCATGGGCCAGAAGATCACCAAGCTCAAACCCGTCGGCGGCTTCTGCGCCGAATCGGGCGGCGCCATCACCCTGTTCCTGGCCAGCGCGATCGGCGTGCCGGTGTCGACTACCCATACCATCACCGGCGCCATCGTCGGCGTCGGCTCGGCGCAGAAGGCGTCGGCGGTGCGCTGGGGCGTGGCCGGCAACATCGTGTGGGCATGGGTCTTCACGATCCCGGCCTCGGCCTTCATGGCTGCGATTGCCTGGTGGATCGGTACCCACGTCCTGTAACGCGATAATCGCTTCGGATGAGAAGGGCGGGATGCGAATCCCGCCCTTTTTGCTTGTGCACGCCACGCAACAAACGTCCTTGTCTTTTTTGCTATCGCTAGTAGTAATATTACATAGTGGCTTTTGCTACCGATAACAACACAGGGGACGATATGCTACCAGGACGTAGTTTGACTTCACGGCTGCACTTTGCTGCAGCCGTTTGCATTTCCGCGCTACTCGCCGGATGCGGTGCCGGCGACAGCGGCAGCGCAGTCCAGCAGGGCGCCGGCTCGGGCACCCGCCTGCTGGCCGCGGCGCCCGCTGCGGCCCCGGCGGTCGCGCCGGGCAGCATCCGCATGCACTTCCACCGCGTGCAGAACGGCACCGCCCAGTGGGGCGTGTATTCCTGGGACGGCCCGCAGCAGCCCAGCTCGGCCTGGATCACGGACCGCTTCATGTTCACCGGCACGGACGGCTTCGGCGGCTACGTCGACATCCCGCTGGCCGCCGGCAAAAGCGCGATCTGGTTCCTGGTCACCGACGGCGGCGGCACCAAGAATTGCGGCGCTGACCAGCACGCGGACCTGAACGCGGATGTGTCCAGCAAGGGCCAGGAGATCTGGATGCTGGAAGGCGACTGCACCGTCTACGCCAGCCGGCCGGCCCTCAGCTACGGCAGCCTGGCCTTCGCCAGCGCCCACTGGCTGTCGGCCACCACCCTGGCCTGGCCGGGCGTGCCCACCACCGGCAGCTACAGGCTGTTTTACGCGACCAATGGCGGCCTGACGGCCACGCCGGATGCCGCCGCCGGCCTGGCCGGCGCGGAAGGCAGCTTCACCCTGAGCCTCGCGCCCCTGTCCGACGCGATCCGCCGCAAGTACCCGCACCTGGCCGGCGCCACCGGCCTGCAGCTGGCCGCGGCGGACGCCGCCAAAGTCGCCGGGCTGGCCAGCGGCCAGTTCGCCATCGCCCAGTACGACGGCGCCGGCAACCTGGTGCAGGTGACCTCGCTGCAGACGGCCGGCATGCTCGACGAGGTGTTCGCGCAGGCGGCCGCGAACGCCCAGCTGGGCGTGACTTTCGACCGCGCCGGCGTGCCGACCTTCCGCGTGTGGGCGCCGACGGCGAAATCGGTCGCGCTGAACGTTTATCCGAACGCCGATGCGCCGGCCGCCAGCACCGTGCCGATGACGAGGGAAGCGGCCAGCGGCGTGTGGCGCTACACGGCGAGCGACGCGTCCTGGACCAACCGCGCCTACTACACCTATACCGTGCAGGTGCTGTCGCGCTGGGCGAACAACGCGCTGGTGACGAATACCGTCACCGACCCGTACTCGCCGAGCCTGAACGCCAACAGCACCCGCTCCTTCGTGGCCAACCTCGACAGCCCGGCGCTGAAACCGGCCGGCTGGGACGGCCAGCGCATTCCGAAGCTCGACGCGCCCACCGACATCGCCCTGTACGAGCTGCACATCCGCGATTTTTCGGCGCAGGACACGACGGTGCCGGCCGCCCACCGCGGCAAGTACCTGGCCTTCACCGACGACGACGCCAACCCGATGCGCCACCTGAAGTCGCTGCAGAAGGCCGGCATGACCCACGTCCACCTGTTGCCCAGCTTCGACTTCGCCAGCGTGAACGAGGCCGGCTGCGCGACGCCGGGCATTCCGAACGCGGCCGCCGATTCGACCGCCCAGCAGGCCGCGGTCGCCGCGGTACAGGACAGCGACTGCTTCAACTGGGGCTACGATCCGGTGCACTACAACGCGCCGGAAGGCAGCTATGCCAGCAACGCCAACGACGGCGCCGCGCGCGTGCGCGAGTTCCGCGCGATGGTGCAGAACCTGCACGAGACCGGCCTGCGCGTGACCATGGACGTGGTCTACAACCACACCAGCCAGTCGCAGCAGGGACCCTTGTCCGTGCTGGACCGCATCGTGCCGACCTATTACTACCGCCTCGGCGCCAACGGCAGCATCCTGAACGACAGCTGCTGCGCCGATACCGCCCAGGAAAACACGATGATGGGCAAGCTGATGATCGACTCGGTGTCGCTGTGGGCCAGGCAGTACAAGGTCGACAGCTTCCGCTTCGACATCATGGGCTTCACGCCGCTCGACCTGCTGAAGCGCCTGCAGGCGTCGGTGAACCAGGCCGCCGGCCGCGACATCTACCTGTACGGCGAAGCCTGGAACTTCGGCAACGTGGCCAACGACGCCCGCTTCGTGCAGGCGCGCCAGGCGAACATGGCCGGCACCGGCATCGGCTCCTTCAACGACCGCATGCGCGACGCGGTGCGCGGCGGCGGCTGCTGCGACAGCGGCAGTGCGCTGATCAGCCAGCAGGGCTTCATCAACGGCGTGTGGTACGACCCGAATGCGCAGGCGAACCAGAGCCGCGACGATGCCTTGCGCCTGGCCGACATGGTGAGGGTAAGCCTGTCCGGCACCCTGCGCGACTACCGCTTCACCGACCGTTCCGGTTCCCTGCGCACGAACGCCCAGATCGACTACTTCGGCCAGCAGGCCGGCTTCGCGGCCAGCCCGTCCGAGGTCATCAACTACATCGAGGCCCACGACAACCAGACCCTGTTCGACATCAACGCCTTCCGCCTGCCGCAATCGACCAGCCTGGCGGACCGCGTACGCGTGCAGAACCTGGGCGCGGCCATCGTGCTGCTGTCGCAGGGCGTGCCCTTCATCCATGCCGGCCAGGAGATCCTGCGTTCGAAGTCGCTCGACCGCGACAGCTACAACGCCGGCGACTGGTTCAACCGCCTCGACTACAGCTACACGTCCAACAACTTCGGCGTCGGCCTGCCGATGGCGGGGCCGAACCAGGACAACTGGGGCATGATGGCGCCGATCCTGACTAACCCGCTGATCAGGCCGGACACCCGCGCGATCCTGCAGGCGAAGGCGGTGTTCGAAGAGCTGCTGGCGATCCGCCAGGACTCGACCCTGTTCCGCCTGCGTACCGCCCAGGACGTGATCGAGCGCCTGAAATTCCATAACACCGGACCCGACCAGGTGCCGGGCGTGATCGTGATGGAAATCGACGGCAACGATCCGGGCAAATACCAGGGCGCGCAGTACAAGGGGGTGGTGGTGGTGTTCAACGTCGACAAGTCGGCGAAGACCATCGCCGTGCCGGCCCTGAAAGGCCGCAAGCTGCAGCTGCACCGGCTCCAGCGCAACGGCAGCGACGAGGTGGTGAAGTCCTCGGCTTTCGAACGCAACGGCGGGGCCTTCAGCATCCCTGCGCGCACGGCCGCGGTGTTCGTCCAGAACGCCAACGATTGACGGCGCGACGTCGTAGTTGTAAATGAAAAGGGCCGGGAGTGACGAACTCCTGGCCCTTCGCTTCAGCTCAGCGGCAACCCGGCGCCGCGACAAGTCAGTTTCGCGGCAGGTTCAGGGCGCCGCCGCCCATCATGCGCGAATTTTCCAGTTCTTCCTTGTTGGCGGTCTTGACGGCAGTGGTGCGATCGACGTTACGGCGTGCGATCGAACTGCCGGTCGGGACGTAAGTCTCTTCCGGGCCGCTGCGCTGGGCGCTTGCGCCGTCCGGCGTTTCGGTCGCACAGCCGGCCAGCAGGGCCGAGCAGCTTGCGGCCAGCAGGATCAGGTACTTCATGGGGTCTCTCTCCTTATGGTGGTACTACGGTTGAAAAAGCGGTCGAATCCCGTTCACAACGCGACGCCAGAATCGGAATTTCATATGGTTTCGCGGTGTTTCTGCCTTGTTTTTACCGCATGAGGATCGCGGAATGATAGCCCCAACGAGGAGGGGATATTTCGAATTTGCAATTTTGCACCATTAACTGTAAATACGGCAATAAAACGGACGTAAAAAAGCCTGCGGGCCTTCCGGCGCACAGGCTTTTTGTTTGAACCCGACCGCTGAAACTTACAGCACGTCGCTGGCGTGATCCGCCAGGCGCGAGCGCTCGCCGCGCGCCAGGGTCACGTGGCCGCCGTGGCTCCAGCCCTTGAAGCGGTCGACCACATAGGTCAGGCCGCTCGAGCCTTCGGTCAGGTAAGGCGTATCGATCTGGGCGATATTGCCAAGGCAGAGGATCTTGGTGCCCGGACCGGCGCGCGTGACCAGGGTCTTGATCTGCTTCGGCGTCAGGTTCTGGGCCTCGTCGATGATGAGGAACTTGTTCACGAAGGTGCGGCCGCGCATGAAGTTGAGCGACTTGATCTTGATGCGCGAACGGATCAGGTCCTGGGTCGCGGCGCGGCCCCAGTCGCCGGCATCGCCGTCGCCTTTCATCAGCACTTCGAGGTTGTCGTCGAAGGCGCCCATCCACGGCGACATCTTCTCTTCCTCGGTACCCGGCAGGAAGCCGATGTCCTCGCCCACCGGCACCGTCACGCGGGTGACGATGATCTCGTTGTAGACCTTGGTCTCCAGCACCTGGGCCAGGCCCGCCGCCAATGCCAGCAGGGTCTTGCCGGTGCCGGCCTGGCCGAGCAGGGTGACGAAGTCGACCTCCGGGTTCATGAGCAGGTTCAAGGCGAAGTTCTGCTCGCGGTTGCGCGCCGTGATGCCCCAGACATTGTTCTTGTTGTGGCTGTAGTCGCGCAGGGTCTGGAACACGGCGGTCTTGCCGTTGATTTCCTTGACCTGGCCCTGGAAGGGCGCTTCGCCGTTGTTCGGTTCGAAGAACACGAACTGGTTCACCATCAGCGAGGGGATGAAGGGGCCGGTGACGCGGTAGTAGGTCGACGAGTTGCCGCCCTTGATTTCCTGCCAGGACTCCATGTTCTTGCCGTGCTTGGTCCAGAAATCGTCCGGCAGCTGGACGATGCCCGAGTACAGCAGGTCGGTGTCTTCCAGCACGTGGTCGTTGAAGTAGTCCTCGGCCGCCAGGCCCAGGGCGCGCGCCTTGATGCGCATGTTGATGTCTTTCGACACCAGCACGATCGCGCGGCCCGACTGGTCGGCTTCCAGCGCGCGCACCACGCCCAGGATCTGGTTGTCGGCCTTGCCGGAAGGGAGGCCTTCCGGCAGGCTGGCGGCGTTCAGGCGGGTCTGGAAGTACAGGCGGCCGCGCGCATCCTTGTTGCCCAGCTTGGCCAGCGGGATGCCGGTCTCGATGCCGTCGTCGTCGGTATTGGCGATCAGGGCGTCCAGCGTGCGCGATACCTGGCGTGCGTTACGCGCGACTTCCGACATGCCCTTCTTGTGGTTGTCGAGCTCCTCGAGCGTCATCATCGGCAGGTAGACGTCGTGTTCCTCGAAGCGGAACAGCGAGGTCGGGTCGTGCATCAGCACGTTGGTGTCGAGCACGAACATCTTGGTGCTGCCGACGCTGTCGGCCTTGCGGCTGGCCGAGGACTTGACGTTGACCTCGACCGGCTTGTGCTTGGCCGGATGCGGCTCGTTCATGTCGGTCTCGCGCAGCTTCGCGGCGGCGCCGTTCTTGCCGCTCTTGTCTTCGCGTGGAGGCGCGGGCAGCTTGGCCGGCGCGGCCGGCGGCGTCGTTTCGCGCACCGGCAGGCTCTCGCGACCCTGGCCCTCGGCCAGCAGCGCAGCCTTCGACTTGCGCGCACGGGTGGTCTTGGCCGGGACTGCCGGGCCGCTGATCAGGTCTTCGACCGGGTCGTTCTCCGCCTTCGCGGCTGCGCGGACAGGCGATTTGCCGGGTTCGGCCTTCGGGTAATCCTTTGCCAGCAGAATCGTCGCCGGCTTGCTTGGAATTTTCGGTAGTGGCATCAGGTTCTCAATCGGTATGAAGTCGGAAAAATGCGCCGCGCGGACGTGTGCGCCGCCGGGCCGGACAGATGCAACTGTGGGGGGAGCTGCGTGGCCCCGGCCGCTCATCAATGGGAGCGCGGCCGGCGGCCGGATTGGAATGATGCGTTGAGGTAAAACTAGGACTCAAAATAGGCAAACATCGGGCATCGGGTTAATCAACCGGAGCCATCCGTTCAGGGCTGGCTCTTCAGGAATTCGAGCACTTCCGCCACGTGATCATTGACTTTCACGCCACGCCATTCTTTCACCACTTTGCCGTTAGCGTCAATGACAAACGTACTGCGCTCGACCCCCCGTACCTTCTTACCGTACATGTTTTTCATCTTCATGACATCGAACTGGGTGCAGACCGCTTCTTCGGGGTCGGAGATCAGTTCGAAGGGCAGGCCGAGCTTGGCCTTGAAGTTCTCGTGGGAACGCAAGGAGTCGCGGCTGATGCCGTAGACGGCGGCGCCCAGCGCGGTGATCTCGTCGTGGTGGTCGCGGAAGTTCATGGCTTCCGTGGTGCAGCCGGGGGTATTGTCCTTTGGATAGAAATACAGCACCGTGAACTTTGCCGGGCGACCCTGCAGCTCGAAGGTCTGGTCGCCGGTCATGGCGGCAGTGAAGTTGGCCAAGGGTTCGGTAGCTGTTGCGGATGGGCTTTCGGCCACGGGGTTCTCCTGTCAGGAACAATGAGCGCGGCGCGAAAGCCGCGGCTCAGGTTTTGGTGTCGAGGACGATCAGCTCTCCTGACCGGCCCGGTAGTTCTCCCCACTGAACTGGATATTCGGGCAGCGGGGCATGCTTTATCTTCTCATAATAGTCGGCCATTGAGGCAAGCTGATAGCCTTGAGCTTTCCAACCTGATAACAGCTGCTCGAAGATGGGGGCAAGTTTCTGTCCTTCAAGCTCGGCGTGCAGCGTATACACGTGATCGCGCCGGTTTTCCGCCGTCAGCTTGAGGATGTGGGCGGCGATGTTCTGCGTCGTCAGCTCGGCGCCGCCCACTTCGCGGCCCAGCAGCTCGTCCAGGGTGGGCAGGGTGGTCGGCATCTGGATGTGCCGCATGCCGGTGAAGCGGTAGGGGCCGGCCTGCGGGTCGGCCAGCGCGCCATCGTCGAGCAGCATGGCGCGGCCGTCGGAGGCATAGGCGTAACCCTGGGCGTCGTGGCGCCTGAAGGCATGCACGTTCATCTGCCAGCCGGCCGCGCCATGGGTATGCGGCGCCTCGCCGAACACCTGGGCGTAGCGCTGCTCGCTCTTCTGCATCATGCGATCGGTCCACTGCGCATCCCTGGCGCGGACATTGTCCTGCCATACCACGTGATCCCAGGTATGGATGCCGCATTCGAAGCCGGCATCGCGCGCGGCGCGCATCTCCGCCGCGCCCTTGGCGCCGATGTCCGGACCCGGCAGCAGCACGCCGTACATCAGGGTCTTGAAGCCGTAGTGTTCGACCACCGAGGTGCGCGAGACCTTCTGGAAGAAGCCGGGACGCAGGGCGCGCCGCATGGCCCAGCCGGTATGGTCGGGCCCCAGCGAGAACAGGAAGGTCGCGCCGGCGGCGTGCCGGCTCAGCATGCGCACCAGGTTGGGCACGCCGACCAAAGTGCCGCGGTAGGTGTCGACGTCGATCTTGAGGACGAGCAGAGGAGCCAAGTCGATTCCCTGCCGCTTAGTCCATCAGTGCCTGGGCGGCGCCGACTTGGCCGCGGTAGGCATCGAAGATGCCGCGCAGGGCGTCGGCCATGGTGGTGGTCGGTGCCCAGTCCAGGTCCTGCATCGTGTTCTCGATCTTCGGCACGCGGTTCTGCACGTCCTGGTAGCCGGCGCCGTAGTAGGCGCCCGAGCTGGTCTCGACGATCTGCACCTTCTGCGCGCCGGCCGCGTATTCCGGGTACTCGGCGGCCAGCTCGAGCATCATGCCGGCCAGGTCGCGGATCGAATAATTGTTGGCCGGGTTGCCGATGTTGTAGATCTGTCCGCTGGCCTTGCCGTCCTTGTTCTCGATGATCTTCATGAGGGCCTCGATGCCGTCATCGATATAGGTGAAGGCGCGCTTCTGGTGGCCGCCGTCGACCAGCGAGATGGTCTCGCCGCGCACGATGTGGCCGAAGAACTGGGTCAGCAC